>JAYSTO010000230.1:0-12389 GCA_043719675.1 Gammaproteobacteria bacterium | reverse complement strand
CGAGATTTAGACCAAGACTAAGGCGGGCGCTTTGGATATAGGCAAAAAACAGGTTAATCCCCAGGTAATTGCCTGTCGTCACCCTGGCTGCGGGTACTGGGTTGTTGCCTTGGGTACCATCCACTATTCCCAGTGAGATACCCCCATGGGTGTGATCACTTAATTTTTCATTCCAGCGCAGGCTAATGGCATTGAGCTGTGTTGGCAGCACCTGGGTGGGATAATGCAGATCCACTTCATAACCTTCCAGCGCCAGAGCAATGCCAAAGTTTGATTGTGCAGCGGCATTCCCAGGCAGCATCAGCCAGCAAACAGTGAAAAAACATAAAATTTGTTTTTGCATAACCTTTTCCAAATAGATCGTGTTAGTGCGGTAAGCACGACTAGGAAGGCAGGAAATCAATCGGATAGGTAACCGTTACCGTGTCTACACTACTTGGCTTGAATTGGAATAATTTAACCCGTGAGACAATTTTTTGCTCCAGTTCGGCATTTTTCAATTCGCTGGAAACCACCCGCACGTTGGTGACGCGGCCATTGGGGGCGATAGTGATTTGCAGGACCAATTTGCCTTTTAGGGTGGGGTCCTGACGCAAATAGCGATTATAGATGCTGAAGATGTTGCCCTTGTTTTCCTGGAAGACCAATTCAATTTCTTCATCGCCGCGACTATTTCCAGAGCCACCACCACCCGTGCTACGCCCCTTGCCACCACCAGATGAGTTTATGGTGCTCTTCACGGCGGTGGTGTCGCGGCCAGCCAGATTATTACCACCGGTTGAGCGACTCAAACCACCGGTGTTGATGCCACCGCTGCCTTGCCCTGCCTTGGTGGCGATAAGGCTCGAGGTGTTGTCAGTATTTTCACTGGCTTTGTTGGCACCAGCGGTAGCAACGGGTTTTTGATTTTGTATTGATGCAACATTGAAGCTCTGCCGCAGATCAGCCAGCTGATCTTGCATTGCCATTAAACCGCTTTGTGCCGCTTTTTCGCGAGCCTTGTCAGCGCGTTGTTCTGGGCTTGGTTGTGGCTTAGGCTCGGGCACCTTTTCTTTTTCTTTCTGCTTAGGTTTGTCCTTTGTTTTTTCGGGTTCCTTCGGTTTTTCTTTGGCCTTCTCTGGCTCTTTTTTCTGCGGCACGGGGGTTGGTTTGGGCTGCAGCTTTTTCTCAATGATCAATTTCGCCAGGCGAGGCGAGACATCTTCCAGTTTTTTTTGTTCAATCACCGGCTTAGGCAGAAATTGAATAATTACATATAGCAAGGTTGAAACAAACAGTGAAATGGCAACGATGCCCATAAAGCGGCGGTCACTCTCGCTGACGGCCCACGGTAGCGCATCTTCAAATAGAGTGCTGTTATACGCCATGTGCAGTTAGCTCTTTTCCTGTGATTTTTGCATCACTGCCAGTGAAATATTGGCAAAATCCAGACTGGCACAGGTCAGCATAATTTTTTTGAGGACGTCATAGGGTATTTGTTTATCGCCCATGATGGTAATGCCGCGTGTTAAAAATTCTTTATTGTCCACTTTCTTAGCGCGTGCCTTATCAGCGAGCTGCTGTAATGCGGTGAGCACACCAGGGATAAGGAGCTCTTTGTTTTGTATAACATCCGCAGTTTGCGCGACGACTTGATTGTCGACGAGGATCTCTTTGTTGTTGACCTGGATGACAATGTTTTCCTTTGGCCCCTTGTCAGCAGTGGATTCAGGCAGGACGATTTGTTTGGGCGGGCTCAAAATCTCGGCGTCGGCGGCGGCATTCATCAACAAAAAGAACAGCAATATCGTAAAGATATCCATCATGGACACCATGTTCAAGGTGGCGCCTTGATTGTTGCGCTTATTATGCCGTTCCATGCGGCGGGTACGGCGGGAGGATTTATCCATGACGTTATCTCACTGGCGGTGCATCGCCGATAGAAATATCGGGGAATAATACGTCTTGAAAACGGGAACCGTTTTGTACAACCTCATAAGAACGAGTTACATCCATGACCTGTACAATCGTGTCATAGGCGGTATCCTGTTCCGCCAGAATGGATGCGTTGGTTTTCTCCGGGAACCGTGCCTTGACCTCTTTGAGCAGTTCGGCCAGTTTGATGTAATCGTGCTGTGCTTTATTCTGCGGGATATTGGCGATTAAGCCGCCTTTATTGTCAGACAGGATAACAGCCTCTTTACGGATGGTGATCTGTAATTCGAAATCCGGTTTATCGTTTGTCGCACTGGCACCACCCAATGATGGTAGGTTCAGTTCCAGTACGACCATTTTGGTGAACACGGCGGTCATCAACAGAAACGGCACTAATACCACCATCAGATTCATGAAGGCGGTGATTTCTAGTTCCGGTGTGGACCGGAGCCGGGCGCGCAGGCGGCCGCGTCTCATGATTCTTTTGGCTCTTTGCTGCTTTTGCGTTGCATAATCATATTGACAAACTTAACCGTAGCCATTTCCAGGCTGTCAACGATTTCCGTGGTCTTGGACTGTAATACGGCATGCATCAATAGCAGTGGGATCGCCACGATCAGACCAAAGGCGGTGGTGTTCATCGCCACGGAAATACTCGTCGAGAGAATCTTGGCTTTTTGCGATGGATCAACCGCCGAGATGGCGGCGAACGCATCGATCAAACCGATGATCGTGCCGAGTAGGCCGAGTAGTGTGGCGATATTGGCAAAGGTCGCAATGTAGTGGGTGCGTTTTTCCAGCCGCGGGATGACCTCCAGCATGCTTTCCTCCATGGCCATCTCAATTTCGTCACGGGTATGGGCCGATTTATAGCGGGCCAGACCCTGTGACAGCATGCGGCTAATGGCAAGATTGGATTTTGATGTGGCGCTGTAAGCTTGCTGAAATTCACCGCGCTGCAGTAGCGGCAGGACCTTGGAGATCATGTGGCGATTACTGATTCGCGATAAACTGAGATAAATATAACGCTCGATGCTAAGGGCGATACCCACTGCCATCACTAGCATAATCGGATACATCCAGAATCCGCCATCCTGAATAAACTTAATGATCCCTTGAATCATGCGACCTCCTAAAGTCGTACAGCTGAGCTATATGTTAGCGGCTATATAGGTAAAAATAATTAAAATTGGACTAGTGTGCGGAAAGATTCGAATCGTTATGCTGACATGGTTATCCTTTGTACATATGTTTATTGCTTGGCTAGGTTTTCCGTTGGCCTCAACGTTCACGTCTATCGCGACTATATCGCAACGATATAGCAGGGCATAAACCAATGTCTTGAATCTGTTTACTGTTTCGCATTATTCCTTACATCTTGTGTAGTTAAGGCGTCATGATAACGAATTTGGCGCTGAAATACTTCCCGGTCGACCGGCGTTAAGGCCTCGTCGATCAAGCTCTCTAACGGCGGCTGGCCCACTTCGGGTAACTCGGATTGCTGCCAGGGAACGATATAAAGTACCTTTGGCAACTCCACATTGCCGTGGATTCGGGTACCTTCCATCTCGAGCGTATCTTCGGCAACACAGACCGTGGTGAAGGCGCCAGCCATGAGCACGAGTAAACTACGGGGCAGAGGCATTAGTTTTTCCCTTTGTTAGGTTGGTTGAGACGCTGTTTCACGTCGGCAATCCATTTGGGTACTTGCTCATCTTTATTATCGGTCAAGGATTGGTATTTTTCATAATGCTGTAGTGCATTAGGCAGGTCACTGAGGTAAATATCATACAGTACCGCGATATTCAAATGGGCGTTGGCATAATTGGGGTCAATTTGTAACGCCTGTTGATAGGCCTGTCCTGCCTTGTCAAATTTACCTTGTTCGCGCAAGACAATACCTAAGTGATTTTGGGCAACGGCATCATTGGGTTTGACTGTGGTTGCCTGAAGCAGCGCTTGTTCTGCGTCTTGATAGCGTTTTTTGTGTAAATGGATCAGGCCCATATTGATAAAAGCCCCGGCGAGTTGCGGCGCCTTTTCCGCAACCGATTGGAATTGGACGAGCGCGTTGTTGTCATCACCGCTTTTTAGTGTTGCCACAGCACGCTGATACTGGGCAGCTATCTGCGGATCAACATCTATGGCTTTGGCGATGGCGGCGGGGGACTCACTTTTAGCCGTGCTCGGCTTGGGTGCGTTGCCACAAGCGGACAAGGCCACAAAACATAACCCAAGCAGCGGATTACTGTATCGCTTCGACATATCTATCCACCTTTTCAGTCTTGGCGTAACGAGCCGGTTGCAATTTACGCAACGCGGCTAAACTGCGTTTGACCCAGTCATCATAGACACCGTTGCGAATTTGTTTGAGATTTTCACTGTGGATACCAATGGCTTGTTCCTCAAACGGAAACGCCTGTTCTTCCAATAAGGTTTGGTATTGTTGTAACTCATCCGCATTGAGACCTTGTGGCCGATCGGATTTTAATAATGCCTGGGCGAAATCGTAATAGATCTCAGCGATTTGATAGGTCGCGGAGGTGGTCACCTCGGCGACGCGATATTGCAAGACACCTTCGTAGGCCTTAATCGTGGTTTGCATCAAGTCTTTTTTGCGTGCCAGGCTATCTTTCAGCGGATGGGTCAGACGCGCCTGTTTATACGCATTAAAATGCCCTTGGGCTAATAATAGTGTTGCATCCGCCGCCAGATAACGTGTGCGGTCAGTGCGTTGCGCCCCGCCGGCGGCATCGACACGAATAATATCTTGCAACCAGCGGCCCCATTCACGGCCATCCCCTTGTTTACGGGCGTAATCGGCCAGCTTATGGCGGGCCTCCACTGCCTGTTCAAAGGGTGCAGGGAAGTCCTGAACATATTGGGTAAACACGCGTTTGGCGTCGTTGAGTAAATTGCCTTTTTCATAAAAACCACCGGCTTGCCACAACAAGTTGCGACTATATTCAGGGTTGGCTTTGTTGGCAGCGGCCAAACGTTCCATTTCCGTGGCGGCGCGGGTAGTCTGACCGGTTTCACTGTAAATAAAAGCCAGCTTCTCCGGTACTGTGCCTGCCAATTTATGGGTGGGAAATTCGGTACGGAAATTTTCCAACAGCGTTGAGGCCTTTTTGTAATCTTTTAATTGGATAAGGGTGGTGGCAGCATCGTAATCGGCATTGGCGCGCAGTGCGGAGACAGGCGTGATGGACTTAACGCTCAGGAAAAAGGCCAAGGCGCCCGGCATATCACCTTTGTCGCGGGCCTGTTCGCCTTGTTTGTAAATACTGGCAGCAAGACGATCATAAATCTCGGCATATTGTTTATCTTGCGGCGGGATAACATTCAGGCTATCGCGATAGGCTTGTTGCGCCTGCGCATAATTTTTTAGTTCAAATTCAGAGTGGCCAAGCACGACCAAGGCAGTGCGTTTGAGCGCCGGGTCGGCAACATTGAGTTTTAACACTTTCTGCGCGGTGGCGGCAGCGCGCAAATAATCTGCCATGGCAAAAAGTTGATCGGCGGTTTTGGTCAGGACCGCAGGGACGCGTTTATCAGCGGGAAAACGATCACTGAAACGTAAAGCGCTGCTGATCGAGCGTTGTCGCCAGTTCTTGGTATAGTCAGCGGCTGGGGTCACCTTTTCCAATTCAGTGTAGGTCAGCAATGCGGCATAGGCAGCCTCGGCACTTTTTGCATGTTCAGGATATTCATAAGCGGTTTTCTCAAATTCATCGGCGGCACGAGAATAAAATTTGCCGTCATAAAGTGATTCTGCCATCAGGAAGTTCATTTGCGGGACATTCTTGTCATTGGGCAGATTTTTTAGATACATGCCATACCACTCCGCGGCCTTGGCAAAATCCACCGGTGTTTTTGTGATGCGGGCATTGGCGTGGAAATGACTGGCCAATTCTGTGATATGTGCGCCCAGCAAGGGACGTATCCGTTCGCGTGATTCAGTATTTTGTAATTCCCAATACGCTGACCCTACCCCATACAGTCGTACGAATTCTTCTTTGGCAGGAATCACCAGCGAAATCAAATTACCTTTCTGATAGGTCTTGATTGCTTCGGTGTGAAACTCCGGCGCTAAAGCGGAAGTCGGATTACGTTTGACAAAGGTCATGAAGGTGTCCGCCGCGTCCTTGATGCGATCTTTTTCCAGATGCAGCCGTCCCAGGCTTAAGTAGATGAGCGGTTCATAGGGACGTTGCCCCGTCTCGTCAAGATATTGTGCAATTGTGTACTCGTTGGTTTGATAGGCGAAGCACAGGCTGGTTGCGCGTAAGGTATCATCCAATAATTCACGATCACTGCCTTCCAGCTCCGGCAAGGTTTGGTTAGCCTTAATCATGCCCTGCTGTTGTTTGCGATCCATGATGGCAAAAAAGGCGTTGAGTGCAGGCTTAAAACGATTTTGTTTGAAATGGGTCCAGCCATATTTATACATGGCTTTCTCGAAAAAGACCGAATCCTTCTTACCGCTGATGATAGAGGCATAGGCGAGTTCGGCATCTTCAAAGCGGCGTAACAGAAATAACATTTCACCACGGCGGAATTGCACTTCATCGCGGTAACGGGTTGCCGGGTAATGCGCCATGATCTTATCGAAGGTGTCCAGTGCGCGCTGTGTTTGGCCGGTCAGTTCATAAGCCTTGGCCAATTGATAAAGAATCAAATCATTGGCCTGATCGTGCGGGTAGGTTTTCAGATAGCTTTGATAGAGTTTAATTGCAGAGAGTGCTTGTTTTTGCCCATCGCGCGCATCCGTCGTTTCGTCGGAACTAATGTTGGCCTCGCCGGTTTTTAGTTCCAGATCCGCCAAGCGCCGCAGCGCCTCGCTGTACAACTTGTTTTCATTGGTCACGGCAAGAAAGTCACGGTAATACTCACGGACCTTGTTCGGATCAATGGCGACATCTAACGTTGGCTCTTCCAGCAGGATTTCGCGCTGTTGCAGGCCACCAATCGTTTCGGCTTGTTTGCTTTTGCTGGCGCAAGCACTCAAGGTGATCAGTGTGGCGATACATAGCCAGCTATTCCTTCGCACGGGTCGCCTCCTTTTCCTTGGTCAAGGCATCATACAGGCGTGCGACGGAGAAACGGGCGCGGATGTGGTAACTTTCCAATTGTTGATGGCGTTGTTGCAGCGCAAGCAGTGCCAGGGTTTGGATGTAACGTTGTTGTTCGGCGATGGCATTGTCCAATTGTTTTAGCAGCACATCAATTTTTTGGTTTGCCGCGCGAATGCGAACATCATGTCCCTGAAAATGTTTTGGCGCATTGTTGGCGGCGCTAACCAAACGGATCTTGGTTTTTTTAACGTCATTAATGGCTTTATCGAGGCTCTTTAGTTGTTTCTTTACGTCATACACCCGTATGGGAAACTCCTGGTGAATTTGCCAAAACATAATGCCATACACCATACGATAACGTTCTTGTTCGTCGCTGGGTTGTTCAGCGGAGGCAGCTGGCGCGCCAAACTTAGTCTTGAGCCGGTTCAGACTATCGACGTGACTTTGCTCTTCACCGGTGGTTAAAGCAAATACGTCGTCTTCGGCCTCGATGCGTTGCAGTTCTGCGGCAAGCTTGTTACGTTCTTCCTGCATCTGGCCGATTTGTTGTAAGCGATCATCACTGGCAACGTGGGGCAATTTTTCAAAATAGGCGCGGCGCCGTTCAGACAACATCAGGACATACGAGGGTAACTGGCGACGCCAATTTTGCAAGGTGTACTGCAGGAAATAGAGGTTTTGATAATCTTTGTACGCCTCTTGAAAGGCGTGGGTGGCCATTAACTGATGCAAATAGGGGCTGGTCACTGACTTTGGTAAGCCAAAGGTGTGTACCGGTAACGATGTTTCATCATCATAATTAGCGGGGCGCATTGCCTGAGCTAGTTCGCCATTTTGTACTGCCTTAATAATGGTACCCATCTGGGTAATTTCACTGCTGTAGGTGTCAATGGCTTTTTGATAATTCTGCAAGGCCAGCCGTGGTTTCTCCAGTTTTTCCATCGTGTAGGGAATGGCAAGCAAGGACTCCTGGACAGAGGTGTCAAGTGAGTCGCGAGTCTGTAATTCCAGCCACGGGATGAGCGCTTTTTTATACTGGTTTTGTGCCGTGGCTGACCAGCCCATGCCGAGCAATGCCTTGTTGGACAAAGGTCCTTGCAACCGCACTCGGGCAAAATATTTTTCCGCATCGGCAGCTTTGTTATCGCGCATTAAGGCGAAACCCAAGGCCAGGTTGGCTTTATCACGCAAGGCATTGAGTTCGTGATTAATCTTGGCAGGATCCAGATCACCGACCTTGGCAAGCAGGTTGATGCCCTCGTCGGTTTTTCCGGCCTTAATAAGGGCCACACCTAAATTGAATTGTGCATACGCCTGCCATTCGTTATCGCCCTTGAAGTTGGTTAATACTTCAATGGCCTTGTCATACTGTTGGTTGGCCAGATAGACATTGGCAAGAAAGTGATAACGCTCCGCTTCGCGATCCGGGGGCAGGGTTTGCTGAATCTTTAACAAAGCTTGTTCTGCCTCGGGCAAATAACCTTTCAGGTAGCGCAATTTGGCGATGTAATACCAGGCACGATCATGCGTAGTGGGTAGGGTATTGCTGGAAAGAACGGCATCAAATAATTTACCTGCCTGATCATGCATGCCATATGTCAAATATAAGCCACCGAGCAACAACTGGGGATCATCACCTTGTATTTCCAGCGGTTTGACCCGCTCAGCTACCAAGAGATTGGTAATCGCCGAGAAATATTTCTTTTGATAAAAATTAAACAGCACTTCACCATAACGCAGGTCGCGGATCTCTTGCGGCTGCTGTTCGGCGGCGTGTACCGATGGTGTCGTGCATAGCAGCACCAACAGGGCGCTGCCAAGTATCGAGAGAGAAGAGTGGTAGTAACGTGACATGGGTGATAGGGCTTAGTGCGCTTCCCAGACCTTGATCTTAAACTCGGGTTGTTGTTTTGCAGTGCTATCCGTAATCTTTAATTCAACGTATTGAGGGTCAGCGCCCTTAGTGACTTTGATGGTCGTGGCGCGTTTGTAGTCACGGTTTTTTGTGCCTTTGCCAATGAAGTACGCAATAAACTCATGTTCACCGGCGGTAAGATTACCGACATAGAGCCGTTGCACACCGCCGCGTCTCAGGGCGCTGACCTCGCGTTCGGTATAGAGATGGCTGGCCACAATCTTATCGTTCAACTTTAATTGTATCGAATCCAGATCAAACAACAGACCAATATCCATGGAGACAAACACGTTGAACTGGGTGTTGGCTGGGAATAGCAAATCTTCTTCCAATAAAAACAAATCACGATTCAGATCGAGTACCTCTTTTTTCAGATCCTGAATGCGCGTATCCAGCGTGGTACTGTGTTGCCGCGCCTTGTCGTCAGCGGCTTTGCTATCAGCCGGTGGTGGCGTTGCAGCTTCTTCTGCCGCGTTGACAGGAGAATAAATGCCAAATAAGAGGGCAATGCTGAGTACAGAGATGAAAGTCGTGTGTGCTGGCATGTTACGTTCCTGTCATGGATTCAAATTCGAGGCAAGCCAAGGGCTTGCGCAACCTTTATGATATTAAATATCCAGGCTAACAATATAGTTTTATCCCACTAGTTTGCCAGCCCGTTCACAGAATCACCACTTTTATTGGGGCTTGATTCGGGTACGCCGGGTTTTTCACCACTGACGGCGGGTGCTTCCGGTGGCGCCAAGCCTTTTGAATAGTGTAAACGTCCTTCGTTATCAATAATGATGGCATCAACGCCTGGGATACGCTCGATAAACGCCATACCTTTTTTCGGGCCGAGGATAAACACGGTTTTCGTCAAGCCATCGGTGGTGGTGGCGTTGGGGCCAATCACCGAGACGCTCCGGCAGGTATCCGCGGATTTGCCCGTGCGGGGATTGAGAATGTGATGATAGCGTTTGCCGTCTTCCATGAAGTAACGCTCATAGTCACCCGATGTGGAGATGGCCGTGTCACTCAAGGGAATCAGGACCGCCGAGGCCTTGGCATTGCGTGGGTCACGGATAGCGGTCATCCACGGACGGCCCTGACGATCACCAAGGATGCGGGTGTCACCACCGGCGCTGACCATTGCCATACGAATGCCACAGGCCTTGAGTTTGTCGATACCCTGGTCTACCGCATACCCCTTGGCAATACCACCCAGATCAACACGCACCCCGGCCTTGCCATAACGAATGGTCTGCGCTTTTTCGTCTAGTAATAAAAGTCGATAGTCGATCTTGTCGAGATCCTGGGCTATTTGTGCATCAGAGGGATGGATACCTTTACGGTAATCATAACGATAGCCGACGCTGGCAAAGGTGACATCAAATATACCGTTGGAAAGCTCGGAGAAATACAGTGAGGTTTTGATCACCTCAAACAATTCACGGCCGACCTTAACCGGATGTTGTGCCGCTTCACGATTTAATTTTGACAATTCGGTGGCCGGATTGAAAGGATTCATGGTGTCGTTGACGTGGTGCATCACTGCCATCACCTGCGCAATACACTGTTGTGCATGCGCCGCACCCTCATCCCACAACTCGACACTGACCGAGGTCGTCATGATCGTCTGTTCTTCCTTAAACCACTGCGCATGGCCGAGCAGGGGGAAGCAAAGCAACCAAGGAAGTATACGTTGGTACATGCGGTTGTGGTCTCTAAAATGCATCGGGTGCTGTGTTATGCGCGATAACAAGGTTAGTTAGTACCACAACGAGACGAAGAGCTGAATAACATCGGCACCGAAGGCGAACAAGGGCTCTGTTCCCGGCGCGCTGCCCAGAAGTCTTCCAGCCGGTACATCTCGGAAATCCTTATAGGTGAATTCGATGTGGTCCCAGGATAAATTCAAGGAGCCTTTTTCAAAAATCCACCAGCCGCTTTTAGCAATTTCGTAACTGATGGTGGTACCAAAAGAGACGCTGTCAAAGGTACTCAATTCTTTATCGCGCCCTAAAAAATTGAATTCATTAACACGGTTAAACAGATCACTGTAAAACTCGGCCTTGGTCTGGCTATAGAGGCGGTAACGCAGATCGATAATGAAGTCAGAAATGGGTTGGGTGTAACCAAGACTCATTGTCGTTGCGCTGATGTCCCAGGAATCGTTAAAGATTTTGTATTCGCCATGCAGCGCGGCGCGATACGGCAGAAAATAACTGCCCCGTACTGACAGGGCGTTACTGGTGCGGGTATTGGGGTATATTTCTGCTGCAAAGCCGCGGGCGGCACACGTGCTTTCGGGGTTACAGTAACTATAGACTCGGTAAGGATTACGCAAGGAACCTTCGTCGGTTATGGTTTCATAACCAACCCCCATCGTGAAATTGCGGGTAATGATCTGTGATAGACCCAGTCGATAGCTTTGTTTGTCGGCAAATTGCAAATAAGTTGGATTTCCTGTCTGACGGATGGTATCGGAGCCCCTGGAATAACCCATGCTAAGGGTGGTTAAGTCACCGAAGAAATCCTGGCTAAGATTAAAATGATAGGACGTTGCCTCATAATCATTTTCAGCACTGTCGGTGTATGCAAAGCCCATGGTGGTCTTGCCGTGCAGGTAATCAACGCCGAGAGTTTGTTCGGTACGCTCTTCGATGTAACGACTGGCGCCCGAGGTGCGGACGTCAATGGAGGCGCTGCTGATATTATCGATGTAATAGTTAAAAAACACCGAGGTATTGGTGCTGGTTTGTTTGCGCACCAGCAACGAAGGGCCGCTGACGGTGACTTCGTCACCGCTATAGCGGTGATAAAGCAGATCCGTGCGTTCCTCGGGTAACACACCTGCATTTGCCGCAGGCAGCTGAGCCGCCCCCAGCGCAAGGAGAATGAATGTGCGAGCAACGAACAAACGCGTCATATAAATCAGTTACACCCGCAACCGCCGCCGGAGACGCTGCCCGCACCGCGGGAAGATTCACGTGTTTCGTGAACATGATGGATGTACGACGCCGACACGCCGTCGCGGGAAGGATTCATGATCGGATCAGCGAGATTCTGCCGTTCATACGGCTTGACCCAGGGTTGGATACCGCAACCCGTCATGCCAAGCGTGAGTACACAAACAATGATCGCCAACATTGCCTTCATAACCGTTACTCCTTAACCAGTTCTTTAATCTGTTTTTTGTAGGTCTCTTCGTAGCCGGCCTTGTAACCCAGGTGGATATAACGGATCTTGCCATTGCGATCAACGATGGCGGTAGTGGGCATGGCCTCGACGTTATACAGCTTGCTGGCAATGTTTTGCGGGTCAAGCAAAATGGGGAAGGTGACCGTCACATCGCGCAGATAAGCCTTGGCCTTGCTGTTGTCCTGTTCAACATTCACACCCAGAATAGTAAAACCGAGCTTGCTGTATTTCTTATACATGTCTTCCAGCAGCGGCATTTCCTGGCGGCAGGGGCCGCACCAGGAGGCCCAGAAATTCAC
>JAYSTO010000229.1:0-12458 GCA_043719675.1 Gammaproteobacteria bacterium | reverse complement strand
CGTGCGAGCCGGAATCCATATATATCAATAGGCTTCTGGCTACCGACGTGAGTCGGTTTAAAGAATTCTCAGTACGTCCTGCGTTTTTCAACAAGCTGCTAAAAATAAAAGCACGGATTAAATATTTATTTAAAAGTGCACAACGGCGTACGGGGTCGGTGGCTGCAATTAATTCCAACAGGTAACGCCCTTTGGTCCACTCGCATTTTTCGCGCCTAATAATGTCACCGTCATATTGACGCAATCGGTGTCGTTGGTCGCTTGTGCGTTTTGTGGCGCTGCTGTTATGACGTAACAATTTGCTGTTGTACAGCCACCTGGATTTGTGATGGTAACCGAATAAGTGCTGGCACCGGCGGCAACGGCTTCGCCAGACTTGTCGATAAAACTTGGGCTCGCGCTGTAACCTAAGTTTGTCATGTCAGTTGTATATGTTTTATTATTAATGTAATAGTTTTCCATTTTGCCGCGTAATGTGAGCAGGGCGGTCTTGGCTGCAGTTCGATTCGCGCTCGTGGTGTAACGCTCATAGGAGGGGATGGCGATGCCAGCCAGTATTGCGACGATGGCGATGGTGACCATTAACTCTATGAGTGTTAAACCTCTTTGTTTTATATCAAGTGCTGCCATATTCATGACCTCAAGTCGTGTTTACTGTTTGGTTTGGTACCAATAGGTGCGTCGCGGTGGTTTTGCCGGGCCTTCGAGCAGGCCACCGGGGACAACGATAATGTTTTTGCCACCTTTACTAATGATGATGGCATCGGCGGGGATACCGGCACCGGTATAGCGGAAGCGATCACCCGCTTGCAACTCAATCACATCCCCTGCCATATTAGTGACAGAATTACTCTGATCAAAATTGAGTGCGGCGCTGGCGTCTTTCAAATTCAGTGCATATAACAAACCAGTACCTTCACTGGGACCGCAGGTAGTGCTGCCGCTGGTATCGGGTGGTTGATAGGTGGTGAAGTAAATAATCCCACCCAGCGTTAAAGGCGCCGACAGGGCTTTTTCACCGCCGCCCTGATTGAGTTCAATACGCCAGCCTTTTCCCAGGGCTGTTATTTGCGTGGTGGTACACGTCAGGCTAATCTCCTGGAAACAATTATTGCTTAAATCAGCGAGATCACTGTGTAACAGTGTGGTGGCGGAAGGTGTCCCTGAACTGGTGGCGCGATCCTTGAGCATGTACATCCAGTTTTCAGGAACAGTGGTGCCAATACTCTTGTCGAGTGGATTGGGGCGATCACCGGAGCCGACAATTACTGCATCATAATCACCGCTGCTATCGCGATATTGGACAACATCCACCGCATGAAAAAAACGGCGATCATGTTCTTTCGCTGAATTATAATGCCGTCCTAGCGATGCAAATTTTGTTAATACCCAGGCTGTGCGATTCGTTCCGGCCAGATCAGCTCGCCAAATCACACCACCGGTGTCACCAACATAGAATCGATCCACGGCACCGTTACCATCGCTGTCCATGATGGTGACTTGCGAAGGGATGCTGTCAAAAAGATCAGCGTGATGATATTCCGTTGAACTGATATTGCCGGTTGAGCTACCTCTGACCGCTTTCCAAATCAGCGCGCCAGTTTCTGCATTAATAATATAAATACCTCGACCTTTGGTGTCATCGGTTCCGGTAGAGGCGTTACGGGTATCCTTGTTGGTATCATAGCCTGCTGCGAATATCAGTACCGGCTTTTTAATATTGGAGTCGTAATTGAGCTTGGCTAAACGCGGGGTGGAAAAAGTCAGACCCAGTTCATTAAAGTCCGCTGCGCTATTTGAGATAGACCATAACATCTTAGGTGAATCAGGTACGGTAACGTCGAGGGCATAATATAATTTTCCACCACGGCGCATGCCAAAATAAAGATAGGCCTTGTCACCGTCAGCTTGATTGATCGTACCGTCTTTATTGACATCAAGCACATAGACCACGGCTTCACCATCCACACCATAAGGGTGGATCGGTGTGCCGGGGGCATTGTCTTTTAAGCGTTTTAAAATATTCATGGCATAACGCGGCATGAAGGCCCAACCTTCTTTACCACTCTGAGTTGCCGATGTTGTTGTGTTGTTGAACATGTGCATGAAGCCGTCGTTACCGCCCATAAAAATGCGAATGTCGGGATTGGTGAGGGAGTAGCCGCTGGTTGCGCCGTAGTTGATCGCCAGTGGCCGTGAATGAATGGGATCAGCAAGCAACCAGGGCCGTGTATCCGTGGTACTGCCATCGGCATCTTCATCGGTGACATCAATGCCGCGGGCGAATTTGAGTAGATTAACAGCCTCGGTCTGATCGGCGGCGACAGCTGTGGCATAGGTTAGCGCACTGGACCAGGTCGTGGCATTCAATGTAGCGCCCGAGGAATACACACCATTGGCATTCAGGTTGGTCCAGAGTGTCGAGGCATTTGCGCTGGTGGCATCTAATGCCAGCAATGTCGCGGCAGTGCCATTGGCATAACTGCTGGGTTCAGTAAATAGTTTTCGTGCACCACTGTCAGAATTATTGATACCCGGTGAACCACTTAAGAAACCATTGATTTGTTGGCCTGCACCACCACGATCAACGCTGCGGCCATCGTATCCGGAGATTTCGCCTACCGTGGTGTCCGCCGCTACCACATCAGCCCCTGCCGGATTCGTCCAGTAGGTGAGGGCGCTATAATTAATACGACTGTCGGAGGAAAAGGCAGCGTTGCCGCTGACATCACCAATATAATATTGGCCGAAGGCATCCTGTTGGATTTTAAGTTTCTTTAAGTCACCCACCCATTTTGGTTTGCCATTTTTTTCAGCTTCGAACAAGGCAATATAGACATCATCTAAAAATTCGGTGCGGTTAAAGACATTGACCGGTACCGAGGCGGCAACGAAGGTGGTGCTGACACTCAATATCTGATTAAACACATTACTGATTTTTGTAGCCATTGCGGCGGGATCAGTCCCTAGCCCAATTGCAGCGGTGGTACCACCGGCATTGGCGTAACTATTGGTGCTGGTGTTGGGCGAGTCAACCAGGAAATACGAGGTAACATTTTGTTTGCCCGTTACATTTGGTGCCGTGCCGTAAGTGCCATCGGCCAAATCATTGTTGTACATCCACGACAAGACGGTTTCAAATTTATTGGAACTGCCAGAGAGTACCAGGCTATTCATACCACCTAAACCCTTGGCGGCAGTGATGGCGCTGTCCGAATCTCCTTCTTGCTGGGTGACCTGAAATAAAATATTGATGGCAAAAATCTTCGCGCAATCGGCAGTGGCCGCAATGGGGGTAACATAATTGGTGCCGCTTTCAATCGCCGTGTCCCATGAAATAGCGTTGTAATTAGGCGTTTCTGCACCATTGAGGTTGTCACTGTTGTCCGTATTAGCGTAATCTTTCCAACCTAAGTGGCCATTATAAATTCCCTGGCCTGTCAAATAACGGAACAATTCAAAATACACTTCTTTACCCTGGAATTTATGACTGGCGGCACCTTGGGGTTCGGGAATGGCCGCTAATTTGGCATGAAAGGCGGCCTTATTGCCATTGGCATCGGTGCTGTCGAGCGATTTGAATCCAGACATGACATAGGCGCCATTACTGCACCCGGTTTTAGCTGGGCCTGCGGTGGTGCCACCGGTACAATTATTATCATGGTTGATCATTAAACCAACTTTGATGCCACTTAAAGACGCCATGACTTGTTTTAACACTGCGCGTAACAGTTCAAAATAAATAATTTTGTTGTCGGCTTTATCCGCTGCGGTGAAATAGCTGACAAAACTGGATTGCCAGCCGCAGGCAGCGGCAATGGTGGCGTCACTATCACCAGAGCTGAAGGAGTTACAGATGGTGCTGGCAAGATTGGGTCGCCAATCGATCACAAACATTACCATTGGTTCGCTGGTGGCAGAAGCACCACTGGCGACATAGATGTCAATGTCATCGGCACGGGGTGATGTGCTGATACTCAACAGCAGCATGCCCAATAAGATCGCACTACCAACAAAATTTATCATTTGTTTACGCATGATCATTCACCTGTTATGAGCCTTGGTCTGCCTTGGGGATGGTAACTACTAAACCTTGTACTGCTTCGGCCTTGCCACGGTCGTTGCCAGTATCATCGTAACTACCGGTTACCGAAAAAAGTATCGGAGTGGTTTTGCTTGCACTGTCGCCTGAGGCGCGTGAGGCGACATAGTTTGCCGACAACAATTCCACTTTTGCCTGCACATTGCTGCCGGTGAGCAGCGCATCACTAAAAACGATACTGTTTGCATTACAACCGGAGACACCACTATTACACACGGTATAACCGGCATCACCTTGCACAACAAACGCAGTCGGTAGTTCCAATACGGCATCCACCACGGATTGGGCGCGTCCGTACGCATCCGCCGCATCGTGATCATTACCGGCCATTTGTAATTGTGCGGTGGTCGAACTCATGGCGGCAATCGACACTACCGTCAGTGCCATTAACATGACCAACGAGGTAATAAGTGCCGCGCCCTTGCTGTTTTGGTTACTGCGCATATGATTTACTCCTACCATGTGGCGAGACCCGCGGTATTTCTTAACATGACGGTTGTGCTGTAAACACGCCGGTAGTAGTTGTCGTTTTTGGTAAGTACAACACTACCGAGATTATATGTTTTGTTATTCGCAAAAGCGGCGTCTTCAACACGGGCACGCGCCAGCACATAAATGCGTGCCGTAACGGCTTTTTTCAGCTGAGTTGATGTTGGATTTTCAATAAACTGATTGGGTCTTGCATCCGCGTCGGCATCAGTATCGATGCCATATTCGATGTGAAACTGTTCTATCCCCTCTGCCAGACACACGGTTTGCATGTCAGCCTGTAGTGTGCCACTGGAGGTGGCGCCCAATACTTTTTTACACAAGGTAGGGATGTTATCGCCGACAGTTTTTGCATAAGGACGAATGAAATAAATATTGACCAGATAACGCCATTCATCAAAACCGGACGCCGGGCAAAGTGATGTATCGGCAGGTACAGTTTGTGATGTGTTGTAATACCATAAACAGCCGGTTGCCCTGTCTGATCGCAAGTACACGGCGTTATTGACCAATGCACTGGTATCTTTGTTGCCAAACACACGTTTGACTGAAAGCACATTAGTGCCATTGGCATATTCACCTGAGGTAATACATTGGTGTTCGGCTGCAACGGTTGCCGCGGACGCTTGATATAAATATTGCAGATAATTACTCATGTCATAAACCCAGTTGGTATCGGCAGGTTTGCCGCAATCCGTGGCAACCGTGAGTCCGGTATCGGTTTTGATGTTTGGCAGTGCCGGCAACGTGGGTGTGGTGAGCATGATGCCGCCCATAAAGCCTGCTGTTTCCAAATCCGTGGCTAACAGACTCATCGCATAACGTCCATACTCCAGTGCTTCACCGATGCGATCATTTTGCACATGGCTTTGGCGAGTGCTGGAATAGATATTAACCACCATTAACATCGCTACCAGGCTGATCACTAATGTAATCATTAATTCAATAAGACTAAATCCCGTGACGAATTTTGCGGGTATCGATTTCATATAAAGGTGTTATCCGTGATATAAAAATCAATCTGCATAACACGACGGTATTCGTCGGCTGCGCCATATAGGCCACTACCTTGCCCGCAGGTCGACGTGGTTGGATTAGCCATTGCGCTGTTACCACGCCAGGCAATGGCAACGGAATAGGTACCTGCTGCACCAGCGGCGACGGCCGTGGTAATGCAGCCTTGTGGTTGTATTAAACCACCGGTGTTCGCCCCGCTGGGCGACTGTTCGGTGGCCCCATCGAGTAACTGTTCCCACGACCACAAATCGTAAGTCGCTATTTGTACCTCACTGCAGGCGGCACTTTTACAATCATTTCCAGGTGTTGCTACGCTGGCATTGCCAACAGTTATGTTGGTGTATGCATTGAGTGCGGTTGGATTGGCGCGCATTTTTTCCATCATGCCGCGCGCCAGCATGACAGCTGTTGTGCGTTGCACTGCTTCGTAATTGTTCTGCTTGGAAAATATTTCCATACCCGCGATACCTAGTAGGCCAACACTGACAACTAATAAAGCAACCAAGACTTCAATCAGCGAGAAACCATAGCGTGAATTATGATTTGATGAGTTCATGATCTTTATGTTGGATTAGTGCAGCTGGCAATGTTGCCGGTTGTGATTTGTGGTCGGCCGATGGCGCTGACATCAACTTGACGGCCATATTGGGCATCGTAGCTGCCGTTTTGGTCCCGGTCGTCACAGATAGCAAACGCTGAGGTAACATAAACAGTACCCAAAGTGCCATCACTGCTGAAGGCCAAGCGTGCATCGGCATTGTTGTTACTGATGATGGTCACTGTTGTGGGAGCGGCTTGACCGATGCGTAGTAGTTTGTCGGTACCGGCGTTATAGACTCCGGCTGCACCGCCGATATCCGCAAAGATCAGCCATCCTGTTGCCCAGTTTTTTGCCGTTCCTCCACAGGTGGGGGTAGCTAAAGTTGGATCCGCACTGCGGCAGACAACAACATCAATCTTGCGCTTGAGCGCCTCACTGCGCGCATATAATAAGTCGGTGTATAACGTGGTTGCCATGTTGCTGAGTTGACTATTGCGCACATAGCCCAGGTAGCCGGGAACCCCGACGACGGTCAATACCGCAAACACTGCCAAGGCGGTAACCAGTTCATACAGTGTGAAGCCGGTTGGGCGTTGTTTGATCGTATGCATTGTCTGGTCCTGGCCGTTTTACACTTAATATAGGAGCGTTGCGTTTATCAGCTACCACATAACGTTGCGGTTCTGTTAAGGGTTATCGTTCCTGCCCCTGAGATGCTTTAGCCAAGCCTGGGGTTAACCGGGTCTGTTTCTCAGACCAGCGGCGCAGGTATGATCACGATCACACATTGAGGTGTTCGTCGAGGGTGCGGAGAGTGATTGAAGAGGGATCAAAAATAATACTCGCAGAATAGAAAAAACTTAAATGAGGATATTTTGTGGCAGGGGGCACGTCTTAAAACAAGAAACTGGCGGTGTTAGCAGAACAAGCGAACGGGAAGCAAAAAAAATCCCGCACCGAGGTGCGGGACTGGAATTAGAAATCAGCGAAGATTATTTTTTCTTTGCGGGCTTAACATCAGCTTTGGTGTCACCTTTGATCTCGATCTTGGCGTTCTTGCGTAACTGTTCGATATAGTCCTGAATACGTTTCTGTTGAATGGCCGAACCGATCTGTTTGCTGGTTTGCTCAAAGGTCGGTGGCGTGCCAGTGCGTGTGTCTTCGAGTTTGATGATATGCCAGCCATAACGGGTTTTCACCGCCGTGCGTGTGTAGGTGCCTTTATTCATGTTGGCAACCACTTGGGAAAATTCCGGTACCATTTGCGAAGGGTTAAACCATCCCAGGTCACCACCTTGTTCTTTCGTTCCCGGGTCACTGGACTTGGTCTTGGCCAATTCTTCAAACGGTGTGCCTTTGTCCAGCTCTGCTATCACGGCCTTGGCATCGTCTTCATTGGTGGTAATCAGGATATGACGTGCCTTGTATTCAGAAAAATTCTGGCTTTTGATTTTCTCGTCATAAATCTTTTTCATTTCTTCATCGGTAATGGGTTTGGCGACATCGGACTGCCGTAACAGGGCATTGGCCAATAAATTTTTC
Organism: Gammaproteobacteria bacterium; assembly: GCA_043719675.1. Classification (GTDB taxonomy): domain Bacteria; phylum Pseudomonadota; class Gammaproteobacteria; order UBA6429; family Thiohalophilaceae; genus JACQBC01. The sequence goes on along the minus strand of JAYSTO010000229.1, from coordinate 4,767 downwards.
TTCGCCAGTTCCAGTTGCATCATAACTTCAGGGGTTTTGTCGAGTTTCTTTTTAACCGCTTCTTGGGATAACAGTTCGATACTGATGAGTTCGTTGATGACCTGTTCGGGATTGACATTGCCACCTTTGGTGGCGGCGTCAATCATCTGCTTTTTGATTTTTGCGCCATTAACAGTGGCAACGGTATCATCAGCGGCGAAGACAGGGTTGGCCATGGCAACGGTGATGACTGAAACAAATAGTGCTAAACGCATAGGTTATTTCCTTCCTTAGGAGAGATATAAAAGGTGGGTTAAGGTAACACTTTTTTAAACGGTTTGACAGTGACCTGGTTATAAACGCCGGCAAAAACATACGGGTCGGTGTCGGCCCAGACTTGGGCGGATTCCAGCGAGGCGAACTCAGCGACAATCAAGGAACCGCTAAATCCTGCGCTGCCGGGGTCAGGCGAATCAATCGCAGGGAAGGGGCCCGCCAATAATAAGCGGCCTTCATTTTGTAATTGCTGCAAGCGCGCCAGGTGGCCGGGGCGGGCGGCGAGGCGTTTGCTTAAACTGTTTTCATTGTCCTGGCCAAAAATGGCGTACCACATGATCATGACTCCCTGATTACGATGGCGGGGTATCGGTTTGAATATATTTGGCCAGATAAAATCCTTGTAGCAGGGCAAAGGCCAGGGTGATGCCTAATAGGCCGAATAATTTAAAATCAACCCAGGTATCAAAGCTGACATTACGTGCGACAACCAGATTGACGCCGCCTAATAGTATAAAAAACACAATCCACATCACGCTCAGGCGCTGCCAGATCGGTTCGGGCAGCTGTAGTGCCTGTTCCATCATATGTTTGATAATGGTTTTTTCACCGAAAAAATGACTAACAATGAAGGCAATCGCAAATAGCCAATAGACCAAGGTGACCTTCCAGATCAAAAAGGCTGGGTCGCGAAAATAAATGGTGGCACCACCAAATACCAGGGCGAGCACCAGGACGATAATGTGCATCTTTTCTATTTTTTTATGTTTTAGCCAGTTCCAAATTATTTGTACCGTCGTGGCCAACATCAACAGCGCTGTTGCTAGAATCATGGCATCGACTTCGTCCATGGATTTTTTACCAAGGTTATAGGCAATATAAAAAATCAGCACAGGGAAAAAATCAAAGAGAAATTTCATTTTAATGGGTTCCTTATAAAACGATTAATGCAATGTGTGATGATGGGTTTTTTGAAAATATTTTTCCATCACGGCGCGGACATGATCCGGGTAGTCGATGCTCGACATTTGTTGCATGCCTTCTTCAAAAAAACCAGGGGCATCTTCCGGCAGTCGAAATAACAGTTGTTCAAAGATGGCCTCCATACGGTGTGGGTCATGTGAACGTGTGGCGATAATGCTGTGATTGATATTCAGTATCCGCCAGGGTCGGCCTGGATTACTGCGGTCCGCGTCTTGGCGAAGCTGCGGCGTAATGGCTTCAATAATTTTATCAACGGCATCCGACATCGTCGCCAGTTGCTCCGGTTCGTGTGTGTTATTCGCCAGTGACGACAGAGCATTAATCAGCAATTCCAATTCCGCGATGGTCAGCTGGTGCTGCGCGGCCCACAATGCCAAGGGTATCGTCAGTTGCTCGTAGCGCCGGGCGGCATCATCACTAAGCAGTTTCATGCTCCATGTGTGTAATTCTGTCAGCAAACGCAGGCCTTGATCGGCAAGGTCGTGCATTTCTATTTTGTGTGGTTTGGTACCGGTGGCAGTCGGCTGTTGCTCAATCACGCGCAAAATTTCAAAAAAATGCATGAGGCTTTGCGTTAATGCAGCGGGAGTGATGTCTCCTGATGGTGTCGGCTGCTTTTCAAATGCAGCATGCAGCAACGTTGCTGCATCATCAGCAATCTTTGTCATGTCGTTCACAGTAAGGGTGAATATATGTGCCAATGATCTCATCCACGGGTTGTCAGGAAGCCCTTTTTACCGATGGGGAATGTACCACATGCCACGTTCCAAGGACATCTCATCGAGAATACGGTAGACTAGCGCGCCATGTTGCAACGCCGCTACGATTTACACACCCACACTACCGCCTCTGATGGCAGTCTGAGTCCGACTGCGTTGGTACAACACGCCATGGCCTGTGCGGTGGATGTGCTGGCAGTCACTGATCATGACATTACCCTGGGTTTGGGCGAGGCACAGCAGGCAGCGCTGCAATGCGGGATTGAATTTGTGCCGGGCATTGAGATATCGGTAACCTGGTCGGGTCAAACACTGCACATTATTGGTCTGCATATAGACTCGCAAGCGCCCGATTTATTACTTGGCTTGGAATCGATTCACAGCTATCGCCAGGAGCGCGCCCAGGAGATCGCACGTCGATTGGAGAAGGCGGGCATAACAGGCAGTTATGCGGGGGCCATGCAGTACGCCAGCGGTAAGATCATCAGCCGTACCCACTTTGCCCGATTTTTAGTAGCCAATGGCTACGCCAAAGATATTCGTCAGGTATTCAAACATTATCTGGCACATAACAAGCCGGGCTACGTGCCGGGCAAGTGGGTCAGTTTGGAGCAGGCCGTGAATTGGATTAAATCAGCCGGGGGTCTGGCGATCATCGCCCATCCTGCACGTTATAAATATTCTGCCACCCGGTTACGCCAGCTGTTAGAAGAGTTTCGTGATTTGGGCGGAGTGGGTCTGGAGGTGGTGTCCGGCAGTCATTCCGCCGACGATGCGACCCGTTTTGCGCAGATGGCCAATACCATGGGTTTTTATGCCTCGCGCGGTTCGGATTATCATGGTCCGGAACAGGCCTACGCCGATCCGCAGCGGTTACCACAGCTGCCACCTACCTGTACGCCCCTGTGGGAAAGCGTTGCCTGGCATCTGTGTGTGCAAGCTCAAAAAATTGCCGCAGCAAAGTAGTTCGCTATGAGCCAATTTTTTCAAATACACCCTCAGAATCCTCAAGTGCGTTTGATTCGTCAGGCCGTGGAGATGCTGCGTGAAGGGGCGGTGATCGTGTACCCCACTGATTCAGCGTATGCCTTGGGTTGTCACATCGGTGATAAGAAGGCGTTGGAGCGGATTATCCGCATTCGCCAATTGAGCGAAAAACACAATTTTACCCTGATTTGCCGTGATCTGTCGGAAATCAGCACCTATGCCAAGGTCAGTAATATGGCGTATCGCATGTTGAACAATCATACTCCGGGACCCTACACTTTTATCTTACCGGCAACGCGTGATGTGCCACGTCGTTTGATGCATCCCAAACGCCGTACCATCGGTTTGCGTATCCCCGATCACAAGATCACCCGCGCCTTGCTGGACGAACTGAACGAACCACTGATGAGTACCACCTTGATCCTGCCGGGCGAGACCGTGCCGATGACTGATGTCGATGAGATTCGGCGCCAATTGGAATATCAGGTGGATTTGGTCATTGATGGTGGTAGTTGTGGCATTGATCACTCCACCGTGGTGGACATGACCGATGACATGCCACGGGTCACGCGCATTGGCCGGGGTGACCCCGCACCGTTTCAAGCAACACACTGAATCCGCTATAATCGCCACCTGCTTTACTTGCAATCCATAAAACCAACAACACGGAGTCCCGTTTGAATTTACCCCATCAACCGCAACGCGTGTTATCCGGAATGCGCCCAACCGGTGCCTTGCATTTGGGCCATTATCACGGCGTGTTAAAAAATTGGCTCAAGTTGCAGCATGAATACGCCTGTTATTTTTTTGTCGCTGATTGGCATGCCTTAACCACCCATTACGAAGAAGTTGCGATCCTTGAACAAAGTGTCTGGGACATGGTCATCGATTGGCTGGCGGTGGGGGTCAATCCGGGTTCGGCCTGTCTGTTCATTCAGTCGCGTGTGCCGGAACATGCCGAATTGCATTTGTTATTATCGATGGTGACGCCACTGGGTTGGCTGGAACGTGTCCCCAGCTATAAGGATCAGCAGGAAAAGCTCAGGGAGCGTGATCTGGCAACCTATGGGTTTCTGGGTTATCCCTTGCTGCAAAGTGCTGACATACTCATCTATAAGGCTGGCTTGGTGCCGGTGGGTGAGGATCAGGTTGCGCACATCGAGTTGACGCGTGAAATTGCCCGCCGTTTTAATCATTTGTATGGTCGCGAACCTGGCTTTGAAGAAAAGGTGGCAGTGGCGATCAAAAAAATGGGTAAGAAAAACGCCAAACTCTATCAGGATCTGCGCCGTCGTTATCAGGAACAAGGCGATGCGGAGGCCATTGCCACAGCGCGTGCCTTGCTCGAGGCGCAACAGAATATTAGCTTGGGTGATAAGGAACGGTTGTTTGGATATTTGGAGGGGAGTGGCCGGATTATTTTACCGGAGCCGCGTGAGTTATTGACGCAGGCATCTAAAATGCCGGGGCTGGATGGCCAAAAGATGTCGAAGTCATACCACAATACCATCTCGCTGCGTGAGGCTCCGGCCGATGTCGAAAAGAAATTGCGCACGATGCCCACCGATCCGGCGCGGGTTCGCCGCCACGATGCGGGTAATCCGGATCGCTGCCCGGTCTGGCAGTTCCATCAGGTCTATTCGACGGACGTGACCAAGGCCTGGGTTCAGGAAGGTTGCCGCAGTGCTGGTATCGGCTGCCTGGAGTGTAAAAAGCCACTGATCGAGGCGATCTTGGCTGAGTTGGCACCGATCAAGGAGCGAGCAGCCCAGTACGAAGCAGACCGCGATCTGGTTCGAGCCATTATTCACGAGGGCTGTGA
>JAYSTO010000228.1:0-4756 GCA_043719675.1 Gammaproteobacteria bacterium | reverse complement strand
CGTGCTTCAACGAACAGTTATTGGATTGATAATACCTATAACTTTACTTTTCTGGACGGGGTTCTGGGTAGTACTGACGCGACAAATAAAATTAAAATCAAACGAGGCTTTCGCGATGCCAATATGGGCTTGGCTGCTGCAACCGTCGCGATACCGACGCCGGACGAGGCGGCTGTCTTTGATCCGCAACAGGTATCAAACAAAATCGTATTTGGCGCACAATATAATATTTTGGATGCGGAAGCTGACGTGAAGAGTATTTTTACCATGAATCTAGATGGTACTGGTGTGGAGGGTAGAACAGTGGCTACTGTTTACAAAGGTACGACGCCCGTTGTTGCGGCCCAGGCGTATGAGAACGATCCAAAATTTTCGCCCGATGGTACAAAAATAGCTTTTATGCGCAAGATTGACACGGCTACCGCAGCAAACGATCATGGCTTTCATATTTTTGTTACAAGCGCAAGCGGTGCGCCAGGCAGTGAGGTGGATATATCGGATCGAACCATTGGCCAGGATGTTTATTTCAATGATGGCGTGCCTGAATGGATTGATAATACGACCTTGGTGTTTTTTACACTAAACTTTAGTACCGGGGTGGTACAGAAGCTGTATACCATGAAGGATGACGGCACACAGCGGACCGAAATACCGCTACCTGCGGGTTACTATTATAGTCATGTCATTCCATACCAGGACGCGGGAAAAACCAAAATACTGTTTGCCGCGAATAAATCCGCTACCAGCTGCAGCAAGTAGGATCATGGGGTCAGAACAAAATGGCACTTACTTAAGTTCCTGTCGAATTTTACATAGGGGTAATACATGAAAGCCAAACTATCCATGTCAATCATAAAAACGGGTCACTGTTCTCTCATTATCCTGTTTATATTCTTCGCCCTAGCAGGCTGTGGCGGTAGTCCTGGTGCTACGCCCGCGCCACCTTGTTCTAGTTTTGACTGTCTCACGTCCAAGTTCAATCTGGTAACGGCGAATCTAGACGGTAGTAATCTGGCTGTCATTGCAATAGACAGCTACCGTGAAATGACCCATCCGCGTATCACTTTCGACAAGACGTGGGTTGCCTACACTCGTTATAATACGGTGGACGCAGGTAGTGGCTGTGCGGAAGAAAAAAGTCCTAATGGTTATTACAACACAGAGATTCGAGCAACCCGCATGGATGGCAGTGTGGTGGTTGGTCTGACAACGCCAGATCCAAGCCGCTTCTCATCGAATAATTATTGGATTAAAGATACCTATAATTTTACTTTTCTGGAAGGTAATCCTGGCAGCACGGATGCGACAAATAAAATTAAAATCAAAAGAAGCCTGCGCGATGTTAATTTGAACTTGATTTCCACAGACCTTATACCAATGGAAAATACCCTTCTTGTCTATGATCCGCAGCAAGGCGCAGATAAAATCGTCTTCGGTGGACAATATGATATTACGAATGCGGCAAGTGATGTGAAGAGTATTTTTACTATTGATCTCAATGGTACAACTGCGTCTTTAAAAGGAATAACCGTGGCAACTGTTTATAAAGGTACGACGCCCGTGGTTGCGACCGAGGCATTTGAGAACGATCCAAAATTTTCGCCTGATGGATTAAGAATAGCCTTCATGCGGAAGATTGCTACGGCAACTGCCGCTAACAATCACGGCTTTCATATTTTCGTTACCAACACAGTCAGCCTGCCAGGCGCCGAAGTGGATATATCGGATCAAACCATTGGCCGGGATACTAATTTCAATGATGCCGTGCCTGAATGGATTAATGAGACGACCTTGGTGTTTTTCACACTCAACATAATAAATGGTGAGCTGGTGCAAAAACTCTATACTATGAGGGATGATGGCACGCTGCGCACCGAAATACCGCTACCTGCAGGTTACTATTATAGTAATGTCATTCCGTACCAGGATGCCGGTCAGACAAAAATACTGTTTGCTGCGAAAAAATCAAGCACCAGTTGTACTCAGTAGATGTTGCGGCAGGGGGATGGGGCTTTAGGGTTGACGTGTAAGGCTCACGCTAATTGTTTACGCAAATGGTCACTCATCCACTTCACAAACTGCTGCATGCGTGCGGATAAAAATTTGCGGTGCGGGTAAACGATATTGATCGGTATCGGTGGTGGTTCATAGGTTTCCAAGACGAGGCGTAGTTTTTTCGCCTTCAGGTAAGGTTGAACCTGGTACGATAAAAACATTCCAAACCCCCGGCCGTCGATACAGGTATCAATGGCAGCGGCGGCCTGATTACAGCTCAGGTGACCGTTAACGGGTACCTGCAAAAGCTGGCCCTTTTCATGGAACGGCCAAATGGCACCGGGAATTAAATCGGTCACCCGCACGCACTCCTGTTGTGAAAGTTGTGAGGGATGATCAGGAATACCACTGTGCCGTAAAAATGATGGACTGGCGCAAACAATGCGGCGGATATGTCCCAGCGGCACAGCGACCAGCGAGGAATCACTGAGGTTGCCGATACGAATCGCCACGTCCACATTTTCTTCCACCAGATTCACCAGCCGATCCAGCAGCAACATATCAACGTGCATCTGCGGATAACGTTCGATAAATTTGCTGACCAGCGGGGCGAGGTGCATCTGTCCGAATAACAACGGTGCGGATACTACCAGATTGCCTTTGGGTTCCTGCTGCTGCGTACTGAGGCTTGATTCCATTTCTTCAATCCCGGCGAGGATGTGCCGACATTGTTCCAGGTAATAACGGCCCTCATCCGTCAGCGCAATGCGCCGCGTGGTTCGATGCAACAGCCGAACGTTAAGATGTTCCTCCAGGCCAGCCAGCAGCCGGACCATGGTAGGTGGCGATGAACCCATGATCTCAGCGGCACGGGTGAAGCTGCCCAGTTCGGCAATTTTGATGAAAGCCAGCATGGCCTGTAGTTTATCCATCAATTAATCCTATCTGGAACCGGGTAGATGCTAATAAGAAGGCATACGGGAAGTGACCGATGTCAGCGGTGGTAGCTTACAGTGAATACTATGCAATGGCCACCGCACACGTTGCAAAGAAAAACCCCGGGCGAAGGCCCGGGGTGAGTACATGCTGACGGTATTACTGTTGCAGGTGAGTTCCGATTTTTAAATTAATCATCACCGTCGTCATGATTGTCGTAATGGCTGTTACTACGGCGCAAGTTACGCTTCAGAAAACGCTGCATCAAGCGGGCAATTTCGGCGCCGTGAGTCTCCAAGGCAAAGTGTCCGGTATTGAGCAAATGAAATTCCAGATTAGTCAGGTCGCGTTTGAACGGTTCTGCACCTTCCGCAGGAAAAATGGGATCATTCTTGCCCCAGACTACCAGCGTTGGCGGCTGGTAGGTGCGCAGGTACGCCTGCCAGGTTGGATAAAGTTCGACGTTAGTCTGATAGTCGTAAAACAGATCAAGTTGGATCTCATTGTTGCCAGGTCGATCCAGCCGGTATTGATCAACGGTCCAGGTGTCCGGGCTGACGAGAGAGACATCCGCTACGCCAAACGTATACTGGAAGATGGTCGCGTCAATCCTCAGGAACCCACGTAATACCTCGCGGCTGGCGGGTAAGTTATCCTGCCAATACTGGCGAAACGGATCCCAGAACCCACGCAGGCCTTCAACATAGGCATTGCCGTTTTGCACGATCAGAGCCGTGACGCGCTCCGGGTGACGTACCGCCAATCGAAAGCCGATCGGCGCACCATAATCCATCAAATAGAGTGCATAGTTTGAAAGGCCGATCTTCTGGGTGAAATGTTCAACAACGAGTGACAGATTTTCAAACGTATATTTGAACGCGGCACGTTCCGGTGCACTGCTCTCACCAAAACCAGGATAGTCAGGTGCCACAACGTGATAATGGTTCGCAAGTTGCGGGATCAGATTACGATACATCTGCGACGATGTCGGAAAGCCGTGCAACAGCAGAATGGTGGGTTTGCGTGGATCGCCGGCCTCGCGATAAAAAATCTTCAGGCCATCGACGTCGACCTGCCGATAATGCACGATAGTGGCGGCCTCGACGCGCCTTTCCCCCGCCAGCGACGGGGTGGGAAACGTTGCGAAAGCGATAACCGCAATCATTATCGGACGAACAAAGAGTTGTCTGAACATAGCTTTAGCTCCTAAAAAAGCACAGCGGGTGCTGCGTGAGACTAGAAATATAACGGCAATCTCAACGGCAATAAATGGATGAAACTGAATTTCACTTGTGTTGGAATTGAAATAACCCCGATCTTTGGTAACAAATTCGAAGCAATGTTGTTTATGCGATGCTACCGTCGTTTGCAGTTTATTGAAGGCTCTCAGCAACGTAGCGGAAATACCTGAAGCAACAGCCATCTGACAATTCGCCAATGAAAATTATTTTCTGATGGGTAAGCGGCACGGCCTCGGCCTATTAGGCGGGGTTGGCCTGGACAGCTGGCAGCGTGACCTGAAAGATTCCACGACAAGTTCCGGGGCCTCGACTTCAGCGTACAAAGAAGTCTATTTCATGATATTTTTAAAATTGAGCCTGGTTTGGCAATACCGTCACGATGACTGGCAACAACGGTTGAAGTTTGGGTTGCGTCGCCCCATTCTGGTTGAAGAAACCATTTCTGAATTTTATGCCACACTGTCACCGAAACCGAAACCGAAACCGAAACCGACAACGACAACGACAACGACAACGACAACGACAACGACAACGACAACGACAACGACAACGACAACGACAACGACAACGACAACGACAACGAC
>JAYSTO010000227.1:0-4757 GCA_043719675.1 Gammaproteobacteria bacterium | reverse complement strand
GATAACCGCATTTGAGGATACGTAAGTACCCGCCTGGGCGGGTGTTATAGCGAGGACCAAGTTCAGTAAACAATTTGGTCACGGCGTCACGATCACGTAAGCGGGCGAAGGCCAACCGACGGTTGGCAAGATTGTCGTGTTTCGCCAGCGTAATTAATGGCTCTGCAACGCGACGTAATTCTTTCGCTTTGGGTACCGTTGTTTTTATTAATTCTTCAGCAAACAGCGACGTCGCCATGTTACGAAACATAGCGCGGCGATGACTACTATTACGATTCAGTTTACGGCCACTTTGACGATGACGCATTACAGTTTCCTCATTAAGTATCAGGTAATGGACGACGTATCGCCAATCCTATCTTTCAATCCAGGTGGTGGCCAGTTTTCCAGGCGCATCCCCAAAGACAAACTACGCGAGGCGAGTACATCTTTGATTTCTGTCAGTGATTTCTTGCCAAGGTTAGGAGTCTTGAGCAATTCCACTTCGGTACGCTGGATCAGGTCACCAATAAAATAGATCTGCTCCGCTTTAAGACAATTGGCAGAACGCACCGTTAATTCCAGATCATCCACTGGACGTAACAGTATCGGATCAATTTCAGGTTCCGCTGCCTTGACCTTTTCTTCACGTGCGCCTGACAAATCAACAAAGGCAGACAACTGATCTTGCATGATTGTCGCTGCACGCCGGATTGCACCTTCTGGATCAATTGTTCCATTGGTTTCGAGATCAATAATCAGCTTATCCAAATCTGTACGTTGTTCAACACGGGCATTATCAACGACATACGCAATTCGTCGAACCGGACTGAAGCTGGCGTCAATTTGCAGGCGACCAATGGGTCGATCCGTTTCATCACCGGCATTGCGGACACTGACGGGTTGATAACCGCGCCCACGCAATACCTTCAGCGTCATATTCAGTGCCCCTGCCTCGGTGAGGTGGGCGATAATATGATCCGGATTGACGATTTGTATGTTATGGCCGGTGGCAATATCACCCGCCGTCACTGCACCTGCACCTTTTTTGTTTAAGGTCATGGTAGCTTCATTTACACCTTCCATGAGGATCGATACACCCTTGAGGTTCAACAGGATTTCAACTACATCTTCCTGTACACCCGTAATGGTCGTGTACTCGTGCAACACGCCTTCGATCTCAGCCTCAATGATGGCGGCGCCATCCATTGAGGAAAGAAGGATACGACGCAGGGTATTACCCAATGTATGTCCAAAACCGCGCTCTAGCGGCTCGAGAGTAACTCGCGCATGCGTATCGCTGATTCTTTGGACGTCAACAATACGTGGTTTCAAAAATTCGGCAATTGTGCCCTGCATGAAACGCCCTCTTGTGTCCTGGAAATGGTTAATTAATACCGCTTATTCAAACGTATTACTTGGAGTACAACTCAACTACCAAGTGCTCATTGATGTCGGCTGGCAAATCGCTACGTTCTGGCAACGATTTAAACACACCTTCCAATTTTTTAAAGTCTACGTCGAGCCAATCCGCAATACCACGTTGCTCAGCACCTTGGGTTGCACCCTGAATACGTAGCTGAGTGGCCGCATGATTTGCCACTTTAATGACATCACCCGGCTGCACTTGCAACGAGGGAATATTCACCCGTTGACCGTTGACGGTAATTGCCTTGTGCCGTACCAGTTGCCGCGCCTCAGAACGAGAAGCACCAAAACCCATACGGTAGACAACGTTATCAAGACGCGCTTCCAGCAATTGCAGCAAGCGCTCACCCGTCGAACCTTTACGACGTGCAGCCTCCGAATAATAATTGCGGAACTGCCCTTCTAATACACCATAGGTGCGGCGCAGCTGTTGCTTTTCGCGCAACTGCGTACCATAGTCAGAGAGACGTCCTTTCTTGGCGCCATGTTGGCCCGGTGGATTGGGGCGCTTCTCAACGGCACACTTGCTGCCATAACATTTTTCGCCCTTTAAAAACAATTTTTCACCTTCACGGCGACACAGGCGACACTTAGGTCCAATATATCTAGCCAAGCCACATCCTCCAGTTTATACGCGACGTCGTTTCGGTGGCCGACATCCGTTGTGCGGAATCGGCGTGACGTCAGAAATATTGGTAATACGAAAACCACGGGCATGCAGGGCGCGAACAGCGGACTCACGACCTGGTCCAGGACCCTTCACACACACTTCTAAATTCTTCATGCCGTACTCTTGCGCCTTTTCGGCCACCTTTTCCGCAGCAACCTGTGCTGCAAACGGGGTGCTTTTGCGAGAGCCGCGAAAACCGGAACCGCCGGAAGTCGCCCAACATAGCGTGTTACCCTGGCGATCAGTGATCGTCACGATGGTGTTATTAAAGGAAGCGTAAATAAAGGCAATGCCATCAGAGACATCGCGTTTAACCTTCTTACGAGGACGCTGTTGGCCTTTTGCTGCTGTAGGTGCTTGTGCCATGCGATTATGACCTTATTTCTTAACCATCTTACGGGGACCTTTGCGTGTACGTGCATTGGTCTTGGTGCGTTGACCACGGACTGGCAAACCACGACGGTGACGAACACCGCGATAACAGGCCAAGTCCATCAATCGCTTCACATTCATAGAGACTTCACGACGCAAATCGCCTTCGACCACATGCTTGGCTACCTGCACACGTAACGACTCAATGGACGTCTCATCCAGATCCTTAATTTTCTTATCACCAGGCACACCTGCCGCGTTACAAATCGTAAGCGCCGTGGTGCGTCCGATGCCATAAATCGAGGTTAGGGCAATCCGCGCATGTTTATTAACAGGAATATTGATACCGGCAATACGTGCCATTGTCTTTCTTACCTCAAAACCAAAGGCGCTGCTTCATGCTGAGCACGAAAACGGCGCATTCTACAGTGTGACACTTACCCAAGCAAGTCATTTGTCGATACTCATTCCAAATGAATTACTTAGCCCTGACGCTGCTTATGCCGTGGATCCTTGCAAATGACGCGCAAAACACCCTTGCGACGTACAACTTTGCAATCCCGACAGAGCTTCTTCACCGATGTACGTACTTTCATCGTAATCTCCTCTTATCCCCGCACGCGCTAGCGCAACATTCCCGTACCGGGTGACTTTAAATTGGCTTTTTTCATCAAGCCTTCGTATTGATGTGACATTAAATGGGCCTGGACCTGAGCCATAAAATCCATGACCACCACCACCACAATCAACAGAGAGGTCCCACCAAACGCGAACTGGATCCCCGCGTAACTGGTCAGTATATCAGGCAACAAACACACTAAGGTCAGATATATGGCGCCTACAAACGTTAAACGCCCCAAAATAGTATCAATATATTTTGCCGTATGTTCACCGGGCCGCACACCGGGGACAAACGCACCCGAACGTTTCAAATTATCAGCAGTATCTTTTGGATCAAACATCAATGCCGTATAGAAAAAGGCGAAGAAAATAATCAACGCCGCATACACTGCCATATAAATTGGCTGGCCGTGCGACAGATACAGGCTCAGGTTCTGTAGCGAACCCCAAAATCCTTCCGAATTACTCTGCCCGAAAAAACCAACTATGGTCGCTGGAAATAAAATTAAACTGGAGGCGAAAATGGGCGGTATAACCCCAGCCATATTAATTTTCAACGGAAAATAGGAAGACTGTGCTGCATACAGCTTTCTACCCTGCTGGCGTTTGGCATAATTAACCGTAATACGCCGCTGGCCACGTTCCATAAAAATCACAAACATGATCACTGATGCGATCAGGGCCAGCAACAAGAAAATATAGCCGTAACCCTTGTTGCCCGAATTCACCTCATTGAACGTACCGGCGATGGCTGACGGAATCTCCGAAACTATACCCGCGAAGATGATCATCGACATACCATTACCAATGCCGCGCTCCGTGATCTGTTCGCCTAACCACATCAGGAACATTGTCCCTGTCATCAGTGTGATAACCGTGGTGAAGTAGAATGTGTATTCATTGCTCATGATGACAATGCCTTGTGCCAACATGTATTTGGCAATGCCAAATGCCTGTGGCAAGGCCAGCACCAGGGTAAATATACGCGTGTACTGGGTAATCTTACGCTTGCCGGATGCACCTTCTTTGCTGAGCTGCTCGAGCTTGGGATGCACCTTGGTCAACAATTGAATAATGATCGAGGCCGAGATATACGGCATCACACCCAAGGCAAATAACGACAGCCGCTCCAGTGCACCGCCGCCAAACATGTTAAACAAACCAAAGATGGTATTGCTTTGTTGTTCGAATATTTCCGCCAGTCGCTGGGTATTTAAACCCGGCACCGTAATAAACGAACCGATACGAAAAACGATGATGGCTCCCACCAGGAAAAATAACCGCTGACGCAGTTCGGTGAAGCGCCCCGCAGCCAGGGCATCGGTAATTGCTGAACGACTTGTGGCCACGATAGTTCCTTGAGATTACTCTTCGACTGTCCCGCCAGCAGCTTCAATCTGCTTGCGTGCCCCAGCCGTGACTTTAATACCTTTGAGCGTTACTGCCTTGGTCAAAGTACCTGACAGCATGACCTTAACGCGCTTGATGTTTTTGGCAATCAGATTCGCGGCGCGCAGCGCAGCAACATCAATTACCCCAACGTCAAGCTTGTTCAACGCTGACAATGGCAATTCCGCTGATTCCATCGCCAGATGCGAGATAAAACCAATTTTAGGCAAGCGCCGTTGTAATGGCATTTGGCCACCTTCAAAGCCCACTTTGTGGAATCCACCGGCACGTGCAGATT
>JAYSTO010000226.1:0-2248 GCA_043719675.1 Gammaproteobacteria bacterium | reverse complement strand
GATCACTTTCAACATGACCATGCGGGAATTCCAGCAGGATCGATTCAAACCCCGCTTCACCACATTGCGCGACACTGCGTTCATTGACCAGTACGGTCGCATGCCGGAGAGTCGCCCACGAGGCCAGACCGGTTTGCAAACGTTTAGCCATAAACAAGTCGCGGCCAATTTCTGCGCCGGGCAAACGCACACTGTTGGCCCACTGTTGTGACAACGCAGCCAGCCATTGATCATAGAGCGTGTTGCCTGCCGTGGTCTGACGATATTTATCCCGCAGTTTTTGTAATGCAGGTTGTAAATTCGGATAACGGGAAAATTCTCCTGAGTTGGCAAGTGTCTGCATTGCAAAATCGCTACCGAGTACGGCGGCCACATCCAGCGAGGAGGGCAGCAGGCGTTGGCGGATTTGTTCCGCTGCAGGCCAGTCGGTGTGCATAACAGTGCCGTGTAAGATTTCATTGTCAAATCCCCAGGCGAGCGGGAACACCGAGGGCGCGGCGTGCGGATCGCGTGCGTAAGCAACGGGGGTAACGAGTTGATTGTTCCAAATCAGTTCGGCGCGCGGCCCGGCGATAAAGGGCAGGTAGGATCGGACCCAGGCCGTCGCGGCATTTTTTGCTTTGGGCGACAGGGCGGTTAACTGCGTGACGGAGAGTTGTCCTGATTTTTCCGCCGCCGCCGCGGCCTGCGTGAAATAACGAAAGGCACGGAAATAGGCCTGGAGTTCGGCGCTTGCGGTGTAATGGCCGCGTGGTTTTAAATTAGCAAAGTCAAAATCTTGATCCAGGATCACCGATCGGTGGTTACCAGTACCCGCCAGGATGAAATCAACTTCTTTATTGATGTCAGGTTCCGTTGAGCCTGCGCGCAGCGCCAACAGGGTTGCAAATACCTTGTTCCAGTTTTTTGTGCCGGGGGTGGCGGTGGTTTGCGCGTTACGTACAAAATCCCAGAAGGCGGGGATTGCTATTTCTCTTTCAAAAAGAATAAACAGCCCTTCGTAAGCCGCCGCAAAGTTTTCCCAAAAAATATCGGTGGTGATGAGATAAGGACGGGTTGGCGTGGATTGATCATAGGCACCGCAATGGTATAACTCGGTTTCATAGAGTTGATAAAGTTGATCATACTTTAATTCTCTAAACAGTCCGCCATGCCGCGCCAGTAGCTCTCGATCCCGGGGTTGTTCCACGAACATCCAGGCATTGGCGATATCGCCCAGCGGGATAGCCGTCGGTATGAAGCGCAGGCTGTCGTGGCCGGTTTGGCGAACATGGGCAAGCAGGGCTTTGCCATCGGGCGTAACCAGCGGGGGTGAGGCCAGTTTCAGATCGGTTAACACCGGCAGTTTGGTTTTACCTTGATCAATAATCAGTTGTGCGCCGGGTTGTTTTGCTTGCCAATACACCACACCCAAGCCATTTGGCAGCAGTGAAATACTGCCGTGACACAATTGCGGTTTATACAACGGTGTAAATTTATCACCCCACCATTCACGATCATAGCTCACCGAATAAAAACATCCGGCGCTGTTTTCCACCGTGAGTACATGGCCTGCAGGATGAAACCCGGCGGGAAGGACGTCCCCTTTTACGGTAGGTAAATAACTGGGGCCGGCGTCCAAATCTGCCATCCAGGTATTTTTGATGTTCTGTTCTTTATTGCCGATCACTTGGTATTGACGCTTACCGAATTCCGTCATGGTATCAATATTAAAATATTTGCCTTTTTTGACGGCGAAGAACAGACGGTACTGATCGGTGTGTTGCGGCGGTGATTCACCGTCAATGGTGTCAATCCGGTACGGTCGCGGGCCGACGAACAAACGGCGCAGCGGTTTGTCGCTGACCAACAACTCTTGCAGCTTCCAGCCATGATTTTTATCCGCGCGTAATATAACAAAAGAGGATTTTGATTTTTCACCCAGCAGGAACAAGGTTTCCTCAACCGGATGCCAAATGAGCCAGGTTAATTTTATTTTATCGCTGGTGATAATGGTTGATACCGAGTTGGTATTCAAATCCCATACGTTAACCTGTTGCGACGGACCGTTAGCTTGAATAAACGCCACCCGTGGTTCATGTGTTGAAACAGCGAAATCAACGATGCGTGCGGATTTGGCCAGATCAAGTTGTAGCTCTTTAACGGGAAAGGGTTGGATGGTGACGTCGGGCTCAAGCGCGGCGGCGATACTGCTATCAGGGAATATGAGCAAATTACTTGCTGCGATGAGGTACATGAGACGAACGCA
>JAYSTO010000225.1:0-12653 GCA_043719675.1 Gammaproteobacteria bacterium | reverse complement strand
TTTTCCTGGTGGTCACCGGCATACGCATGCTGGTCATGGCGGAGAAGAAACCCGACCTGGAGAAAAACCCGGTGCTGAGATTCGCGCGCCGACACCTGCGCATTTCCGAGGGCGACCACAGCGAAAAATTCACTGTCATGAAGGACGGCGTGCGCTATTTCACGCCGCTGTTCCTGGTGCTGATCCTGATCGAGGTCTCCGATCTGGTGTTCGCGGTGGATTCCATCCCGGCCATTTTTGCGATCACCACCGATCCGTTCATTGTCTTCACCTCCAACATCTTCGCCATCATGGGACTGCGCGCGCTGTACTTTTTAATGGCCGACGTGGCGGACCGCTTCCACTTGTTGAAGTACGGCCTGGCCATGGTGCTGACCTTCATCGGCGCCAAGATGCTGATCGCGCCCTGGTACCATGTGCCGGTGGCGGCCTCGCTGGCCGTTGTAGCGGTACTTATTGGCGCAAGTGTGATCGCGTCCTTAATTGCTACCCGAAAGATAGAAAAATGAAACATCACTTTGCACTATTGCTGCTTCTAACGAGCCTGGGTGCCTGCTCCCAGCCACCGTATACCAATCTCGACAATGCGGGCGTAAAGACGCTGGTGGCGCAAGGTGTGCCGATCTATGACGTGCGCCGCGCAGAGGAATGGAAGCAAACCGGCGTGGTGGCAGAGAGCCGGAAGCTCACCTTCGTGGATGCAAGCGGACGACTGAATCCGGATTTTTTGCCCCGCTTCACCGCTGAAGTCAGCAAAGATCAGCCCGTGATTTTAATTTGCCGCAGCGGTAATCGCACCGACAAACTTGCGCGAAAATTAGTAGCGGAGGGATACACGCGCGTCTATAACGTGCGGGATGGCATCGGCGGATGGATCAGCGCCAACAATCCCGTGGTTCGTAATTAATCCCTACCCGTAGCAACGCGCACTTAATTTTCACACGGAGAAAAATCCCATGAAGCAACGAGATGTCGAAAAATCCTACTCGCGCAATGCCTTCATCGCCAAACTACGTCGCTTGGCCGATGCCTTAGAACGCGACAAACGTTTCATCATTCAAGTCGCAGGCGAACGCATTGTCGTGCCGCGCAATGCCGCGATCAGCGTCGAGCATGAGCGTGCAAAGGGCATAGAACAAATTGAATTGCAAATTACCTGGAAACCCGCGCCGTAATTGTCCGATAGTTGCTCCTCTGAAGCGGCGGATACCGTTAAATTTGATGTGATGTTGGCTTGTTCTCGCCCCGCCTGACTGTAGTGGCCAGCCGCAACCCTTGCCCTTAATTTCAGACAACGTCCATGTGTGTTTATCTTTTTCCTTTCCTTAATCGAGTGTGGCCTGTGGCGGCGAGCCACGGCTTTCGGGGAGTCGATGGAGCTCGTTCGTTGCAGCCTTGTTTTGCAGATGAGTAAGTATTTTATTGATGACAATGGGGTCTTCAACATTCGCGATGACCTTCACCGAGCCACCACATTGTGTACACACTTCGAACAGCAGGCCCAAGAGACCACTTCGGCCATTACAATTTGGTGGTATTAAGTATTTCTTTAGGCCCCACGGCATCACAGTGCTCATCTCCAACCACGATACCGCATTCACCCGCAGCGCCTATCAACACGCCAAGGAACAAAAGGCCTTACGTGTGACATAATTCCGATTGTGTTCCATTTATATTTTTTACGTTGTGCCCTGCGCAGTTACGTTTATAATACCTCACACGTAAGGGACGTCAGTATAAAATAGTATAGCTTGGCCTCGATTTCCTCACCTATCTGCTGCTAACAGGAACGCGTGCGACATATTCAACATCACCGTAACTGAAAGCCATGCACCTTTAACAATGGCAACACGCGTTTATTTCTTGCCCAAGAAACTGGTGATCTTCGCGCCCAGCTTCATCAATTTAAGCAAGGTGGGTTTGGGCACGATGCGCATTTGGTCATGCCAGGTGGTGAGGGTTTCGATAAATTCCAGCACGTCACGGATACGTTGTTTGATCTCTGGCGGTGTCTCCTGGTCTGCATCGCCTTCCAACATGCAGTTGCGCAACATGGTCAGGGTCGGATCGATCTCGCGCCGTTTGCGTTCTTCGATGATCACCATGAACATGTCCCACAAATCTTTGACCGATTCAAAGTGATCACGCCGATCACCCATGAGGTGGACGATCTTGATGAGGTTCCAACCCTGCAATTCCTTGAGACTGGTGCTGACGTTAGAACGCGCCACACCTAAGGTGTCGGCGATGTCTTCAGCGTGTAAGGGTGTGGGGGAAA
This sequence comes from Gammaproteobacteria bacterium, assembly GCA_043719675.1. GTDB lineage: Bacteria > Pseudomonadota > Gammaproteobacteria > UBA6429 > Thiohalophilaceae > JACQBC01. The sequence continues at coordinate 10,375 of JAYSTO010000225.1, read as the reverse complement.
GGTATAACAAGGCGTGGATCTGCGCGACGGTGCGGTTTACTCCCCAACGGGTGCCCATCTCTCCCCAGTGGAGAACATATTTTTGCATGATCGGCGTGAGTTTCATTTTTGCGTCATTAGTTTCTGTCTAGACTGAAATTAATGAATCCGCAGGATGGTGTCAAGGATATACGTGGGATTTGCCTTGCGCCATGCAAAAAAATCCCCCTCGGCAACTGCTCCTGCGTTGCTCTACCTCCTGCCTCCATGCAGTCGTTAATCCCCCTTTTTCAAAGGGGGAGAGGGAGCATTACTGCAGCCCTGTTGCGAATGGTCAAGCGGCATGTTGGTATTTCGTCATCTTTAATCTGGCACTGCCGTCAGAGGGTACTATTCCGGAACAATAATTTAGATCAGAAGCGATAGAAGAAATCGAGGAACGGCCCTTTGTTTTCAAATTGTCCCTTGAAGTCCTGGCCACCATCAATATTGAGCTGCTGCTGTTGCCAGCCGCCTTGCAAACCGATACCGCTGCTAAAGGTGTAACTCAGTTTGGCGCGGTAATCGGCGGCGCGAATTTGCTCATAGTCCATCATGCTGCCCACCACGCTGGCCTTGAGCCCTTCAAACGGTAAATCAAAAATGGCGGAGGCATAGAACATTGGAAAGGCGGTGTTGATAGTGCGTGTGGTATAGCTGCGATCCAGATCTGCTGCTGCCTTGACATCACCTTCGATAAAACGGATGTTAATACCCAGTCCCATCGTCATTCGTTCGGTATGGAGTGGATAACTTAAGGTTGCATTGTATTGATGTAACCGCACAGGGGTGTTGTTGTGTTTATCCAGCCCGGCGGGGGAATCAAGAATACTCTGCGCCAGATTTTGCTGCTGAAACTGGAATTTCGGTTGCAACAATACGTCACCCCGCTCACCCCAGGCAAAGGCCATGGTGCTCATCAGCAATACACTTGTCAGGAGAATCGTACGGTACATAGTCTTATCGGGCTTTGGTAATATTCGTCATTTTATGCGGAATGATAGCTTGCGTGAGTATCCTTTTCTGCATATCCAATTTAGAGTTTAGCGACATTTCGACTTTTTTCAGCCTGAAGCATCACATTTTATCAACTTTATTGTAGACCGTAGGAATAATCATGTCATTGCGTCACAACAAAGTTGGCGACCACCCCGACAAAAAGCACCAGACCCAGCCAGTTATTATTGAGAAAAGCGGCAAAACAGGCCTGTGGCTCACGCCGCCGGATCAGATATTGCTGATACAGGGCAAAACACGCGGCAGCCGTCATACCGATGTAATACGGCCACTGTAATTTGGCCTGTTGACCCAGCAATAACAGGCCCAGAAACATCAGCAGTTGCAGGATAAATAAGATAACACGATCGGCATCACCAAACAAAATCGCCGTCGACTTCACGCCGATTTTCAAATCATCCTCGCGGTCCACCATGGCATAAAAGGTGTCATAGATCACGGTCCACACCACGGTAATCGTATAAATCAGCCACGCCACCTGATTAATGGTATTGGTTTGTGCGGCATACACCATTGGTACCGACCAGGCAAACGCCATCCCCAATACCACTTGCGGCAGATGCGTGTGGCGTTTCATAAACGGATAGATAACTGCCAGCACCACACCACCAACCGACAACATGATCGTCAGTCGATTCGTCAACAGCACCAAGCCAAAGGCCATGATGATCAAAACGGCAAACACGCCTAGTGCCTCGTTGGGTGTGACCTTGCCCGTGGCGATGGGTCGCTGTTGTGTGCGTGCCACCTGCGCGTCGATCCGCCGATCCGCGTAATCGTTAATGACGCAGCCCGCTGAGCGCATCAACACTACCCCCGCAATAAAAATTAACGCCACGCCGATATCCGGCTTGCCTGCCGAGGCGATCCACAATGCCCACAACATCGGCCATAACAACAGAAAAATGCCGATGGGCCGGTGCAGACGGGTCAGATAATAATATTGACGCAAACGATCTTTGATTTTAGGTGTAAGCAAGGGCATCGCTATTCTTCCTGGTTATTTTCTTGTCGACCGGATGGAAAAATCTTTCACTCTGCGACTGAACACGCGATCTGATGCAGTCAAAATTTCTCGCTTCACTCGAAATGACAAGTTTATTAATGTTAAATGAGTCAGTCATTGATTTTCATTTCCAATCCGCACGTCTGCATGGTCGGTAAAAATATTTCATTAACCAACAACGGCTTATTCGCCAGAAAAAACACCGAACGTCGCCCCCATATCTGACCAGGGTCAGTTGTAAGTCGTGCAATGGCCTTGCCGTACAAGCGGTGTTGCGCGGTTAAATACGCCACTTCAATTGGGTCACGATGCATATGTGGATCGGCAAACAACACCGCACCCAAGGGCCGCGCACCCAAATGCGCCAGGTGTTTTTGCTCACCCCTGAGTGTGCGACGCGGAATGACGGTGCGTGCAAACACCCAGGGTATGTCATTGCAATATAAATACACTTCGCGCACCAAGGCGATCTGTTGTGCTGGCACGCCAAGACGTTGTGTTTCATTCAGATAAGCACGTTGCCAACGTTGCGACACGATCTCGACACGGAACCGACCAGCACAGGAGGCGATGATTCTTGCCGTTAACGAGGAGGGATCAAACAACCAGCCAGCGATGGATTCAGGAATGGTGGTGGCAAATAACTGGGTGCGGCAACGCCACAGCGGTTCGTGTAAAAGTGCGGGGACATGCCTCATGGTTACATCCATCATCCTGTCTCACACGTCCGCAAAACGTGTGCTGTCACCAATCCAGCGCTGCACCAGTTTGCTGGCCGCCTCGGGATACTCGACGATCATCCGCTCCGGCCAGCGATTCACTGCCGCTAACAAATGCTGGTGTTTAATCAGATCAGCGATGCGTAATTGCATCAAACCGGTCTGCCGCGTGCCAAGCACTTCGCCGGGTCCGCGCAATTCCAAATCCTTGTGCGCAATTTTAAAACCGTCATTGGTTTCACGCATCACCTTAAGCCGCGCACGTGCCTGTTCAGAAAGATTGCCATGATACATCAGCACGCAGGCACTGTCCTGACTGCCGCGCCCGACCCGGCCACGTAATTGATGCAGTTGTGACAGACCAAAGCGTTCCGCATTTTCAATGATCATCAAACTGGCATTGGGGACATCCACCCCCACTTCGATCACCGTGGTGGCGACCAGCAAATCCAACGTGTGTGCGGTAAATTGCTGCATGACCTGTTCTTTTTCCTCCGCTGGCAAACGACCATGCAACAAACCAATTCGCACCGCAGGCAAGGCCTCGATCAATAACTTCGCGGTTTCCTCGGCGGCCTGACTCTGCACCAGCTCGGATTCCTCGATCAAACTGCATACCCAATAAATCTGCCGACCCTGCGCACAGGCTTGCGCCACCCGCTGCACAACTTCCGCACGCCGTGTACCGGGAATCACTACCGTTTCAATCGGTTTGCGTCCAGGCGGCAACTCATCGATCACCGAGACGTCCAGATCCGCATACACGGTCATCGCCAGTGTCCGTGGAATCGGCGTGGCGGTCATAATCAATTGATGCGGCTGCATGTCAGCGTGTGCGCCTTTTTCGCGTAAGGCCAGCCGCTGATGCACACCAAACCGATGTTGTTCGTCAATAATGATCAACGCCAAACGCATGAACACCACTTGCTCTTGAAACAAGGCGTGCGTCCCCACCACAATCTGCGCCTCGCCCTGCGCGATTGTTTTCAACATCTGGGTCCGGGCTTTGCCTTTTAATTTTGCGGTTAACCAGGCAATCGAGATGTTTAACGGTCCCAGCCAACGCTGTAAGTTACGCAGGTGTTGCTCGGCAAGAATTTCCGTGGGCGCCATAAACGCCACTTGATAACCGGCTTCGATGGCTTGTAATGCGGCCAATACCGCAACAATGGTTTTGCCGGAGCCGACATCACCCTGCACCAGACGTTGCATCGGTTGTGTGAGCTGCAAATCATCGGTGATTTCTTGTGCCACGCGTTGCTGGGCATCAGTTAACTGAAAGGGTAATTGTGCACGTAATTGTTGCTGGAGTTTACCCATACCTTTGAAACTTGGCGCATGATCCTGACGTGCCAGTATCCGGCGCATACGCAAACTCACTGCCTGCGCAAGTAATTCCTCAAAGGCCAGGCGTAACTGCATGGGGTGTTGCTGCTCTGCCAAAATCTGGTACGGTGCGTCCGGCGGCGGTTGGTGCAAATACAACAAGGCTTCCGGTAGTAAAGGAAACCGCATCTCGTGCAACAGTGACTCGGGTAATAATTCGATTAACGACAACCGTTGTTCTTGTAACCACTGTAAGGCCTGCCGCGTTAATTGGCGCAAAGAGAGCTGATGTAAATTTTCCGTGGTCGGGTAAATCGGCGTGAGGTGTTCATCAACCTGAGGGATCGATGCTGTATCACTGACCGTCTTGTATTCCGGATGTACCATTTCCAGTGACTGCGGCCCGGCACGCACTTCGCCATAACAACGCACCGTCACCCCGCGTGCCAGCGCGTCTTTTTGTTGCGCGTTAAAATAAAAGAAACGCAACATTAGCATACCGGTGCCATCGCTGACGTGTACCAGCAACATCCGCCGACGGCCGAATTTAATTTGACAAAGTTCGACCTCACCCTGTACCACCGCTTGATCGCCAGCACGTAAGCTGCCGATGGGCGTTAAGCGCGTACGGTCTTCATAACGAAACGGTAAATGAAATAATAAGTCCTCGACAAAATGTATATTCAGCCGCGCCAAACGTTCCGCCACGCGTGCCCCAACCCCTTTGAGCCGGGTGATCGGTGTTAATCCCGGCGTATCCTGCACCGCGGTGAGAGTAGACATGGTAATCGCGTAGTAGTTTATTTATCGAACACCATCACGGCATCCATTTCCACCGCCACCCCTCGCGGCAGGGAGGCCACACCCACCACTGCCCGCGCCGGATACGGCTGGACAAAATACTCCGCCATGATCTGATTGACCTTGGGAAAATGCAGCAGGTCGGTGAGAAACACATTGAGTTTAACCACATCCTTGAAATCACCACCGGCGGCATGCGCCACCGCGCGCAAATTATCGAACACGCGGCGGATTTGTACCTCGATATCCCCGGCAACGATCTCCATGGTTTCCGGCACCAAGGGGATCTGCCCGGATAGATACACCGTGTTATCTACCTTGACCGCTTGCGAATAGGTCCCGATGGCCTTGGGTGCCTTGTCGGTGTGGATAATTTGTCGTGCCATTGCTTGCTCCCGATTAGATAGTTTTATTCGCTAAAAATTGTCGCTACCGATTGGAACGATGGATGCGCTGCACTTTATCCAGATGACGCAAATGCCGCATGATACGGGCCAGGTGTTTACGGTTACGCACCGATACAGTCAGGCGCAACGAAGAATGCATGCCATCCCGTTCTTCGATGTTGACGTTTTCAATATTGGATTCCATTTCGGCAATCGATGCGGCAATCGTTGCCAGCACACCGCGTTGATTCTGCACCAACAGGCGCAGCTCCACGGGGAAATCGCCTTCGACATTTTCCTCCCACTCCACATCGATCCATTTTTCCGGTTTGTTACGATACTCCGCCACATTCGTGCAACCTTGGGTATGGATCACAATACCGCGGCCCGCGCTGACAAAACCCAGGATCGTATCGCCGGGGATCGGCCGACAGCATTTTGCAAAGGTCACCACCGCACCTTCGGTGCCCTTGATCGCAATGGGCCTGGGTTGTCTGGTTGTCGTATCGGTGACAGTACGTTCTTCCTCTCCTTGCATCAGCGCACGTGCAATCACAATCGACATTTGATTGCCCATGCCGATCTCCTCCAGCATGGTATCGATATTGGGGAGATTGAATTCCTTAAGCACCTGATTGATACGAATGTCGGCGACGATATCGATATTGGTGTCATAGGCCTCCAGGCTCTTGTTTAATAAGTGGCGGCCTAAACGCATCGCCTCATCGCGTTTTAAATTCTTCAGGTAGTTGCGAATATTGGAACGGGCCCTGACGGTTTGCACAAAGCTGAGCCAGGCCGGATTCGGCCGTCCACCCGGTGAGGTGATGATCTCTACGGTTTGTCCGTTAAGTAATTCGGTGCGTAACGGCATGAGTCGCCGATCGATCTTCACCGCCACGCAGCGATTACCGACATCGGTGTGTACCGTGTACGCCAAATCCACCGCGGTGGCACCGCGCGGCAACACCATGATCTCACCCTTGGGGGTGAAGACGTACACCTCATCGGGAAACAGATCGATCTTGACGTTTTCCAAAAATTCCACTGAGTTACCGGCGTATTGCTGGATTTCCAAGACATTGTGCAACCATTGGCGCGCACGCGCCTGAGCATTGTTACCCGCCTCATCGCCACCTTTATATAACCAGTGCGCGGCAATGCCGGCCTCTGCCACTTTGTGCATGTCTTCGGTACGGATTTGCACTTCAATCGGTACACCATAAGGGCTGAATAATACGGTGTGTAATGATTGATAGCCATTTGCCTTGGGGATGGCGATGTAATCCTTGAAACGACCCGGCACCGGTTTATACAAATTATGCACCACGCCTAAAACGCGATAACACATATCAACGGTCGCAACGATAATCCGAAACGCGTACACGTCCATCACTTCATTGAAGGACAGGTGTTTGTTGCCCATTTTGTCGTAGATACTGTACAGATGTTTTTCACGCCCGATGACCAGTCCACTCAAACCTTCCTGGCGCAGGCGTTCGGTGAGTGACTGTTCAATCTTTTTGACGAACTCCTTGCGATTACCACGAACCTTCTTGATGTGATCCGCCAATACCCGCGAACGCATCGGATACAAGGTGGTGAAACCCAGGTCTTCCAATTCCAAGCGCATCTGATTCATACCCAGGCGATTGGCAATCGGTGCATAAATTTCCAGGGTCTCGCGGGCGATGCGACGGCGCTTGTCCGGTGCCATGGCATCCAGGGTGCGCATGTTATGCAAACGATCCGCCAGTTTGATCAGGATGACACGGATATCACGCGTCATCGCCAGCATCATTTTACGAAAATTTTCGGCTTGGGCCTCGGCGCGGGATTCAAAGGTGATATTAGTGAGTTTACTCACCCCATCAACCAGCTCAGCGATTTCCTGGCCGAATAATTTAATTAATTGTTCTTTGGCGGTGGGCGTATCTTCAATGACGTCATGTAACACCGCGGCCATGATACTTTTGTGATCCATGCGCATCTCGGCAAGAATGCGTGCGACCGCCAGGGGATGGTAGATATAAGGTTCACCGCTGATGCGACGCTGGCCATCGTGCACCTCGGCGCCAAATAAATAAGCCCGATAAACCTCAGCGATTTGATCGGGCTCAAGATAGGTCTCCAACATCTCACATAAATGCCTGATGCGAAACGCGGTAAGCTCAGTTGCCGGCAATTGTGTTATGGGCGTGGCAATTGCCAAAACTCCTAGATGTTATCCTCATCGGCGGCCGCAGCAGGTGCCTGAATTTCCTGAACCTGCTCTGGCATGACGCCCGTTACCTGTTCCATCGCCTCTAAAATGCTATCCACGTGTACGATACGTTCTGGCGAAGGCATCGGCTGTTCATCCGGTTGTTCCAGGATGGAAACATCCACCAAGCCCTCAGCTATTTCCCGCAAGGCCAATACGGTTGGTTTGTCATTCTCCCAAGGCAGGGCGGACTCCTTACCATATGCCAGCTGACGGGCACGTTTGGTGGCGAGCAGCACCAGTTCAAAACGGTTTTTAACATTGTGCAGACAATCTTCAACGGTCACGCGGGCCATGGGTTACTCCGGATAGATTCGATATTTATAAAGGAAAGTGGCAAGGCTCAAGGTTCGAGCCGCCGGGTAGTATACAAATATTATGCAGACTCTGCCAGTAAAGCCCGTATCAGCTCGGCCTGGATCTGCTGCTGGCGGGGCAGACGCAGGCGCTGACTCAGGATAATCCCGGATAACTGGGCCTGGGCCGTGGCAAAATCGTCATTCACCACCACATAATCGTACTCGGCATAGTGACGCATCTCATTCACCGCGTCACGCATCCGCCGGGCGACAACCTCGGCGCTGTCGGTTTTGCGATCTTGCAGGCGTTGCAACAAGGCCTGGCGCGACGGCGGCAGGATAAAAACACCGACACAGGTCGGTTGCCATCGGCGGATCTGCCGTGCCCCCTGCCAGTCGATCTCGAGAATCACATCCAAACCGGCTTGTAATTGCTGTTCCAGGGCCGACTTCGCGGTGCCGTAATAGTTATCAAACACCTTGGCGTGTTCCAAAAAGGCGTCCGCCGCCACCATCTTTTCAAAACCTGGGATATCGACAAAATGGTAATGCACCCCGTTGCTTTCACCCGGCCGCATCTTGCGCGTGGTGTGCGAGACCGACACGGCGAGCCGGTCGACAGATTCCAGCAAGGCCTTCACCAAACTGGACTTACCCGCCCCGGAGGGCGCGGAGAAAATATATAACGTACCGGGGAGTACTGCGTTAGTCATTGTTGTTTGCGCCCTGAATTAAGTCTGTTAACTGTAGCAAAAAATACAGGGCACCACATCGGCAATTATTTTTCTGATCCTACCGCAAGAATTTAACGCCACATCACTTACGTTGCGCATTCATCGTGACAGCATAAGGGACCGCACTCAGCGACCCGGTGTCGCTGACATCGTAGATGACCAAGGTTTGGTATTGCCGGTAATTTCCGGTTTTTGCTTCATCGGTCAGCCACAACAGCCAGTCCGCCTTGCCATTGTTGTTTACATCCAGCGTCGCGACCAGTTCGATGCGATAGCGCCATTCCTCTGTTTCAGAGATGACCGCGGTATTGTCAGTTTTGATGGCCTTTGCATCCAGCTGGTTCAGTGAATATTTCTGTTCGTCAAGCATTTGAAACAACGACGAGGGGAAGGAACGCACATCGAGCCGGGCCGCGAGGGTCTGGCCAAATGTGGCACCCTGACGTCCGGCGCTGAGCTTCTTGTCACCAATCATTGCCAAAGCTTCACACAACAGATATTCACCTTTGGCCAGTTGGTTATTCACGTCTTCTTTGAGTACCGTGGTCGCCATCAGGCGAAGATATTCGTCACAAGTCTGCGCGGTGGCGCCGGAAGCAAACGTCAGCGTTGCGCGCTTTTTATTGAAACTTTCCTGATACTGCTGTAACGCAGTGGCAAGCTCGACATTGTATACAGCACCAGCAACCACGCCCTCCTGCCGGCCTTGACAGGCAAGCAGCAAACCACACAGAGCGAAAACAACCAGCAGATTTCTGATCATTTTATTTTCCCCAACAAGGCCGCTTCTTTTTTCCTTCGCGTGGGATAGGCATCGCCAAAATTATTCAATACCTTGATACATTCCTGCCAGTCCTGTGCCTTTGCCGCCTTCCAGAATTTCGGCGCACGCACATCCAGACTGGTGCCGTATTGGAAAGAGACAGAAGCGAGGACGGTCTGTGCCTCGGCGGGCAAATCGGTAAATTTTTTCTTATTCTCGGCGGCCGTGTTGTATTTCTGTTTTATTAAATCCACGTGTGCCTTCTTCACTGCCTTATCAATATCCGCCGCCTGCGCCGCAGTGATCGTCAACGGGGTTTTAACCAAGGCATCCTGCGCCTCTTTTGCCTGTTTACCCAAATAGGGTTTCAATGTTGTAATCAGTTCGCTGGGCAAGCCCAGACTTTTTAAATCCGCTTCGTTGCGCTGTCCCAAATCAAAACCGGTACCGATCGTCACCCCGCTTTTACTTACCCCTGCGGCGGGTACATAACCCGTTGTTATACTGCCGCCTTCCAGCTCGCTCAGAAACGCATAATCAATCTTATCTAACATGGCTGCCAATCCTCCGAGTATTATATAAGCGTTTAAAACGCATTGTTGCGAAGCAGTATAGATCAAGACATTGGCTGATGCACGGAACAGCATGTGATGCACGTCTGATTTTTGCCCCGCACGGCACAAGTTCGAGATCTTTAACACATTGTCAAAAACAGACACCGTTGCGCGTGTACATCCGTATTGTGTCGTGATGAGTTGAATACGATATCATGCGCGTCGCATTGCTTCGCACACCAGTCGCCGATGTCCGCGCACAACGGGAATGTGATTCCGCCAATCACCAATATAGCGCTATTCTTTATGCGGGGGCGTTCCTGGCAGATGGGTATGAACTGCTTTTTTAGGTGTTGAGACTGCACTTTCCGCAGCGGGAGCGGTGTGACCGGATACCGTACCCTGTTCATCATGCGCAGCGTCATCGTGGGTATGGTCATGTCCGGCCCCTGCTGTTTTTGGCAAGGACATCACACCCAGGCCATGGCG
>JAYSTO010000224.1:0-2267 GCA_043719675.1 Gammaproteobacteria bacterium | reverse complement strand
TTGCGCCACGTGCGGTTGGCGACGAAAATGAATTATTTGCCTTACTCGACACGCTCGAAACCGTTCCTTTCCTATTAGTGTTGGATGGCGTCCAGGACCCGCATAACTTGGGTGCTTGTTTGCGCACCGCCGATGCAGCCGGCATCCATGCCGTGATCGCCCCCAAGGATCGCGCTTGCGGGCTGACCGCGACAGTACGCAAGGTGGCCTGTGGTGCCGCAGAGGTCATGCCGTTTATCCAAGTCACCAATCTGGCCCGGACCCTGCGTAGCCTCAAAGAACGGGGTATCTGGTGCGTGGGCCTGGATGCCAACACCGATCAGTCCCTGTACCAACTGGATTTGACTGGACCCTTGGCGGTGGTGATGGGGGCTGAGGGTGCAGGGCTGCGCCAGCTGACCTGTCAACACATGGATCATCTGGCCCAATTACCTATGGCTGGTGCCGTCAGTAGCCTCAATGTCAGTGTCAGTACCGGCATTGCCTTGTATGAGGCGGTACGACAGCGGAAAGGGATTGCTCAGAAACCCGTCGCCAAGTAGAATGGCGACCCGTTTCAGCCTGTCTGAGACGCCTTGCCTCACTGTCTATCAGGAGGCTTAACCCAAAAGGAAACACTATGCGTCATTATGAAATTATATTTCTAGTCCATCCCGATCAAAGCGAGCAAGTCCCCGCGATGATCGAGCGTTATCGCAATACTATCGAAGGTAAGGGCGGCAAGATCCATCGTCTGGAAGATTGGGGCCGTCGCCAATTGGCCTTTCTGATTGAGAAAGTTCACAAAGCGCATTATGTGTTGATGAACATTGAGTGTGAACAAATTACCCTGGATGAGTTAATCAGCGGATTCCGCTTTAACGATGCGGTGTTACGGCATATGGTCATCAAGCGTGAAAGCGCCGATACCGAGCCATCACCTTTGATGCGCAAGGATGACGACCGGCCACTTGAGGATTTCTCGCGTGATATGTATGACAGCGACAGCGATGATTCCGCTGCAGCCTAAGCCGTCACATTATACTGAATACGAATTTATTTAAGGAGCAACACATGTCCCGTTTTTTCCGCCGCAAAAAATTCTGCCGCTTTAAGGCCGAAGGTGTTAAAGAAATCGATTACAAAGATGTTAACCTGCTGCGCAACTACGTAATGGAAAACGGCAAAATTGTCCCAAGCCGCATTACCGGTACCAGCACGCGTTATCAACGCCAGCTGTCCACTGCGATCAAGCGCGCGCGGTTTCTTGCATTGCTGCCCTACAGCGATGCGCATAAATAAAGATCAGGATCGATTATTACGAGGTAACAGACGATGGAAGTAATCTTATTAGAAAAAGTCGCCAATCTCGGCAGCCTGGGCGATAAGGTCAATGTCAAGCCCGGTTATGGCCGTAACTATCTTATCCCGCAACAGAAGGCGGTTTCTTGCACGGCGGATAACTTAGCCAAGTTTGAAGCACGCCGCGCCGAGCTGGAAAAGGCACTGGCCGCGACATTGATACAAGCCCAAACTCGCGCAGAACAATTGCAGAAGTTAGGCAGCGTTAGCATTGCACGCAATGCTGGCGAAGAAGGTAAATTGTTTGGTTCGGTGGGAAATTCCGATGTGTCTGAAGCACTGACCGAGGCTGGCGTAAGCGTAGCCAAGCGTGAAGTGTTAATGCCAACCGGGCCGATCCATGCTACCGGCGAATATGACATCACGATTCGCTTGCACACCGATGTGACGAGCAAGGTCAAAGTCAAAATTGTTGCTTTATAGATAACAATGTCATGGCTTGGAAGAGGACCATGTCAATCCAAAAAGATTGGCATGGTTTTTTATTTTTAACTTGTCGACAAGTTATCAACAAGGTTGTCCACTGTCCTGTTTGTATTCTTCCTGCTATGCTCCCCGCCACTGTACAGAGTCCTGAATAACTTGCCTGTTTTGCGCCGTTGTTCAAGTACCGCGACTTGGTAAAAGTGTGATTACGTATAAAGTCGAGTTCAGCGTGCCACATGGCGTCGTGAGGTCGAATTGACCTAAACAGTGACTGGATTTGATCAGCGCTGCCGTTATGCACTGCAAGCAACTTGCATTGTGAAACAATAAACCATAATAAGTAGTTACATACGTGGAGGATACATGGCCGATCGCGCCTACCCGAAGTTAACCAGTGCGGATACGCTCACTGAATCAATTAAGTTACCCCCTTTTTCTATCGAAGCTGAGCAGGCCGTACTCGGTGGCCTGATGTTGGATAATAACGCCTGGGATCAAGT
>JAYSTO010000223.1:0-12664 GCA_043719675.1 Gammaproteobacteria bacterium | reverse complement strand
CCACTGGCCGAGGAATGTTACCGTGGCCTGATGGGTTGCTTGGCCGAGGCGGGCCAGCGCGCCGAGGCACTTGCCATCTATGATCAATGCCGCACGGCATTGGCTGCTCATTTGGGCATTGAACCCTCCGCCAAAACCGTCGCTGTCTATCAAGCGATTAAACAGGGCGATAAACTCAGCGACAGTCAGACACTGGACAATCTCACTGCGGCCTGTAACCGATACCCCCCGGCGCAGTTTTCAATGGAGCACTATCAGTGATGACACTGGTTAATCGTGAACGGCTCTTTGGAATCGCATTTACTGCTGCACAGCGATGTACGCCATGCAGTAATGAGCATATCGTCGCGCGTCGCATTATGGATAGCTTCCACCAAGCCAAAATTAGCAAGTGTCACCCATCGGTAACCCGTCGCGCGTTATCTTGGGCGCAGGGTATTGCGGTGTCGCTGTCGTTATCAGCAACATCGAAACGGGGCAACAGTGACGCTGCCTTACCCTGTTTCACGGAACGAGACGCCGCCCTGCACCCGCAGGGCGGTTATTTTCAAGCATCACCGGCATCTGCTTATGCCGGTTTGGAACACTAAGGAAGGAGACGACAATGATGAACCACCCTCACACTACATCACCTTTATTGTACACGCGCACGAGTCGTCAACGTCCAACCGGGAATGTCGCGCGACAGATCGGCGCTTTGTTCCTCATGATCGGCATCACTGCCCTGTTGTTGTGGTTTATTGAGTAGCACCGCGCTGATTTGACAATTTTATGTATAAGGCACTGCTAAAAAACTGTCCATGCACACATTTCGTATCTGATATGTCACTGGACATTCGTTACGATCACCATGAGTTTAACCAGGGATTTTTTAACTAACAGGAGATTTACCATGAAAACATTTACCTTCGCACTACTGATAACCGGGCTTGTTGCCGCCCCTGCGCTGTACGCTGACTGCCCCGTCAGCCTGCCGCATGACAAGATCATTGATTGTATCGTCAAAGAAAATGCGACCGGCATCCGGGAAAAAGAGCTTTTCGACGATCAGGTGGTCAACAAACAGGGCGAGTTACAGCTCAATCCCCTGCCCAAGCAAATAGTTGACTTGCAGGCTCAGAAATAATTCTGTTTTTCATCACTCTCCTCAAGTGAGAATTTGTGCTGGTCATTCCCCTGGCCAGCTTTTTTTATCGGTGCTTTGTACGCTACATCACATATAATTTTTATAAACACCCGGATTGGAAATATTTTTAATTATTTTTTGCGGGCAACATTGTGACAATCCAGACACATTGTGTGTCCGGATTGTGTCTTACTCTGCCCTTGCGCTAATTTTGCCATCCCTATTTTCAGTTACGCCGCAAATAAAAACATTTTTACGCCTTGTCTGTACGAAACCTCTGCAATTTAAGCCGATATCATCCGTAAAAGCATTAATGAATGTTCGTTACCGCACCAACAAGTAATTATGTACACACGTCACAGTACTCACCTTACAAATAATAATTTCGCCTGGCATAACCTTAGATAAATTAATATTTAGAAAGATATACTGGATCATGATCCACAACATAACTATAATGCGCCACCGATGAGGTTTGCAGTTAGCGTTGTAGCGGTGCTCCCACCTAATCACGGATGAACCATAGACTTGCCGCAACTCTAGAATTATTGTTTTTATTTAATCAACAACCATTGCACATAAATGATTATGTGTTTTTTAATATACAGGAGTTTTATATGAAAAATTTTGCCCCGTTTATTTTTGCCGCCGGACTGTTTGCATCACCTTCGTTGTATGCCGCCTGTTCTGTCAGTCTTTCGCATGAACAGATCATGGACTGCATCGTTAAACAGAACGAGGACTGCACCCAAGCGACAGAATCCATACAATCCCGGACAATCAGCAAAGCCGAGAAGACTACTGCCGATACCCAGGCTGCTGGTCAGATTGCCTTAAAGCCGGCAGCCGCTTTATCCTCGCGTTAATCTTCAGGTGATACATGGCTGGTCAGCGTAGCTGACCAGCTGTTTTTTTAAGAAAGAACTGAAAAACCCTATTGCACATCACATGTTGTTATGGTGCTGCTTTTTTTCAGTATACGGCTTGATGTCCAGTATCCATGGTTCCATGGCGTTTACCGTAAGCAATGGTGACAGTGTAACGCGGTGGCTCAGCCGTGCGGCGTGGACAATCTCTGCCGCAATCAAGAAACGGTTCCAGTGTCGCTCGAAATGACAATGGGACGTTCACGTTATCCACACTGATCCCGCTGATATGTCCCGTAACGATAAAATCCTTTTCTTTTTTATACGCGTCCACCCTGACCAATCCCCTGACAAGCAGATATTGTTTTTTGTCAGTGTACAGTTGACGTAGCGCTGTTGCATCTATGCCTGCATCAATGATAAACAAACGGCTGCGCCCTTGCAGCTCCTGTTGCAATTGTTCTTCAACGTGTTTAACACGTTCTTGCTGGCGCTTGTCGGCAGGGAGTAGTTTCAGTTTTTTTCGTTCTTCCTCCAGTTGTTGTCTGGCCTGTGCCAGCGCATGTTGATACCTCGCCCCATCGTACTCCAGGATAATAAAAACTTCTTTTGGCAACATCTTATGGTAATGGCGTTGTCCAGCCTCGCTGTCGGTTGCAACGGCGGTATCAAAACCCAACTCTGTTAATTTTTCACGGTTGAGCCAGTGTTTGCCGACAGCATCAGTTAGGTCATCGTTTTCATAGCTATACGCATAGCCATACCCTCGGCCAGGTGAACGATAATTAACGCGCAAGCCAATCCCGTTATTCTCTTTTTCATAACGCCAATAGTATGGCAAAGACAATTCCCGTTCGGTTAGCGTCACGACCATCTCTTGTTCAGCGGAACGATTATAGGCCACGCCGGACAATGTCATGGCATTAACCGCGATGATTAAACCAATCCCAAACCATCCAGGGTACGATTTAAGCAACAGTAACATGTGCACCTCCCGCTAATCCTGTCCCCATGGCGCGGCGCAAACGCATAAATACAAACAAAAAGACGACGGCGGTAATCCCGACAATCAAAAAGAACACATACTTTGGCAGCCACTCCCACCACCAGTCATACAACTTGGTGTAAAGGAAAATCACAAAAAACACATTAGCGGTATTGACCACCTCCGCCCAGTGCCGATGTATACCCAGCGCGATCACCGCCGCACTCAAGACAAAGCCTGCTACCTGATAGGTATGCTCAATCATCGTATTACTCAGCATGAAATAACTGCCATTCCCCCAATGCGCCAGGATCAAGATCGGGATGAACAATACTGACAAGGCAAACACTCGGTAGATCGGTGCGAACCCATCAAAACGCCGATGTGTCAGCCACCATGGAATTAAAAACAAGACCACCGCAGCCGGTAAGAAATTCTCAGGCCGCTCACCAAAACCCAGCCAGTACCCGCCATTCCATGCACCGACACGCGCAGCAAGAAAGCCCGTCACACAAAGTATTCCGGCCACCAATAACAAACGCACGTTACATTGATACGCAAGCAGGAAGGCAAATGCCGCCCATGCCAGGAAGGCATTGTCGGATGGCGTGATATTGAATATCTGTCCAAGCATGGTAATGTTCAGGACAAAACAGGCAAAGCTGATCATCGCCAAAAGTTTGGAAAAATAGCCAGTCCTCTCACGTGCAGCAAGGAATATGGTTGCCACGTAGGTAACCATGGGTGCCGTGATAAGCACACCCACCTGTAGCACGGTCGTGAAGTAACCCCAAAAATGATAAAACAGGAAATATACGCTCGCCGCAAACGCCAGCGCACCCAGCAACGACGCGATGCGCATTCCTAATGACAACTGCTTGGATTGTATTGTGCGATCTACATCAAGGGTCTCGGTAAACCGTTGCAACAATAACTCGTGATGATCAGAGATAGCACGTAGCTGCACTTCGTCGAGGCTGGCGATATTTTCATTTTGCAGCTGTGCAAGCTCCTGGCGAAAGGCCAGTATCTGATCCGTACGCCGCTGCGCCTGCTCTTTACTGAGATTCTGCATCGTTATTTATCCCACGGTAACTTTCCGGCATGAGATTGGGTTTTACCTGAAGAAGTTTGTAACATTAACATCGCCTAATTACAATCCGCTGCTTATACATTAACTGACGGCCCCTTTCACCTCTGTCGTGGAAGACACAGCCGATAGTCGCTGCCATCGCTACTTTCCCAACACCTCAAATCGCCGCACCAGGCGATTGCCGTGATCATCCACCAGGGTCAACACATGTTCACCCGGCATAATGTCGATTGCTTGTTGGTGATAGACCTGGGTTTTGCTCAGGTAACGATTATCCAAATGCCAGTAAATAATGGCATCGGCGCGCGCATGCACGGCTTCAAAGACGCTGCGGCTTTTTTTCTCGGCCAAATCAATGGGGATGTAAATGCGGGTAGCGGGTAGCGGGTAAAGCAGATCCATAGGTCCCTGTGCCCCTGCTGCGGCGATGTGTGTACGGCAATCCGGGCGTAAGGCCGGGATGGGACGATAGTTGGGATGGTAACGTTGATAATAATACGCCTGGCCTTGTGGCAGACTAAACCAGCCTTTGTGTTGCATGCGGCTGACACGTTCGCAATCACCGTGCACCTGCCAGATGCCATGACTATCTAAATGTACTATTTGGTGATACGGCGTGGTTTTGTCGAAATGACTTTCTTTTGGTATCCATTGTTCTTCGGCGTCACAATTGTCATTGGCCAGATAACCATCGTCCTTGCAGGCCTGCACCGGTTTCATCAGGGTGAGTGGTTTGTTAAACCAAAAGGGCGTGGCCTCAAGTTGATTAAACACATCAAATAAGACGGGTGCTGCCGTCAGCACACCCGTCATGTCAGGACGGCCTTCGCCGTTGGCATTACCGGCCCACACGGCAATGGTGTAACGCGGATCATTACCAATGGCCCACGCATCGCGCATCCCAAAACTGGTGCCGGTCTTCCACGCCAGTTTGCGGCTGCTGCTGAATTCCTCCCAATAGTTGTCTTGCCCCGGACGTGAAACTTCAATCAAGGCATTGAGCGTCGTCCATGCAGCGGCGGTGCCGATCTCGGCCTTATTGCCGGTTTTGCTTGTTTGCTGCTGTAGGATCTTCAATTGTGAATAAAACAACTCCTCTGTCGTATTCTCCTGCTTGGCCAGAAAGCTAAGATTGGCGTACATGTTAGTCATGTCCCACAGTGTCCCTTCGGCGCCGCCTAAGATCAATGTTAACCCGTACTCATCGGCGCGGCGATGCAGGGTGGTCATGCCAAGGTGTTGCAGAAAATCATAAAAGCGATCCACGCCGTGTTCGCGCAACATGCGCACGGCGGGGACATTGAGGGATCGCGCCAGGGCGACTTGTGCCGGTACCGCGCCGCGATAGTCGCGATCAAAATTCTCCGGCATGTAGCCGCCGTATTGCGTGGGCAGATCCGCGATCAAGGTCTTCGGTAATATTTCGCCTTCCTGAATCATTCGTGCGAACAACAACGGCTTAAGTATACTGCCGGTGCTGCGCGGCCGTTGCACGATATCCACGGCATAACCATGCTCGCTATTGTCCTGGTACACACTATTGCCGACATACGCCAGGACTTCAAAGGTGTTGTTGTCCACCACCAGCACCGCCAGATTGTGTATACGTTGCAATGCCAAATGGTTGGCGTGGCTGTGAACAATGTCTTCCACTTTGCTCTGTATTGTTTTATTTAAAGTCGATTCAAACCGGTGTTGCCGCGGGAAGCGGTGCATTAATGTTTCTAACAAATGCGGCGCATAACGTGGTAAGGGTTTGGGTGCATCGGGCAGGGGCTCCAGTAATGCCAGCGATAAATCCAGCTCATTGAATTTTCCAGCCGCGTGCAGGCGTCGCAACAGCGCATCGCGTTTTTGTTGTAATCGATCACGGGAGCGCCCGGGATGAATCAAACCCGGGTTGTTGGGTAACACCGCCAACGTGGCGGCTTCCGCCCAGGATAATTGTTCGGGACTGCGACCGTAATAGCGCCAGGCCGCCGCCTGGAGACCAACCACATTACCACCAAACGGCGCATGACTGGCGTACAAACCCAGGATCTCTTGTTTGCTGTAACTTAATTCCAAACGTATCGCTAAGGCAATTTCTTTGGTTTTTTCCCACAGCGTGCGCGGCGGGTTGTGGCGTGCTAAACGCATCACCTGCATGGTCAGCGTACTGCCGCCGCTGACGATGCGTTGCTGTTTGATGTTGAGATACAGCGCCCGTGTAAACGCGAGCGGGTCAAAACCCAGGTGTGTTGCAAAGCGCCGGTCTTCAAATTCAATGATGGCGTGACGAAACTTTTCCGGCAGCTGATTGGTTTCCGGAAAACGCCATTGTTCATCGTCGGCGATGTGCGCGGCGAGCAACTCGCCCTGGCGGCTGATCAGAATATTGGCGAAGGGTTCGTTAAACAAGGGTGCAGGCAGACACCGCCAATAGGCGATGCCTGCCACCAACAAACCGAGTGCAATATATGTATTACGCTGAGTCAGCCGTTGTTTAAGGTTTTGCCTGCTTAACCACGTCAACCCATAAACCTTTACTACGTGCATGAATCTTTGCATCGTACATTGCCTCAACTGAAATACTTGGCAGGTAATAATGACCCAGATAAGAGGCATTGAGTTGCGCCTTGATCTCTTTCTCCTCGCCGGGCTTCAGGCCAAAATAGGTATAAGTACGATCATCGCGAATATCCTGATAATCCAGCTCTTTTACCGTATTGATGGTGACCGGTGCCTGTGCATCCTGCTGCGTGACACGCTCATTGTGAATTTGCCAGCCGGAAGGAATGACATGCACCAGCGCCAGATTATCCAGTTTACGCTGCGAATGATTGCGAACCCGGATGCGCGCCACGATATCGGTTCCTTGCGCGAGGTTGTTAATATCCAGCGTATTGCCTTTGTTATCCAGGTATTTCACCTCCAGGGCCAGGCCCTTTGCACTTTCCTGCTCATTGCCTGATTTGGCCACGCCACTGCTGCTGATGGTGACATACAGGTTGCGTTTGCCTGGATTGTTAATGACGACCTTCTGCCCTTGCAACGGAAAATCATGGAGAGTTTGCAGGTCGATCGGTGTGTTGGTGCTGCGTTTCACCATGGCACCGTTACCCAGCTGTTGTTCAAACACCATCTCACTATTGATATTTTCCTTGCCGCTAAAGGTGGCCATCGCCATTAAACCAAAGGCCACGGCCTGGGTGCTGTGCCATTTATCCGCTGACAACTCCTTGGCGACGTTATCCGCAAATCCTTTCGCTTCTTCCCAATTCCCCAACAATGCCAGACTGTTCAGAATGATCGCCTCATCACGCAGGCGTGAACCAAACGTCATGCCTTCACTCGCATAGTCTTCGATCTTGAATTTGTCATCCTTGACTAAACTCTTGGCCGCTTCCGGTAATCCCGCCAGCATATAGGCCGAGGCCAATTGCCAGCGTGCAGTGGAATTCAGCGTCTTGCTTTCGCGCAGACGATTCATCGCACCCATCTCTGCCTTGCCGGCCAGGGCCAAGGTATACAGCCGATACGATTGATCCAGTTCAGATTGCCCCGTGCCAATCACCCAGTTTTGCGCGACGTTGCGTTGATGGTTCAGCCATTGCGACAACATCTCCGGCGGTATGAAGTAACCCAGGCGTTGTGCCTCGACAATAAAATGCCCGGCGTAGTTGCTTGCCCAATGATTAAAATCCGCATAACCCGGCCAATAGACAAAACCACCGTTGCTGTGTTGATACTGACGCAGGCGTTGCACCGCGATTTGCACATTGGTTTGGATGTCTGCCTTCTGTTTGTCACCCAGCTTGACCAGTTTTGGTAAATAGATTTGCGGGAAGATCGACGAGGTGATCTGCTCCACACAACCGTGCGGATAGCTGATCAGATATTGCAAACGGCTGTCCAGATTAATCGGCGGTACCACCGACACTTCCAACATGACACGGTTGGTACCCGCCAAACCAAACGGCACCACCTCGCTGCTCCATTTTTCACCCGGTGCTACTACTTTGCTAATATATCGTGTGCTGGGTGGATTGGCACTACGCACATCTATGTAAGTCTCCGACTTCGTGCTGTGCGCACCACTCTTGGCAGTTAAGCGTATTTGCCCCTTACCCAACACATCCTTGACCTTGAGTTTGAGAAAGGCCATCTGCTCTTCCTGACCGTTGAATTGCACCTTGCTGCTCTTGTTACCGATAACGTCTAACAGGTCATTGGTCTCAATTGTGACAGTAGCTTCTTTGATATCCTTGTCCATGGCGAACAACGATACCGGTACCAACAATTCTTCGTCGGGGCCGATCACACGCGGCAGGGTCGCCAACATGCTCAACGGTTGCCGGACAAAGACTGATTTATCCGCGGAACCATATGCACCCTGCTGACCTGCCACCACCATCACCCGCACTGCACCCACGTATTGCGGCAAACTGAGTTTATGTTTCTTGTTTTCGCCCGCACCCAATTCAAAAGCGCCGAGAAATTTCACCACTGGCGGGAAACGCTTTTTCTCGCGGCCTTTTTTCGCGTCGTCAGCCTCGTCACCACCACCCAACGATAACAGACGTTCAAGCTCACCACCGTACGCACCGGTTACTTCATCAAATAAATCCCAGGTCATCACACCCAGTGCTTCTTTTTTATAGAAGTGATCATGCAGGTTCGGTGTTTTATGGTTGGTTAAACCCAACAACCCTTCGTCGACCACCGCCAGTGTGTACGTCATGGCCCGGCCTTTTTCCTCGCTCACCTCGACCATTACTTCCGTTTCCGGCCGCCATTCCTCAGCAACCTTTAACTTTGGCGTAATCTTGGTTTTTGCATCCTCCACCAGGAGTGGCAACACCCCATACAGGCGAATCGGCCGGTCATTCGTTTTATTTTCGTGCGGTTGCACGAGCGTGACATACACATACACGTTTGGTGTCATCTGCTCCGTGAGTTTTACCTCAAAACTGGTGTTATCTTTTTCCAGCTCAACCCAACGGGTGGACAACACCCGCGCACCATTTTCAATACTCACCAGGGCGCGGCCCTGCGAGGCCTCGGGTAAACGAATTTTTGCCTTGTCACCAACTTGATAATGTGCCTTATCGCTGCTGATGCTGAGCATACTTGCACCCACGCCGGTTTGTTCACGCGCTTTGCCCGCCCACGCCGGCCAGTCAATATAAAAGATCTGCCCGGTGCAATGTTTGCCTTGCAGATCACAGGCGCGGATTAAAAACCGACCCCATTCAGGATATTTGATTTCAAAGTCCCATTTACCCAGGCCGTTCTTCGTGGAAATCACCTCGTGTTTAATACTGGTGCTAAGGCTGGCGTTGGCATACTGCGCCTGTGCCTCGCCGGATTGATCCCACCACCATTTCCACTCCAGTTTATATAAATTTACTTCCACCTGTTCCAATGAAACGGGTTCCCCCTTGGCAGACAGTGTGGCGATTTCCACCGTGTGTTTTTTGTCGGTCAGCAACATGTCACGCGATTGATCGCCCTTGGGCAGCCGGATACCGACATACTCCTCGTATGGATAAAACGCGATACTCTTGTTACTGGTACTAAACGCACCACCGTCTTCAAAAACCCGGGCGGTAAAGTTCGCCAATAAGTTACCGGGCGCATCAGCACCCAAATTGAATTGGGGCTGAAAGTTGACGACACCTTTATCACTGAGGTTTCCTTCAAACAACATCTGCGGTTCACCACGGAATTTACGGGTCGGATCATCAAAGATAAAGTCCGCGTTACGCGTGAACTTGGTTTTAGTTGACTCCAATTTGACAGCGACATCGGCCTTTAATTTTGCGGCAATCGCCCCATGTAACCATTGGCTGCTGAGCGTGGCCTTGATCGGCATGTCGCTTTGATATATTTCTTCCTTGCCAAAATCCAGATCGATCTTGAGTCGATTCGGCATAACTGTTTCGATCTTCAGGCTTTTGGTAAACACACTGCCGCCCAGCAATGCCTTTGCCTGCCAATTGCCGGTTGGTGCATCATCCATGGTCTTGAGATTAAAAGTGTAAAAATCACCTACGGGTTTGCTATTGGTTATGGATTGAATCAGCTGGCCTTTTGGGTTGCGTAACTCCATGGTGACAGGATGATTGTCTGGTAAAGTATTATTTTTGTCTTCCAGTACAAAGGTCAAATAAATATTATCCCCCGGACGCCATACTCCCCGTTCACCATAGATCATCCCCTTGACTCCCTGCGATACCTTTTCTCCACCAACATCAAAGTGACTCACCGCCAGACCGTTGCCACTACTGAGTTTTAAATAGCCGACCTGTTTGTCTTTCTTTGCAATCAAATAAAAGGGACGCGAGCCTAAATCCACGCTGGCCAAGCCATTGGAATCTGTTTTCAATTTTGCGATCGGCTGGTTCTGGAAGTTCATCACGGTGATGTCGACCCCCGACATGATCTGGGCGGTACGCAAGTTGGTACTCGCCACATGCAGTCGATCATCTTCGCCATATTTGCCGATCAGGCCGATGTTTGACGCCATGAAATTGCGTGACTGTTTTGCGCCCTGGGCATATTGGAAATACGCGTCCTTACAGGGGTTTTCCCGATCCGCCCAAGTACGTTGATAATCCGGGTTGTAATATTCCTCGGCATAGTCCCAGTTACTGGCCTCGCGCAGATTGATATCCTCGAAATTTTTTAGCGGCTGTTCTTTCTTTACCGGCACCGCCTGGTCTTGCGCACTACAGGTGTAAATAGAATTGCCGCGATTTATCGATAACGTCAACTGATACAAGGCACCGCTGTGTTTTTGCAATAACTCGGTGGCATCAATGGCATAACGATGCCACTGGTTTGGCTTGGCATCGTCCAGCTTAATGGTTTTACGCCATAAGTAACGGCCAACTTGATGAAGACCGCCTTCGCCATCAAGCTTGTTTTGCTGTAAAAAATGGCCGATGTTATTGTCATAAATTAACAATGCCGTGACCTGCACCTCCTTGACATTAACGGCTTCAAACGGAATGGAGAGGAGTTGATTTTCCGGGAGTATCACTCCGCTGCCCGCAAAGCGCACTTGAGGCTTCTCGCTTGAGAAACTCACCTTACGGATTATTTTCTCGCCCAATTCAACGCCTTTTGTATTGCGTACGCTGGGTTCGATGGTGACCGTCACCTCGCCGGTAAACCCTGATTTGGGATAGACCTTGACGGCGTTATTTTCAATATTGAGATTGGCACTGTCCTGCGAGACCTGGATTAAGCCGCGCAGATTCTGCTTGCGATCCAGTTGATCGGAGAATTGGATCTCGATATGACTGCGTGCATCCTGGACCACCCGTACATCCACCAGTTTAAATTCATTGATCGAGGGAATGTCTATCGCGTGTTTGCCTTGTGAGTCCACGCCAATTTGTTTGCCGTCCCACACCAATTGTAGTTGTTTGGCTTCATTACCACGCTCAATCCCGGCAATCGTAAAATTATGTTCTTTGTTATTTGGCGCGTGTTGCCATTGTATGGCCAGCGATTTATTGTTGTAGTCCGCCGATAGTACCTTTTCGATCTGTGCTGGCTCTTCCTGATCTGCGGATAATAACGTGCCGCGCAAGGTCAGGTTCGCATCAGCGGCTGACACGGTGGTTAAGCCGTCGATTTTAACCTCGAATTCCTGCTTAATGACATCCACATCAAACTCGAAGAATTTTAAATCACTGGGGATATCTTTCAGGCGATCACCGTAAAGCCGCACACGGTAACGTTGTCCCGACTGTAATTTATCCTTGGGTACTAATTCGATTTCACGCTTAGTGACAAACGTCAGCTGCCCGCTGATGGAAGGTGTCACTTCTATTACATCGCTCGCATCCTTACCCAATTTCTCATCGGCGATGACATCATTAACAAACATCACACGAATTTTGTCGTTCTTGGAAATACGTGCCGGTGAATGCATGCTGATGTATTCCGTCCACTTGGCATCCTGCTTTGGCAACGCCGGCAGTGTCGGTGCGCGATCACAACCACCGGTTATCACCACTAAACCAAGTACGCAAGCCTGCAACAATCGATAATTGATCAACATGAGTATCCCCTTTGGTAGATAAAAATTCGTAACCCACGATAACTGTCGTGTTCCGCCTAATCACTATCCTATACAACGGCAGCGTATGGATTATGCCGTGACTCGGACAACGTCGATATCAATTCTGATGAATTCTGACTGATTCTTCCCGTACCCAACAATACTATAGGCTTGTTAGCTTTGTATCACCGATACCATACCGATTATTTCAACCCTTATCATCCGGCTCAGCAGCGCAAACAAAAGAGGCCGCATACGCGGCCTCTGCTTCACAACATTCAGAGCCAAATATCACTCACCAACCGTAAATTACGCCTTCCAGTAACATATTGATCCCCTGATATTCCTGATTATTGGTGACGATAAATGTTTTGTCATTTTTTTGCCCATAGCGTTTAACCACTTTTTCAAAAACCTTAGCGCCTTCACCGGTAATAACGTCTTTTTGGATCAGTTTCTTTTCTGCTGCAGTGATCCGGTTGCTCACGGAAATACCCTGATTAGGTAATGCCGGACTGTTAAATAGCACCTTTAATTG
>JAYSTO010000222.1:0-39129 GCA_043719675.1 Gammaproteobacteria bacterium | reverse complement strand
CTGGCTGGCTGAACGCCGCGCTCACGACATTGACTGTATCACCGCGCATCGCGGTAAAACCCACGGCCTCTTTGATCAAAGAAGTAAAATTGTCTATTTCCGCCTTACTATAAGCAGTTAGCGTTGTTTCACCTTGCGGGTTCTTGGTTTGTTTATGATCAACCACAACCGCAACCGAAAGGCGTTTAATTGAACCGGGGCTTTTCTTTTTGTGCACAATGGAACGATCTAATTCATTATTGACGGTGACACGCATCTTGCTCTTCGAGGGCGGGCTTTGTTGCGCGACGGCAGCGCCTGGATTGGCGGCATTGCCGATCTGTTCGGGTGATTGCGCAGCACCCGGCGGTTCGTTACTTAATGCCCCCGGCACCCCGCCATCAGCGTTGGATCCCTGCATGCGTTCTTCAACCCGCTGCTCACTGCGAATCGCAGGCAGATCAGGATTAAAAGATTCCTGTGTCATCTCCATATCGGTAAAATCCATTTCGGCGGTAACCTGTGCGCGCACCTTGCCTGGGCCCACGATGGGCCCAAGAATATTTTCTACGCGGTCAGAAAATGCAGTTTCGACCTGCCGGGTATATTGAAATTGACGTGCCGACAAGCCGATACCGCCTTGTTGATCGGTTTTCGATAACAAATGTCCTTTATTATCCACCACCGTAACTTGATCACTTTCCATGTTGGGCACACTGGAGGCGACCAAGTGCATGACCGAGGCGATCTGTTCGTCTTCTAAACGCCGTCCCGATGACATTTCAACTAACACCGAGGCACTGGCCTTACGGCGATCCCGGATGAAGGCCGACTCTTTTGGCAACGCCAGATGCACCCGCGCATTTTGCACGGCGGACATCGACATGATGGTTCGCGCCAACTCACCCTCGAGTGCGCGTTGGTAACGTGCGGTCTGCACAAAATTGCTGGTACCAAATCCTTGTTCCTTATCTATCAATTCAAATCCACTGCCGCTGTTATTCGGTAACCCTTGCGCTGCAAGCATCATCCGTGCTTCATGAACCTTAGCCGACGACACGAGTAACATTCCATTATCCGTATCAATCTTGTACGGTATACCATCGCGCTCCAGCAGCTTGGTGATTTCGCCCGCATCGCGCGACGAAACATTGTTAAACAACACAGTAAGGTTAGGTTTTTGTAACCACAAGACCACACCCACGCCCACTGCGACGCTCGCCGCAAGGCCGATCAACAAACCCAGCTGACGCACAATCGGTAATTGCGTCATACCGTTAAATGAAGTATTCATCTTGTCGGGTTTTACCAGATCGTTCGCCATGTTATTCCTCTATCCAACTCAATTATTGCTAAACGGGCATATTCATGATGTCGTGGTACGCAGACACCAGCTTATTACGCACTTCCACCATCGCCTGAAAGGAGATACCCGCCTTTTGTAACGACACCATCACCTCCGCCATTTGTATATTGGGATCACCTTTTTGAAATGCCTCCGCTAATTGATCAGCCTGCTGTTGCTGGGTATGCACCGCATTGACTGCATTTTTTAATACATCGGTAAATGCCGAGCCCGGCACGGCTGATTCCACAGCAAGGCTCTTGCCTTGAGCTTGTGCAGCCATCGCCCGCATCTGGATCAGTAAGGTGTCGGTGTTAATTGTATTTGCCATTTGCTCTTACTCCGCAACTAAAGTGTTTCTGACGCAAACCGTTCCGGTATATGAACCCCTGCTTCACGCATCCTCGCCAGTTTGTAGCGTAAGGTGCGCTGGCTGATCCCTAAACGTTCCGCTGCGCGTTTGCGACTGCCATTGACCGATTTAATCGCAGTAACAATAACGTTCCATTCGCGCTGTTTCAGTTCATCATTTAATGAATCGGCACCCTCCGGTTTAACCGATTGAGCAGTTACGGTCGTGCCACTTGCAGTATCCATAAAACCGTTCATGCTGGTCTTGGCCACTTCAAAGTGAACGTCCTGCTGCTCTAATATATCGCCGAACTGTAAGATTAAGGCACGTTGCACGACATTATCCAATTCCCGGACATTACCCGGCCATAGATGTTCGATTAGCTTGTCGCGGGCGGCCTCGGTTAACGTTGGCACGGTGCGTTTTTGCAGTCGGCAATGCCGTTCAAGAAAACGTTCCATCAACGGAATAATGTCGTCACTGCGTTCTCGCAGCGCGGGTATTTGTAACGGGAATACATTCAAACGATAAAATAGATCTTCACGAAAACTGCCTTCTGCTACATAGGCACGCACATCACGGTTAGAGGTGGCGATCACCCGCACATCCAGCGCGATCATTTTACCTCCGCCTAATCGTTCCACTTCGCGTTCCTGCAAAACACGCAGTAGCTTGGCCTGTAGCCCCAGATCCATCTCGGTAATTTCATCAAGCAAGATGGTACCGCCCTGGGCCTGTTCAAACTTGCCGGGGCTTGCCTTGTAGGCACCGGTGTAAGCACCCTTTTCATAACCAAATAAGGTGGCTTCCAGCATGTTCTCCGGAATCGCCGCACAGTTGATGGCGATAAAGGCATGTTCGGCGCGTGAAGAATGATCGTGAATAAAGTGCGCCACAACCTCCTTACCCGAGCCGCTCTCACCGGTAATCATCACGGTGGCATCACTTTGCGCAACCCGTTTTGCCACCTGAAATAATTCATGTGATTTTTCATCGGCCGCGATGATCTCAAGGTTCGACTGCACCGCCGTTGTCGCATAACGCGACACCATGTTCACCAGGACTTCCGCCTCAAATGGCTTTACCATGTAATCCACTGCGCCAAAGCGCATCGCATCCACCGCTTGTTGAATCGTGCCATAGGCGGTCATCAACATGACCGGAATATCCGGATAAACACTCTTGAGTTTCTTTAACAGCGACTGACCATCCATGTTGGGCATTTGGATGTCACTAATAATTAAATTCACTGCTGCTGTTGTTACCTGCTGTAGCGCATCAATGCCATCTTTTGCCTTTACTACCGCGAAACCCGCCAATTGTAATGTCTCACACAATGCCTCACGTAATTCATTATCATCTTCAACCACCATTATTGTAGACACAGTCATAGTCACCTCTTTTTAACCAACTCGGCTTAGTTTTACCAACGAACCAATTTCCGGTGTAGCATCCGCAGTCATGATCTGTGCTTGCAGCACCGGTATCCGCAAAATAAATGTTGTGCCCTGCCGGAGGTGAGATTCGACCCTGATCTCACCACGATGCGCATGCGTGATTGCACGCACCACGGCCAGCCCCAGTCCTGTACCATCGCTACGGGTGGTAAAAAACGGCTCAAAAATATGCTCCAGATTCGTCGCGGCGATGCCCGGACCATTATCACTAACCAGTATCTCGATATATTGCTGATCTGCGCAACGCGCCGTCACTTGCAAACGACCACCCTGCTGCATGGCTTGCATCGCATTCACGGCCAGATTGGCCAAGGCACTCACCAACATTTGTCGATTACCAAATAAGGTCACGCCCTGGGTTTGGTCCTGCCACTGAAAATGTGTCCTGGTCTGCAGGACCTGGGCATCAATAATGTGTTCGAGGTCTTGCAACAATTCCTGCAGGTTAAATGTTTCTTCAACACCTGCGTTACCACTTCGGGCATATAACAACATGTCATTCACAATCCGCTCCAGGTGCGCAAGACGCGAACGTACCTTCTCACTAAACCGCTCGCGATCATCCACGCGTAAATCCGGGCGTTTCAGGTGCGATGTATATAACAATGCCGACGCCAGCGGCGTACGGATTTGATGCGCCAACGCCGCTGCCATTTCCCCCATTACCACCAAGCGTTGTTGTTGACCCAGGCGATCCTGGAGTGCACGCATTTGTGTGACATCGGTAAGCAAGAGAATCTGGCCGGGTTCATTCAGCATGGGACAGGTGGCGATATTGACGCGACGACCATCCACTAAAGACACGTCATGCCCGTCATCTGGTCGTGGCGCGAAGGCGCGTTGGATCACATCCAACCACATCGCACCGGTTAATGGTTCACCCAGTAGTTCCTTGGCGACATTGTTATGCTCCTGAATACAACCGCTGCCATTTAATACCACCACTGCACCGGGCAATACTTGAAACAGGGTGGATAAGCGCTGGGCGAGACGTTCTTTTTCGGTTAACTCGCGCAGCCGTGCATCGTGGGTCTTGGCCAATTCATCATTCAATTCCAATACGCGGTGTTCCAATGCCTGATAAGAACCCGCCAATTGCGCGGACAATTGGTTAAACGTCGTGAAGGCGTCTTGTAACGCCGATGCGGTAAGCGGAGAGGATTGAGTCATGCTAAGCCTGCCGGTTTCATTTATCAGTGAGTGACTGACAACGTTCAGCAAGAAGCATGCCCGAATATTTTCTACAACTCGATCAATGTGTTAGTGGTACCGGGTATTACTTAGGTCAAATTTCTGACAGCTGTTCGTGACGGGTGAAACCGTATTTGCGCATTTTTTCCACCAGGGTGGTCCGCCGCATTTGCAATCGCTTGGCGGCGTGCGCCACCACACCTTCGGCTTCGTCCAAGGCCTGTTTTATCAAAGAATACTCGAGCTGATTCAAGTGTTCTTTTAAATCCAGACCGGCACGTGGCAGACGCATCGCACTGGGCAATGTTTCGCTGGGAGTGAACGATGCGGGCTCGGCGTCCTGCTCATCCGTTTCCGTGGCCTCGGCGAGATGACCACGGAACTTCTCTGGCAAGTCACGGACATCCACGACACCATACGGGTACATGATAATCAGGCGTTCCATCAGGTTTGATAATTCACGGACATTGCCCGGCCAGGAATAATGCGTCAATGCCGTGCTGGCAGAGGGGGTTAACCGCACGGAACCACGTTGCTCATGCTCCATGCGCGTGACCAGTTCCTTGATCAATAGGGGGATGTCTTCGCCGCGATCCCGTAACGCTGGCATTTCAATGGGAAACACATTCAGCCGATAATACAAATCCTCGCGAAAACGGCCAGCTTCAATCTCATCCTCCAGAACGCGATGCGTCGCCGCGACAATACGCACATTTGTCCGGATACTCTTATTGCTGCCGACGCGTTCGAAAACGCGTTCCTGTATCACCCGTAAAATTTTGACCTGCATCGACAAGGGCATATCGCCGATTTCATCCAGAAACAGAGTCCCGCCCTCCGCCAGCTCGAAGCGGCCCTGACGTGAACTGATCGCACCAGTGAAGGCACCCTTTTCATGGCCGAATAATTCGCTTTCCAATAATTCACCTGGAATCGCCCCGCAATTAACCGGCACAAAGGGTTTGTCACGGCGTGACGAGTAATAATGTAAATTGCGGGCAACCACCTCTTTACCCGTTCCCGATTCACCCAGGATCAATACATTCGCGTCGGTATCCGCCACCTTTTCGATCAATTTACGCACTTGTGAAATCGTACGGCTGTGGCCGACCAAACTGCGAAATAACATCGGCGTGGAAGTGCTCGATCCCGATTGGGATTCACGATATACCTGCGCCAGATGCAAGGCATGGATCAATTGCCGGTGTTTCACCGGCAGCTCCACCACATTGACGATCACCGTCGCCAGCTCTTGCGGTAGTTGGCTTTTGTCACGCTGTTCTGACAACAATAACACCGGGGTAATCTCACCTAGCTGTTTTTTGATAGCCACGATGGTTTTAATGGTTTGACTGCGATCCTGGCAATCGCCAAGCACCACCACTTCAGGGACTTTCTCCGGCGTGAGGCTGTGCTGCCAATCATCACAACGGCCTGAACCCACTACTTCATAATCTATAAAATCCAACAATAATTCAATTTGCTGACGACGAACGTCGTTATTGTCGAGTAAGAGTATCGACATAAGGCTCCTGCTTTTCGATTGTTAGACTTGTGTGCGCAACGGCGATGGTCACCCCACTGTGACAACCACTAATAACGTTGAAGTAGTTCTCAGCGTAGCAGGGATTCAGGACTTGTCAAAATATTGGCACGGACTGGGGGGATGTACGCTTAAATCCAACTGCGCTTCTTCAGTCGGTAGTAAAGCACCATCGCGCCGGAGAAAGTGCCAATTACCACGAGAGGATATGCCCATGCCCACGCCAGTTCCGGCATTGATTTGAAATTCATGCCGTACAGCGAAAAGATCACGGTGGGGATGGCGAGGATCGCGCCCCAGCCGGCAAGTTTCTGCACCGCTTCATTTTGCCGCAAGGTCAGTGTCGCCATGTGAAATTGCATGGCATCGGAAGCCGATCCGCGTAGCAGGTCTATAGCCCCCACCGCGCGCAGCGCATGATCATGCACGTCGCGGTAATACACTTTCATTTCCTTGGTGACCACTTCGGGATGTAAGCGGATGAGATCGAGCACCACCCCTTGCATCGGATCGATGGCATCGCGCAGTTTATTCAGTTCACGCTTGACGTTATAGAGTTTTTCCAAATCCTGCCGCTCTAAACCGCCGCTTAATAAGAGTATTTCCAACTCGCGGAAACGGTTGTGTAACGTGGCGATCACCGGCTGATAGTGATCGATGATCTCATCCAGGATGAAGTACAACGCGGAGGATCGCCCAGGCTTGAACCCATTACGCTGGCGGGCCAGACGCTCACGCGAGCGTGCGAAATCCGGACTGGGGCCGTGACGGATAATCACGATGAAATTCAAACCGATAAAAAGATGCAACTCGCCAAGCGCTACGTGGCCGGCCTCTATCACGGACGTCTTGCTGCTGATGAAAAGATGATCGCCATATTCATCAAGCTTGGGCCGCTGGTGCGTGGTCAGCGCGTCTTCCAGAGAAAGCTCGTGCAGACTCAGTTCCTCGCCAAGCGCGACCAGCAAGCCACTGTCAGGGGATTGAATATCGAGCCAGATGAAATTTTGCGGATCACCGATGACCTCGCTGACATCCGCCAGGGGAATTTCGCGGGGTGAAAGTCCGGCGCGGTAAATTAAACAGAGTGAGTTGGGCAACATGTTGTCTCTTAATTAGAAAGCGCTAGCGTCCATCAAAGATGGGGCTTATGTCAAGACACTTGCTTATCCAACTGTATTCAACAGCCGTCGGTTGTTTTATAGGGGGTTACCGTGTCGGCTGCGCGCAACCAGCCGACGATGTTGCCGGAAAAGCCAGCGTTCCCACTCATCGGCCTCTGCTTCATCGTGATGCAGTAATTGCACAGAGATCCAGCCATCGGTCGCCACGGACTCGACTTGCCCACAGAGATAGACGGGCAGTGGTATGCGTGACTCAAGATGCAGAGTTAATTCGAGGCTCTGCGCCGGGATCAAATGTTGGGTTGCTGTTGCCGTGGACTGCCACGCCACATGGCTTGCGCTAAGTTGTAATGACAGTATAGCGGGCAGCGGGGTTTGCTGATGGATAACATGGGTGAGTAACTGTAACACCAAACTCAGTTTGGCCTCGATGTGGGCAAGCTCCGTGTGCAGCGGTTGCCGCTCGGTAGTATGTAGACCTGTTTTTTCTTCATGACTTGCCATCAATTCATAAACAGCGCGATTGGTGGCTTGCACAGATCGGCAATCTGGCAGTCCGCTATCACGCCAGCGAAAGGGTAAGGTTAATTCAACGACCAGGCCTTTAGACATGTGTGATCCCGGATTTTATATCACGCAAAAACCACCCGATCATGGCTGGGCTATTCCGCTGAGGTATGCGTGATGTAGGCACGCAGGGCGCGTTCACCTTGCGTTTTCTGATTGAGTTCATGCGACAATTGTAGCCGCTGCGTTGTACCCAGGCTAATACACTCCTTGTCGAGTTCGATCACCTGCTGCAACACTCCCGCCAGGGCAGGCAGGGCCTGAGTGAGTTCAGGATGGCGAAATAAACTGTCAATCGATTGTTGCCGCTCAGTTTCAATCGAGACTACCCGTTGCCAATCATCGATCCTCGCTGAGGCCAACATGTGTTGTGTCAAGCGCAACACCTTGGCCGCACCTTGTTGTAACGATAAATACTGCACCTGCTTAGCCGTTTTTCTTCGCATCGGTCGCTTGACGCATAGCGGCGGGGATCGTTTCCCAGGCAATTTTGATAGACCGCATGAGCGAGATGACCTCATCCAGGATGTCCGGATTATTTTCTGCGTTGGCACGTAATAGACGCTGTCCCATGTAATCGTAAAGATCATCGAGATTCGTGGCGATATCGCCACCGCCTTCTTTGTCCAGGCTCGCGCGCAATCCGTCAAGTATGGAAATCGCCCAGCTGATGTGACTGCCTTTGTGGGCGATGTCTTTGCGTGCCATGAAGCCTTTGGCCATGGCCATTTTTTCCAAAGCGCCATCCATGAGCATATTGATCAATCGGTGTGGATTTGATGCTTCCACCCCCGAGGCCACGCCTACCTGGCTGTATTGTTTCACTGCGCTATGCAGTTTAGCCATATTCATATGTTGTGCTCCTGTATTACCTGTTTGTTAGAAAAATCAGCTGCCTCGATTACCCGACCCAGAACTGCGGGCACCGGGTAAATTTGTCAAATGACTGCTTAGAAAATCACTGGTGCTGCGCATCTTGCCCAATAGCCCATCCAACGATGAGAATTTGTGTAATAACTGCTGTTCCGAAACTGCCAAACGACGCTCTAATTGCTCTCGTTGTTTTCCAATATCATTAATCCGAGTGTTGTAACCCTTGTCCCGTGTGGTGAGAATCCCCTCCTTTGACAAAAAGCCGTCCAGGATTCCATTGAGCTGTTCTGCAACTCCACGTGAAAAAAAGACATCACCGCGCGCACCGGCTTTACCGCCCAACACTTCCACTTGTAAGCCTGCCGCGGTACCGCGACCCGTTAAGCGATTACCGCTGCCATCCGCAGGCAAGCCACCCATCGTCCCCTGAATATCAATACCGTCAATACCGGCGGCCGGATCCAGGCCAAGGGCACGAATAGCCGGATCAGCGGAGATAATTTCAGCGCGCGACTGTCCACCAAGCCGCGCTGACTGAATGACAAATTGATCCACGACAAATTTAACACTGACACTCACCTTTTCACGTTTGAGCGCATCATCATTATTTATTTGCCGCTCCAGTTCCACCGCCAGTTGCCGACCATCGCTATACATACCCGCCGGAAGTGTCACCGGTGAGGAGGTGACTCCATCGACCTTTAGCACCAGTTGATTATTTCCCTCCGCAATATCCCGATTACGCAAAGTACCGGATGCATCGCCGATGTAATAGCCATGGGTGGCTAACTGGGTAATCCGCAATGGATAAGCACCCATTTTGGTTTCATTCTGCGCGCTGATAAACTTAACCAGCGTGTCGCTGGCGGAACCCGCTTTGGCAAACACCTGTTCAACCTCAAGCAAATTTGACTCTATCGCGTCACGTAATTTGTTTTCATCGAGCAACAGGTTTCCATTGTTTTGTGTATCAACACCAAGACTGGCTAATGACACATATTCTTCATTAATCTCAGCGAAAGAGGCCCCCATCAGGCGGCGAATCTGTTCTGTAACACCACGAATGGTTGGATCACCCGCCAAAGGGCCCGCTTGCTTGGTGGCCGGGTCATATCCTGCAACCGATTTAATCACGTCATTCATCGCATTATAGCTGTTTACGAACCCCCGCACCGATTCGATGACTGCATCCTGATCAAAATCAGCCTTGACCTGCACGGGCTCGTTGCTGGTAACATTTTTAATATTGAGCAACAGCCCTTCGATTGCGCCATCAATTTTATTAGATGGACTGATAACCTCAATGCCATCAATATTAATTCGTGCGTCTTGTGCTCGCGCCGTTTCGATCAGATGCATCCCCTTGCCATCCAATCGCACCGGGTCATAGCCCAATCGTGACAAACCTGTTTTATCCGCAACATCGCCATCATCGTTAATCAACACGCGTAGTGAATTAATTTCCCCGGTCCCTTCTGCGGTGAAGACTAAGCGGAACCCCTGCCCATCATTAACAATGGTGGCACGTACCCCCATACCGGCTTGATTGATAGATTCTTTGATGCCACGTAACGAGCTGTTGTTATCTGTAATCTGGATGCTTTTAACGCTGGCATCCTTATTTAAATCGAAACGGTTGGTGGCGGGATCAACGCGTCCAAACTGAAAACTTAAATTTCCCGTGCCGATAGGTTCAATGTCGGATAAAAATGTTTCCGATGTGAGCCGATGCGCCTGCGCTAATTGTGATACTTCTATTTGGTAATTGCCTTGTTGCGCACCATTCGTCGCCGTCACCGCAAGGATATCCTCATCACTGGAATTGGTTGATACTTTGTGCAGATCCGTGCTGTCACGCAGTGTTTTTAATGACCCTTGAAAATCCGCCAGGGCACCACGAAAGGTGCCTAAGGCCGAAATATTGGCTTGAATCTGCGCCTCTTGCCGATTTAATCGGTTATCCACCGGCGCGCGCTCTGCACCCACCAGTTTACTGACCAGTCCATTAACATCGAGCCCTGAGCCGGAATCTATTCCCGTGGCGCTAATGCTTGGCATTTCTTTCCTCACGCAAAGCAGGTAAATGATGGCCGACCCCGGAGGGGGCCGGCTCACTGGTTACAATGCAAATCCAAGACCATCCTTATGCCTTGAGTTCCAATAACATCCCTTTAGCCTCAATTTGCTGCCCATCCAGATACTCCTGTATCCGCCGAGACACGGACAACATCTCCTCGCTCGGTATTTGCCTGATAACCTCATCACTTGTAGCATCCACTACTTTTACTACGACGCGTCCACTCCGGTCATCCACAAAAAAATCCAGATTTCGTTGCGTCTTTTGTACATAGTTCTGTAACTCGCTGACAACTCTTTCGAACGCCGCGCGTGAGACCTGTACCTGTTCCGCCGCCGCTGCCCGTGTTTTGGACAGCTCTTCTGCATGATCGATGGCAGGAATTTGCCGCCCTGGCATTGCCGTTTCGACCTCCCTTACCCGGGAAACAGACATCTCACTACTACTGCCGCTACTCGTACCTACCAGCGAGGTGATGCTTGCTATGGTGTCATTTGCCATAACCTCTTACCTCTCTTGGTCAATGAGTGGGGAAACAAACCCACATCATGGCTCGTTAGCCTATTGCAGTAACGACAAGACATTCTGCGGAGAAGCATTCGCCTGCGCCAACATGGCTGTACCAGCCTGTTGCAAGATCTGCGCACGAGTAAGCTCGGCAGTTTCTTGCGCAAAGTCAGCATCACGAATACGCGACCGGGCAGAAGTCAGGTTTTCAGAATTGGTCGACAAGTTCGCAATCGTCGAACCAAACCGGCTCTGAATAGCACCAAACTTGGCGCGCTGTGCATTCACAGTATTTAATCCGGAATCCACAATGGCCATTGCCTTGTTAGCCCCATCTACCGTGCTGATATCAATGTCCTGCACAGCGTTGAGGTGTGATGCCTCCTGTGCCATCATAACTGACACACCAGCCGTACCTGTTACACCGAAAGACTTATCCGAATCAAAGACAACCTGACCACTGACGACGGCCACATCCATCGAACCATCGGCACCTAACACGGCACCACCACCAGTCGCGGAACCACCCACGGTGATATTGCCCGAATTTGGGTTAACCGTATCACTCAGCATGATGTTGTTACCGGTATTGTTGACCAGCTTAATGCCTCGACCATCATCGCTGACACGCGCGGTGACACCCGTCTTGGATGACACATCATTGAACGCGGTGACTGCTGCGGATAAGCCATCATTACCTTCGGTCCCTGCCAAGGTAAATGAAATGGATTGGGCCTGTTTGTTGTCAGACTGAATATCAAGGGTGTACGAGCCTGACGCACTGAACGAAACTCCCATTTCGGTGCGTGCATACGCGCCTACTCCGGTTTCATTGGTCAGCGCTGCCACTTTCTCTGCCACCGTCTTGGAGCTGCTACCCGCTTCAATTTGGATTTGACGCGTGCCTAAGCTACCTGCAACTGTGAGGATTTCACCCGTGGCATAACGATTGGTTGGGCCCGCTGAGGCTGCCATGCCTTCGACACGATGGTTACCAAACTGTGCCGTACGGAAGTTATTTGTCGTGGTCTGAATCGTTTGATTGGCATTGGCACCTACTTGGAAAGCCGCTGTACCAAATGTTCCATCCAGGAGTTTCTGGCCGTTGAATTCCGTATTAGTTGCGACACGATCCAATTCCTGCACCAGCTGTCCAACTTCTGCTTGCAGCGCTTGACGATCTGACGCTGAATTTGTGGCATTCGCCGATTGCACAGACAGCTCACGGATACGTTGCAGGATATTGCCGGTTTCTGACAACGCGCCTTCTGCGGTTTGTGCTAAAGAAATGCCATCATTCGCATTTCGCACGGCCTGGTTCAGACCACGGATTTGCGAAGTAAAACGCTCTGAAATCGCCAAGCCTGCCGCGTCATCTTTTGCGCTGTTAATGCGCAAACCCGAAGATAACCGTTGCAGTGAAACCTTCAATGCCTCTTGCGAAGTATTGAGGTTACGTTGCGAATTGAGCGACATGGTATTAGTGTTAATGACTTGAGGCATGACGCTATACTCCTTCTCATCTCTTGTCCCAGCACAAATAGCGATTGTGCATGGGGATTAAATTTAGCGGATATACCCCGAATAGTGGCGTATTCACCGCTGCCGAATTGAGTAGCGTCCGGGGGTAAGCCTGCTTTATAGGTGATGGAAAAAAACGACCTGGATAGCGTCGCATTTTAAATGTGCCATAACTGATTGATAATGATGATATTTTATGCGTTAACGCGGTTGCATGGCGAATCGATTTCTGGGGCAGTGCTGAAAGCGTTCATGTGATCAGGCTCACATACAACGAGTAAGAGGTGCAGGGCTGGACAAGAAACAGTGACGAACAATTTTAACCGGCAAACTCACTATCGCGGTGACGCCGCTTCCAGCACGGGTACCACATCACTCCATTGATAGGAATCAGCGGGATCGCGCAGTACTTTTTGTTCCCAAAAAAGATAGCTGACGCCGAGCTGTTGTTTTGCATGTTCTGCAAGCGATGGCAGGGTCCAATATTTTACTTTGAGTGCAGGGTCGGCATGGGGATGGGCATAACCCGACTGTCCGACAACACTAAATAATAAGCCACGATCCTTGAATGCTTTATAGAAGGGGGCGAAAACCGCAACCCAGTCATTGTGATCCGGTAATAACTCTGCACCGCCCAATATCACGCCCTGTGCGCCAACCACGGCGGCAATATCATTATTCATTTTGGAATTACTCATGCCGGCGGCTATCGACCAGAATACCTTCGATGAAGCAAAGGCCGTCTTGGACGTGCTTAATAACTGAATCAGAGCAGCACGATGCGCCTCCTCGCTATAGGCATACTTGGTTTTGGTTTGTTCATTGAGCTGAATATCAGGCGTTTTAATCACTACACCTTCAAAATACATCTCATGATCAAAATGCGCGCTTAATTCTGCATAGAGCAGGTTTAGCCGATCAATAACATACATGTCCCAAACCTTCAACACCGGCACCCCTGGCTGCGCTGACAACACATAGTCTTGGGTCAGGTAATCAGGCAGAACTTTATCTGTGCCTCGCGCTGATAAATCAAACTGTATAATTAAATATTTTTTCTGGGAGCCGGCGATAGCAAGGTCAGCACGGATCTGCGAAAAGTCGTAGCTGCCAATATTGTTTTCAACCTCACGCCAGGCATATTGTTTTACCATGCCTTGCAAGCCTCGTTGTCCAAGTAATTGGGCTAACTGGCCAGGTGAATTGTTGTGTTTGAGAACGACATAATAGCCAGGATGTTGTTTGGTAGTGGATACCACCGCTTGTTTTTCGCTTTGACCGGTTGCCTGAGCAGGACTATTATCCCCCGATGTGGCGCTGGAGCCGCCGCCACAACTCAGCAGCAAGCCGGAAACAGCCAGGGTGAATAGTAACTTTGGATTGAGCCAATACATGGCCTACTTTACCCGTTATGTTGACTGCTTAGCAAGCTTGTTGACACTTCACTAAAGTTGTCATGTGGTTGGCATTGTGAACTGCATCAACCATTTCTGAATGGGGACTGAACGACTCAGCGGCTTTCTCAAATGCAAGATAACCCCTTGAAATCGGACCACAATGGAAAGTACGGTGTATCCCGAAAGATGGCCTTAGCCGATATAATCAAACAACGAAAGATCTTGTACACGTGAAAATGCCTTTTGTGAGGCCTGCAACCCGGTTAACTTCAAATTCAGACGACTAACCGCCTCACTATAATCCAGATCCTCTACGCCCGACAGTATCTCCTTGACTTGAATACTCAGCGTATCATTA
Source organism: Gammaproteobacteria bacterium (assembly GCA_043719675.1). Taxonomy (GTDB): domain Bacteria; phylum Pseudomonadota; class Gammaproteobacteria; order UBA6429; family Thiohalophilaceae; genus JACQBC01. The sequence goes on along the minus strand of JAYSTO010000222.1, from coordinate 24,838 downwards.
ATGCTTTCCTGACTTTGCATGGCATTCAGGCGCGCACCAACGTTCGCCCGAATTTCCAGTACACGACCCAATGCCTGATCTATACCATTTAATAAGCGGTTGGTATGGTTATGCAACAGCGCATGTTGTGATGGTGAACCTTGTCCTGCGCGCAGTTCATCAATGTATTTTTGCATGGTAGTGAAGACATCCTGATGGAAACTGGGTCTGATCACAAAAAAATCGCCTGCGGCTGGGTTACCACGGATAAACGTCTGAATACCAGCAAAACTGATATTCTGATCGGAATGATATATCTGCCCCGGCGGCACAACCACATTGCCTTGTGCATCAACAACGCTGTAGGTTAAGGGTTCTTTGGGATCAATGCTGACTTGCCGATCAAAAACAATCGCGTACGTTCCTGAAGTATAGTTGCCCGTTGCCACACCGGGGTCAATCACACCGTCACCTTGGTTAGTTGGGCTTTCTAACACTGAAAATTTGCCATTACCATCACGAATTTCACGAAACACATCGCTACCCGAATCATTAATGGCGATCTGCCGCTGCGGTCCGATTTGGGTGAAGCGCTGCCCATCATCACCGTTATAATCAACCCCGCCTTCGGTATTCCGTGAAAACGGTTTAAATGCCGCTTTATTCCCGGAAAAAATATATTCCCCATTACTGTTACTGCTGTTGGCAAGCCCAACCAATTCATCTTGTAGCTGTTCCATTTCCTGTGCAATAAATGCTCGCGTCTCGTTGGTCTGGCTGTCGTTATTTGCCTGTATCGCTAATTCACGGATACGATGATAAGCATCACCAACACTTGCGAGTATGCCCTCCTCCACGGTGAGCTGGGCGCGGGCTGATTCAATGTTCGACTTAAACTGATTGATATTGTTCAGGACATCATTGAGCTTGATGATTTTTGACGCGGCAACGGGATCGTCCGAAGGTTTAGTTATCTTTTTTCCTGTTGCCACTTGTTGCTGAACCTTGCTGAGTTTCGCCTGCTGTTCCAACATGGCGTTAATAGCAACTTGTTGAAATTGATTGGAAGAGACACGCATAGGCTTACCGTCTGAAGGCGCTCATTAATATGTCAAACATACTATTGGTTGTGGCAACCACCTGCGCGTTTGCCTGGTATTGATTCTGGAAACGAATCATGTCCGCAGCCTCTTCATCCAGGTTGACGCCGGAGACGCTTTGCTGTTCAGCTTCGGCCTGATCCAATAATAATTTTTGTGCCTGCCGATTAATCTCCAGTTCGTGTGTCTTGCTGCCCACCCGCGACACCAATTGGCCATAGGTCTGTGCATAATCAGACTTGCCTCCCATCAATACCGGCTTGATCTGCAACTGGGCTAATGCCAAGGCATTTTTATTATCACTGGTTGCATCGGTATTAAACTCTATCCGGAAGATATCACCCGCTTTGGGGGCGCCATCAATACGGATATAAAAACCCTGATTGATGCCACCTGGGATCGGCAAGACCTCTACACCTTTCTGCGGGTCATAAGCGATCGGTTCTGTCACATTGGCTAATTCACCTGCGGACTTATTGTTATCATCACGCACGTGCCGTTCGGACTCTTTTGCCCCGGTGACGCGCATTGACTCGCTGTCGGTTGCTTGCGCTGATTCAGCGACAGATGCCGGATTTTTTCCGCGTTCATGCAAGGAAATTGCGGGTGCGTCGGCGGTTGCGGCCAGTTTGGCCTTGATTGGCTTGCCGGTATTATCAAGTAATTCGAAGTGTCTATCATCAACAAACCGTACTACATAGGGCGGGCTTAATTCGCCTGACGATGCGGTGAATATTGGGTTTGAGGTATCGGTGATCTTTGTAACTTCAATTGTGGCATCACCCAGGTTATCAATATCCGCCTCAGCCCGTACTGGCGATGCGGCCGCAATTTTATCCACGGATTTTACTTCCAGTTGAAACATGTCCGCCGCCCGTCGCGTTGGTTGAATCAAATATCGGTCGCTTTCTTTAATTGTTGTACCACCCACAAGGTAAACACGGATGCCATCGGTTTCTATGTCCTGAGGAAAGTCCTTAAAACGCGAGACCACTTTGCCGTCATCGAGTCGTAATAATTCGTACTCGCCCTTTTGAAATAATAATTGATAGTTACTGACAGTTAATTTTCCGGCATCCGTTATTTCCACGCCAATCTGCGTGTCGCCTTGATTCTGGGTACTTGGCAAAACCTGTGGCGAGAGCTTATCCAGCTCGACGAAATAGTTACCGCCCAGTTTATTATTCATGTCCATGCCAAGATGATGCTGTTCATTGACGGTTTTGGCCACACCAACAGCAATACGGCCCAGTTCATTTTGCGCCTGATCTAATACCTCGTTACGAAACTTTGTTATACCACCCAGTTCGCCACCAGCAAGAAACTGGGTTATGACAATATTGCCGCCGCGCCCAACAAACAACACCTCAAGCCGCGTTGGGTCCTGATCATTTGGCATCACATCCAGTGTCGAGGCAACATCACCCACCACAATCGTCTGTCCGTTGCCAACAAACACATTCATTCGCCCATCGTCCTGGACAGTGACGCGAACATTGATCTTTTTCGACAGTTCCTGAACCAGTGTATCTCGCCTATCCAACAGATCATTTGGCGGGCTATCCGATACCTCCCTGGAACGGATGATTGCCTTATTCACCTCCGCTATGGCATTGGCAATATGATTTACTTCCGTCACGATTGCACGAATATCTTTATTGCCGGCATCACGCATTGATTCAAATCGATTATTTAAATAGGCAAATCTATCTGACAAACTCCGTGATGCGCCGAGCATGACTTCACGGGATGCTGTTGCGCTCGGGTTGTTCGCCACCCCATTGATGGCATCAAAGAAATTAGACAGTGCCGGTGCCAGCCCGCCTTGCGGATCGGCGAGCATATTATCGACCTGGCTGGTGTACTCATAGGATTTATCCAGATACCGGCTCAATGAAGTGGTATCGCGAACTTGCGACACCAGGAATTCGTTATAGACCCGGCTCACATTGTCAACAATCACCCCCGTGCCAATCGCACCATTGCCGGATATTTGTGGTGGCCGTGTTTCCAGCTCAACCCGTTGCCGGGAATAACCAGGCGTGGAGGCATTGGCAATATTGTGCCCTACCGTACTCAATGCACGTTGCGAGGCCAACAGGCCTGAGGTGCTAATCCCTAATAAATCGCCACCTGACACAAGTTACTCCACTTAAATTGGGTTAATGAAAAAATCCGTCCATGGATTTTTTGGTTAACCGCACACTAAGATTTAGGCGTTATCCGCCGAGGCATGAACGGTATTACCTGAAAATCGCTGTTGTAATATCTGTAACCATTTATCCGCATACGCCGGATCGCTGGCATAACCGGCATCGTGTACCTTGTTCACATACGCCTGTGTATCATTGGCATGGGCGACAGCATCCCGATACCGCGGATTTGACTTAATAAAATTTACATAATCCTGAAAACTGTCTGCGTAGGAATCATAGGCACGAAACGCCGCGTGTGCAGTTGTGGCAACACCTTGATCGAACTCAACGGTTTTAGCAAGGGTACTTTTCCCTTCCCAACGGGAATCCGCCTTGATATTGAACAGATTAAAACTGTTGCCGCCATCCGCATCAGGCAACACGTGTTTACCCCAGCCTGTTTCGAGTGCCGCCTGTGCTAATAAAACATGTGCAGTGGTTCCCAATTCCTGCGCGGCTTTTTCTGCCTGTGGCATTAATTGTTGAATAAAATCGTCCGGTGTCGAAAATTGTTGTACCTTTGCTGTCACACTGGCATCGGTTGCAGCCGCTGTTGCACTTCCCGCTGCCATTCCTTGCCGTAATTGTTTGACCAACATCTCAGCCAGCCCCAAGCCCTTACCCTGACTCATTTGTAAGGCCAGTTGGTTATCAAACATATCGCGATAAACCTCACCACCCTGACTATCAAACAAGGGATCGCCAAAACTTGCTTCGCGCATGCTCTTTAACATCATTTTTAGATAAATACTTTCAAATTGTCGTGCCACGTCCTGCACCGCGGCATCCGGATTCTCGCGCGCACTGGCACGTAGTTTGACAAGGCTGTCAAAATCGGTATATACAGGGTTAGATCCATTGATCATGTGACACCACGTTGATGAATAACTACAGCTATCGATGCAAGATATTTGCCAGCATCAGTAACAAATTCAGATAACAATGAGGTCGGCACGCAGGGCCCCGGCTTCCTTCAGGGCCTCGAGAATGGCGATGAGATCACCCGGTGCGACGCCCACTTGATTAATGGCCCGGACAACATCGTCCAATGACTGTCCCAAGTCGAGCTTAAACATGCGTTTATTACCCTGGTTAATGCTGATGTCAGATCGATTCGTCGCGACGGTCTGTCCCTGCCCCAATGGTGCAGGCTGACTGACTGCGGCATTTTCGGTAATGGTCACGGTTAAGCTGCCGTGCGATACAGCGGCAGGTAATACCCGCACATGCCGACCGATGACAACGGTGCCCGTGCGTGAGTTGATAATAACGCGGGCGGAGGGCTCGGCCGGATCAACCAGCATATTTTCCAGTTCGGAAATAAATGCCACGCGTTGCGCCAAATCTTGTGGTGCCTGTACATTAATTGAACCGGCATCAATCGAATACGCCGTACCCGATCCTAATGTTTCGTTAATCACCTGGGTCATCCGATTCGATGTAGTGAAATCGGGACTGCGTAAATTCAACACCACCTCGCGCATTTCACCAAACGGCGTCTCCACGGCTTTTTCAATAATGCCGCCATTGGGGATCCGGCCCACACTGGGGACGTTGACGGTGACACGCGAACCATCATTGCCTTCCGCGCCGAAGCCACTGACAACCACACTCCCTTGAGCGATGGCGTAAATATTGCCGTCAACACCACGCAGCGGTGCGACGATCAGGCTGCCACCGCGCAGGCTCTTGGCGCTGCCGATGGATGACACTGTCACATCCAAGGTCTGGCCGGGACGTGAAAATGCTTGCAGCTCGGCATGGATCGCCACGGCAGCGACATTCTTTGATTGCAAATTAACGTTGGTTGGAATATTCACACCAAGACGCGACAACATGCTGCGTAAACTTTGTGTTGTCTGTGCTGCATTACCATCACCGGTACCATCAAGGCCAACTACCAAACCATAACCAACCAACTGGTTATTACGCACACCTTGCACCTTGGCAATGTCCTTGATGCGTTCTGCTCTGACAAATCCGGTGTGCAGCCCTATCACTAATAACAATCCAATAATAATGACAAAGCGAATTTCATGATACTTTAACATTTTCATACCCTGCCTTTGCCGTGACAAATTGTTTTGCTTAATACGGGTACGCTGGACTTTGGAAAAAACGCGCTAGCGGTCCCATGGAATTTGCTGAACCTAATACGCCTTGACCGGCATAACTCAGGCGCACATTGCCTATCTTGGTTGATTCAACCGTATTGGTTTGATCAATGTCCTGCGGCCGGACGATGCCGGAGAAACGGATATATTCATCCGCCTGATTGAGCACAATCAATTTTTCTCCCCGTACCACCAGATGTTTGTTTGGCAATACCTCCGCAACCGTCACGGTAATATTGCCATCAAAACTGTGTGCCTGATCCGAGGCGCCACTGCCTTTAAAATCACGCCCTGCATTCACCTCGTTATTGAGCACTTCCTTGTCATCCTTAGTAACTTTATCACCCGCAATCTTGGGAGGTGGCATTTCCACTTTTTGTTCTTTTTCCACCCGGGTGTTTGAATGGGCAACCGCTGAGGCACGCTCCGTTAATTTAATCGTTAACACATCACCCACATGGCGGGCTGTCGTATCTTCGTACAGGCCAACCACCATACCTTCCTGATAAATGGCGCCATTAAATTTATAGGCCAGCTTTTCCTGCTTTGGCTTCGCAGGTTCATAGGTAGCATCTTTGGTGGCACCTTTTTTTACACAGCCGCTTATTACCAATAACATGAGTACAATACACAATGTATTGACAGGCTGATTAATGGTCGTGATATGAATTATCATGGTTGCTGTCAGTTGTTAAAGTTGGTTATTGGTGTATTGCAACATTTGATCCACTGCGGCAATGGCCTTGGAATTCATTTCATACGCCCGCTGCGCCTCAATCATACCCACCAGTTCCTCGACGATATTAACGTTGGAACTTTCCAGTGCACCTTGTATGAGGCTGCCTAAACTGCCTGAATTCGGATTGCCGTTTTGCGGCGCACCACTGGCGGCGGTCTCAATAAATAAATTTTCACCCATCGGTTGTAGTCCGCTGGGGTTGACAAAATCGGATAATTGCAACGTGCCTAGATTCAGTGGCGCAGCACTGCCAGGAACGGTTGCCGTGATGATGCCATCCAAACCAATAGTTACCGAGCTGGCATTACCAGGAATATTAATTTGTGGTTGCATCTGATAACCTGAAGCAGTGACCAGTTGCCCACTTGCATTGATCTGCAGTGCACCACTGCGGGTATAGGCAATATCGCCACTGGGTCTTAATACCTGCAAAAAACCACGACCCTGTACCGCCACATCCAGTTTGTTACTGGTCTGCAGGACATTGCCCTGACTATGTATTTTTTGTGTTGCCACCGTGCGTACACCCGTGCCTAACATCAAACCAGAAGGCAAATGCGTGTCTTGACTGGTCTGGCCACCCGGTTGACGAATATTCTGATAAATCAGATCTTCAAATACCGGGCGATCACGTTTGAATCCAGTGGTATTTACATTGGCGAGATTGTTACTGATCACCGCCAGTCGGTTCTGTTGTGCTTCAAGACCAGTCTTGCTGATCCACAATGGATTCATGGGTTACTCCGTTAGTAGTTTATAGAGTTGCAGAATTTATGCCATTTGTAACAACTGCCGAGTCGAATCCGCATTCTGTTCAGCCTCTTTCATGACCTTGACTTGCATCTCGTACTGTCGTGCCAAATCAATCATGGTGACCAAGGCCTGTGCCATGTTGACATTACTGCCTTCCAACATGCCTGAAGTCAATTTGACGTTGGCATCTGCGGGGGCTTTGCCGCCATTGCTAAAATACATCAAACCATCAATTCCTTTTTGTAATTGCTTGGCGGGTGGATTGACTAATTTGATTCGATCAACCACCGTCATCTCCTTGGCCTCCTCACCCAGTGCCATGATTGAAACCGTTCCGTCACTGGCGATCTGAATCTTGCTCGCTGGCGGAACGGCAATCGGCCCACTTTCACCCAATACCGTCTGACCACTTGCCGTCACTAATTTCCCCCCTTCACCCAGGCGGAAATTACCTGCACGGGTATACGCCTCTTGGCCGCTGGCGGCTTGCACTGTAATCCATCCCGTGCCATTGATGGCGACATCCATCGGATTGCCACTGGAGTTGATCGGCCCTGCAGAAAGATCCGTACCAGTAAGTTCGGTCATGGCAAATACGCGTGTCGGATGACCTGGGCCGAATAATGGCATGCTGCGAAATTGTGCCAAATCTGCGCGAAACCCGGGTGTACTGATGTTGGCGATATTGTTGTTGTTCGCCGCCTGCGCCAACATGGTTTGCTTGGCCCCGGACATCGCAACATAAAGTGAACGATCCATTGTAATTTCTACCTTATATTCAATTAACGGATGTTAATAATCGTTTGCGTAATGGTATCCGCCGTATGGATCACTTGTGCATTCGCCTGATAATTGCGCTGTGCGGTAATCATGCTGACAAGTTGCGCGGTCAGATCGACGTTAGATCCTTCGAGCGCACCGGCTTGTAAGACACCCAAGCTACCTGATCCGGGCGTACCTAATAAAGGAACTCCCGATGCGGCACTCTCCGCCCACATGGTGTCACCCATTGGGCGCAATCCTTGCGGGTTGGAAAAATCCGATAATGCAACCTGACCCAGTGTTTTGGTTTGGCCATTGCTATACCGTGCACGAACAATACCGGTATCATCGATATCAATGCCACTCAAGCGCCCCGAGGTAAAACCACTTTGGGTTAATGCATTGACATTGAATTTTGAACCAAATTGGGTAATCGGTGAGTTCGACAACATATTCATCGATAATTTTAATGGCTCTGAACCAGTACCCGTGGCAAATGGCGGATAGTCAACGATACCAGGTGGTACTGGTTTACCATCGATGGCAGACAATTGGCCCGCACCATTAAACATCAGCATTTCCGGTTGAAACGGTACCGCCGCTGCACCTTTAACATCTTTGCCATCAACCAACGTATACATTTCCCACGTATTGGGTTGCTCACCTTTAACGTAATACATCGTTGTCAGGTGCGACCCGCCTAATGAATCGTACACGGTTAATGACGTTGAATGATTAAATGAAGAGGGTATCTCCGGATTAAACGGCACAGTGGGTGGCCGCGTCTGTGAACTATCCAGATTCAACCCTACTTCAATTAAAGAAGTCGCTTGTGGCGTGATATTCGATCGATCCAGCTTTAACGGGCCAACCGCCCCGGTAATGGCGCCTTTTTCATCCGCACCATTCACAACCAGTTTTGCGCCACCGTTATTAACGATAAAACCTTCGCGATCAACCTGAAAATTACCCGCGCGGGTAAATGCCCGCGAACCACTATCATCCAGGACAAAAAATCCACGTCCATTGATGGCTAAATCCAATTTATTATTGGTAAACCCAATGTTACCTTGACCAAATTGCTGGGTCACGCCATCAAGACGCACACCTGAACCAATTGCATTTGAGGCTGCACCATCAGTCGCGGCATACACATCAGCAAATTCTGCGCGCGATTCCTTAAAACCAACGGTACTGGCATTGGCGACGTTATTGGCAATAACACGGAGTTCTTCGCCTGCGGCGTTTACTCCACTAAGAGCTGCACGAAATGGCATAACACTTTCTCCTGATTACTTACTATAAAATTTCACGAATGTCTGCTAACGACTTTGAACCCGTGTTCAACAGATTCAAGGTCACCCCTTGATTACCTTTACCAAGCGACACACTGTTGACTTTATCCATCACATAAGTGGTCGCCGCTTGCGCCTTACCATCCACTAACATTTCCGCTTGCAGGGTGTACTTACCCGCTTTAGCCTTTTGCTCTACTGAACCCGGCACATTGACATCGGCCTTGCTGATCACCCCATCCCAAGTAAATGGCGCAAGCCCCTCGCCATGTTTACCCAGCTCGATGGTTTTTACCAATTGGCCCTTGTTGTCCATAATCTTAACGTTGACTTGTTCGGTCTCGGCCGGTATTTCCACCGCACCACGTAACTCGCCACCTGGCATCATTTCGCTGACATTGCCTGGAATCATGACTTGCCGGCCCACCATTGATGAAGCCTGCAACGCCTGTGACGACTGAAACGATGTGGCTAAGGTACGAAATGAATCATTCATTTCCTTGATACCTTGCGCTGAACTGAATTGTGCCATCTGTGCAACAAATTCATTATTATCCACCGGCTTGGACGGGTCCTGATTCTTCATTTGCGCCATCATTAGCTTCATGAAATCGTCTTGGTTGAGCTGTTGTTTTTTCAGCGGCTCGCGTTTGCTCAACCCCAGGCTTTCAAATGAAGAGGCCGTTTTATCGATAGTCTTATCTATTCCATTCATTGTCATATCCTCATGTCACAATACATTACTGTCCTAAAGCCAGCGTCTTCAACAGCATTTGCTTGGCATTATTCATCACTTCCACGTTGGTCTGGTAAGACCGCGATGCAGAAATCATGTTCGCCATTTCCTCCACCACATTCACGTTTGGCAAATGAATAAATCCCTGTGCATCCGCTTGCGGGTGATCCGGATTGAATTCCTTGCGCAGTGGCGCCTTACTTTCAACTATCCCGGCGACTCGCACCCCTACATTCACTTCATCTTCACCAAAAGCATCCATTATCGGCGCAAATACCGGATGGCGTGCCTTGTACGTCTGCCCCGTGCTACTGCTGATACTGTTGGCATTGGCCAAATTGCTGGATGTTGTATTCATGCGTATGGTTTGCGCTTGCAGGGCAGAACCGGAAATATCAAAAACACTAAATAATGACATGGCTATTGACCTCGAATTGCGGTATTCAATGTGTTAAATTTTCCACCGAGGATGCGCAGACTTGCCAGATAACGCATGGCATTGTCACTGTATGCAGCAAGCTCAACCTGGTGCTCAACAGTATTGCCATCCACCGATGCTTGATACGGGTTGCGGTATTGCAATTCATCCCCACTGAATTCACTATCCGGTTGTATGTGTCCCGTCCGACTGGTTTGCATCAAGGTATTACTTGTCGCGCTATCTTCTGCCTGTAATACCTGGCGAAAATCAATATCACGTGCCTTGTATGCCGGGGTATCAACGTTAGCGAGATTGGAGGCCAATACCTCGGCACGGCGCGATTGTAAGTACAATGACGATTCGTGTATGCCTAAGTAATTTTGAAATGTAGCCATTTTGCCAGTCACCCTGTTGTGTATTCGTGTGAATGAATCAGCAACAAGCATGCCAGAGGTAAATGCTGCTATTTTTCAGTGCGTTAGCGTGTGGCTGATGTGGAGAACAGTGGAAGGAGGCAAAGGATGGCCGTATAAACTCGCCGCAGGGTATTCAAGCGGCAATCAGATTGATATCTAGACGCGATTTTTAACCCGGTAGACGACGCCCTTGGGGTGGCGCACCATTTCATAGGAGCGTGAGTAACCACTAGGGGTTTCGGAACCCCCCAACACCAGCACACCACCCGGGTTCAGCGCCTGCGCCATACGTTCCAATATTGAACCTTTTAACTCAGAGGAAAAATAAATCAGTACGTTGCGACAAAATATAATATCGAACTTGCCAAGCAGCGCATAACTTTGTAACAAATTTATTTCAGTAAACTTGACGCTACTACGAATCTTAGGGATGATTTCCCAATGATTATTGCTGGTTGGCACAAAGAATCGTTTACGTCTCTCCACCGAAAGCCCGCGTGATATGCTCATTTCATCGTACACCCCTTTGCGCGCCTGGTTTAAAACGGTGGCGGAAATGTCTGTACTGATTATTTCTATCGGCATAGCCAACTGCCCCAGGCGTGCACTTTGAAACTCATTAATCGTCATGCTGATCGAATAGGGTTCCTGCCCGGTAGAACATGCCGCCGACCAGATCCGTAATGCATTTGGCTTTTTAGCGGCTACTTCCGGCAACAGGCTTTCATTGAGTGTTTCATACGGATACACGTCGCGGAACCAGCTGGTTTCGTTCGTTGTCATTGCATCAATGACCCGTTCTTTTAGTCTTTTATCTTTGTCCGCCTTCAAGGCAGTGAGCAGATCGCTTAACGTTTGAAAAGAGAACTCCTGGGTAAGCCGGTTTAACCGGCTGGTGACAAGATAATGTTTATTCTCACCCAGCACAATACCACAGGCATCCTCCAGGAATCGGCGGAAATCTTCATATAATGATTTAGACAGCAAATGTTCAGTCACAGCATAATACTTCCGTGCGTTGACGATTACATCCATGATGAAAAGTTATCGACGCAAATAGATATACTCGCGCCGGACCCCATCTACAACAAACCCTTCGACTGCAACAATTGTTTTAACTCTTTCGCCAACTCATCCGCATCAAACTTTGCAACAAATTTGTCTGCCCCCGCTTTCTTAACCATACTTGTATTAAATGTGCCACTTAACGAGGTATGCAACATAATGGGCAATTTTTGCAGGCGCTGATCAGAGCGAATCTCCGTCGTCAGCGTATAACCATCCATCTCTGGCATCTCAATATCGGAAATGACAATATCAACAGTATCCGTAATTGGTTTCCCATCTTTTACGGCCGCCTGCAGAAAATCCAGTGCCTCACGCCCATTTTTTGCCAACATACACCCCAAACCGAGCTTTTCTAACGTTGACCTGACTTGCTTGCGCGCAACAACAGAATCATCGGCAACAAGTACCTTGATCCTGTCGGCCTTTTCCTTTTCAATTGGTGCCTCAAACTTAATCTCAATTGGCAAACGCATCATTTCAGCATAGACTTTTTCAACGTCGATAATCTCGACGAGTTTATTATCCACCTTGGTGACCGCCGTCATGTAATTGTCCTTACCCACCCCTTTTGGTGGTGGCAAAATTTCCTTCCATGTCATGTTAATAATTCTGTCCACACTGCTAACCAGAAAGCCCTGAGTGGAGCGATTATATTCAGTCACGATCACATATTGATCTTTCACTTCACGAATGGGCGGAAGGCCAATCGCCATGGCCAAATCGATGATGGTAATCGTTTTGCCACGCATGTTGGCAATCCCTCGGACTATCGAGCTTGCCTTGGGCATTGATGTTAAAGGTGGACACCGAATCACTTCCTGAACCTTAAAGACATTGATGCCAAATTTTTGCCTGCTTCCCAAACCGAATAATAAAAGTTCAAATCGGTTCTCTCCGACCAACTTCGTGCGCTGGTCGACCCCATCAATCACGCCTGCCATAGCTGACTCCCAGTGTAGTAATCAGGATACTTATCGGCGTTATTTATAAATTGCTTAATCTATTAGCACTGGCATGCCCTTTGCACACCACTTTTGTAAGTATTTTATTGACACTGAAAACCTATGCAACCATACAGCACAGCGATAGGGGTAGGACATCGAGGGCATGTTCTTGCCGGGCTATTGGCGATCTTTTGCCACTCTCCAACCGTTTTGGCCACAACGACAGTTGATATCGAAACAACTGGCACGTTGCTGCAAACGGCGGAAAAGTTCATCCAGCGCGAACTGGGCAAAGAGTATGAACTAGACATCAAGTTTGGCTATCTGGATCAACGCTTACGTTTGCCAAAGTGCAATAAGACACCCGAAGGTTATCTACCCGATCCCAATACCCGTTATGGCACAACTCTGATCGGCCTGCGATGCGGCAGTAATGTCTCCTGGAAAATAGTAATCCCCGTACACATTCGTGCCTTTGCCAATGTCGTCATGACCCGTCAGGCATTTGCCAAGGATACCCAGTTGCACACCAACGATTTGAGCCTGTCACGCCAGGAATTATCCGCCATGCATGCAGGTGCCTTTAATACCATGGCGGAAATTGACGGCATGGTACTGCGTCGTGCGGTGTCAAAAGACACCATCTTGACCCCCTCCATGTTACAACCCAAACGTCTGGTACAACGTGGCGCTGCTATCACGATTGAAGCACAATACCAAGGTGTTGTTATTCGTGTCCAAGGAGTTGCTTTAATGGATGGCCATCAGGGCCAAATGATACGCGTTCAAAACGCCCGCAGCGGTCGTGAAGTTCATGCCGAGGTCATCGCCTCAGCCACCGTTAGGGTGAAAATGTAAATGTATTCAATGAGGTAAATGATGTCCACTAAAGCTTTTTCAGCAACCGCCGATAACCAACGTGCATCAGTACGTTAGGAGGAAATAGCGCATGGCAAATGATATCAGCGGGATAAACTCGGGTCGCAGCCAGCAGACCAATGAAAAACAGGTACAGACGATTCGCCGTGACGCCGCGAACACTACCTCCCGCACCCAGACAGCTGGCCAATCCGGACAAGATAAAGTCAGTCTCACTGATATGGCGGCACGCCTGAAGTCTCTTGAGAATAAGCTGACCGAACAGCCGGAAGTTGATCAAACACGAGTGGACCGTGTACGGGATGCGCTCGCGCGCGGCGAATACCAGGTTAACCCGGATCGGGTGGCAGACAAGATGATGAATTTCGAAGCTGGCCTTTAGCGCATGAATCACCATGTCAGAACATGAAATTGCTTCTCAGTTACACACTATATTTACTTTATTGGTCAAGCGACTGATAGAAATGCAAGACCTCCTGCAACAGGAACATCTTGCCTTGATAAAAAACCAGAACGATAACATCGCTTCCCTGGCAAAACACAAAGAAAAACTATCCCTGCAGATTGAGCAGCAGGAAGCTCTGCGCCGAGGCTTGCTTGAAAAGCATCAGCTTCCTTTTGGAAAAACCAGTTTGGAGATTTTATCTCGCCACGTATCTAAAAACGCCATCGTTGAGCTACTCCGCACATGGGATAAAATCGTCAACTTAAGTCAAGCCTGTTCAACACAAAACCAAATTAATGGCGTCATACTGGCTCATCAACAACGTCGCACACAAATGGCATTACGTATTCTGCGCGGCCAGTGCGAATACAATGAGATCTACTCATCCTCCGGAAATAAACAAGCGCAGTTCAGTCAAAATACTATCGCACGTATTTGAAACCGGATATTTTCATCTATTGCGCGGGCGAGATCCCTGCCAATTTATTCTCGTATCGAATACACCCAAGCCACTCTACTGAAATCTACATCATCGATTCATGCAGCAGAAATCCCCTTGCCCGACAAACAAGCAATTACTTGCGGCACCGCTTTGTTAAGTGTTCGCCTTTTTCCCGATCAAGGATACTCATTGGCCGGCGCCGAATTTCTTTATAGCCCTCCTCAGCAACACCACCACTCAGAACGCATAGTGCCACGGCCAGATCGGGGTCAGCGACGAAACTCTGAATTTCCACGGGCTTGCCTGCTACCCCATCCGCCACACCACTGATAATCTGGCCGCTACGGCGTAAGTAATGTTAAAATCCAGCACGCTGCGCAAACTCGAATCTCAGCCCTGGTAGCTCAGTGGATAGAGCAGCCGCCTCCTAAGCGGCAGGTCGCCGGTTCAACTCCGGCCCAGGGCACCACATATCTCATTTTACTTTCATGAAAGATAAGCCCCAATACTCCGATATTGTAAGGCACATCCTACAATTTTTTCAGCGCTGCCTGACAGACAAGCCCTCACTCAGTTCGTAAACTACCTTCATTACCAGACGTTATGACGAACAACCTCCATGAAACCGCTCGAAGCCGCCGACAATTTTTCTACCCGTAACGGTGAGAACCACCGGACAAATACCAACCGGTATTTTCATGTGATGTCGCAAGGCTGGTATGCCTATACCCGCGAAGGTGTTCGGGGTCCATTTATTGATAAATCCCGGGCGGAGTGTTTCATTACACAGCTTATGGGACAACATAAAACAGCCGCAGAGTCATCCTGGCGGTTATAAATATTTTTCGCCAATGGCGTTTTTCAGGGACTGCACGGTCCCTTTTTTTATGTCTTTTTAGCTGCCTGTCAAAAATGGGCGCTCGGGCAGTGATATAAAAACTCTGATCGCAACAAAAGAAATGGGGGATTGTTCAAATAAAAAGATAAAGCTACAACTTACGTAATGTGTCACGCCAATTTATGTTGTGTCTGTTTTCCTGTTTTAATAAAATTTTGGTACCGTCCATCGTATCCAACCAACCATGAACGCCTGTAATGGGTTCATTTTCAAAACCCCACCACACCCCATTTTCATCCTGCGCAATCCAATTCAGGGTTTTTTTATTTAATTTAAGCGGCCCGATGCTTTCAACATTTTCAGTTTGAGATAGTCGGGCGAGAATAATTGCAAATTCCTGTTTACCTATTTGGAGAGTTGGATCGAGCTCAGTCGTTATCGGATCTTCATCCACTGTTTCATGTGTGATGGTGTACTTGCCTATTACGATGACATCGCCATTTTGTAACTGATGTGTACTGACTTGTTTCCCATTGACAAACGTGCCGTTGGTGCTGTCACAATCTTCCACGTAAAGGCCATCAACTCGCTTGGATATACGTGCATGTCGGTTACTAACGGTAGAATCTTCAAGACGCAAGTCATTGTCTACTTTTCGACCCAGCGTCAACACATCGCGCTTCACGATGAGTTCATCCAGCTTGCGCCCGTTGTAGCGAATGATTAGCTTACTCAGCATGCGATCCGGTTTTTGTGGCTACTCAAAGGCTAAGTATAGCGATAAATTAAACAAAACAAACAACTTAATCTCTTACCGAAAGACTGTCCGCTGAAATAATATACATGCCACCATACATATTTGAGTACCGTACACATAAAAATTACACTCAGGTAAATCTTGTTTGTCTACTTGGCCGGAAGCACTTTTGAAGACCAGCAGTAGCAATGACATGGGTTTGTGGTGTGGGTACGGGGCGAGAGAATCAGCCCGGGTGAATTGTGAGAAAAAGACCAATTCTTATTAATAACACCCACAAAAACCCGCGACGGCAGACCCGTGTTGCGGGGTTGTGTTGGCGTCACCGCTCACAAATTTGAAAATATGGTGCGCCCGGAGAGATTCGAACTCCCGACCGCCTGGTTCGTAGCCAGGTACTCTATCCAGCTGAGCTACGGGCGCATATCAAAACGACTCTATTAACGGCGTGGGTATCACACTCGTTAAATTGAGCGCGGCATGATACCAAAACATCGCCGATTTACCTAGAACCCCGTCGCCGGAAAAACACGAAGGTAACCAAGAACCGTCCACGGCGTCTGATCGTCAATAGCGCACTTACATTTGCCTCCGTGTGAATTACCGTCCATCTGTCCTGCTGGATTCAAAGTCCCGCATCGCATTAATAACAAAAAAGGACTCATCAGAGTCCTTTTTTGCTTAAGTGGCGGAGAGAGAGGGAGTCGAACCCTCGATGGGGCTTTTGACCCCATACTCCCTTAGCAGGGGAGCGCCTTCGACCACTCGGCCATCTCTCCAAAAAATTGGGTCAGTAAAGGTAAGCCAGGAATAAATACCGAGCCCCTGTTACGAGTGACTTAATTTATGGGGCCCAAAGGATACAAGGCTCGACGCGGAAGGTAAAGACAAAAAATAGTGCGGAATAGCGTTATTGCGCTTCTTTCTGCTCGTTTTCTTTTTGCTCGTTTTCTTTCTGTTCGTTTTTGATACGCTCGTAGATCTCTTCGCGATGAACGGAGACCTCTTTGGGGGCATTAACACCAATACGTACTTGGTTGCCTTTGACACCCAACACCGTCACTGTGACATTATCACCAATCATGAGCGTCTCTCCCACACGGCGGGTTAAAATTAGCATACATCTGTCTCCTTAATCGTGATTACGTATAATTGGTCGTGCATTCCTTGCGAGTCCTGGCACGCTCAGAATAAATATCGACCTCCGCCTATGAAAACTTTAACCCGCAGTTTCAGCCACTTAGGCTGCGGGTTTTTGTTCCAAATGGAATGCGTCGTGCAGCGATCTGACCGCCAGTTCCAGGTATTTCTCGTCCACCACCACCGAAATCTTGATTTCTGAGGTGGAAATCATCCGAATATTGATCGCTTCTTTCGCCAAGGCCTCAAACATGGTGCTGGCGATGCCAGCATGGGAGCGCATCCCTACACCAACAACCGATACCTTTACAATCGTATTGTCTCCGGTCACCTGACGGGCGCCAAGCTTTTTTGCAGTATCCTGCAGTATTTTCGTGGCCTTATCGTAATCAGAGCGATGCACGGTGAAGGTAAAATCAGTTAGCCCGTCTACGCCAATATTTTGAATTATCATGTCGACTTCGATATTGGCTTTACCGATAGGTCCAAGAATTTGATAGGCGATACCCGGTTTATCCGGTACCCCGGTTACTGTCAATTTTGCCTCATCGCGGTTAAACGCGATCCCGGAAATGATGGGATCCTCCATATCATTCACCTCATTATCATATGTAATTAATGTACCCGGCCCATCTTGAAACGAATGTAGCACACGCAAGCGTACGCCATATTTGCCGGCAAATTCCACCGAGCGTATTTGTAATACCTTTGATCCGAGGCTGGCTAACTCAAGCATTTCTTCAAAGGTGATCTTATCCAGGCGCCGAGCCTGGGGAACAATACGTGGATCGGTTGTGTACACACCATCCACATCGGTATAAATCTGACATTCATCGGCATTCAGCGCCGCCGCTAAGGCGACCCCGGTCGTGTCCGAGCCGCCGCGACCGAGTGTAGTAATATTGCCATGCTGATCGACACCTTGAAAACCTGCTACAACCACGATCCGGCCTTCCTTGAGGTCCTGGCGTACCCGTGCCTCATCAATGTCCAAAATCCGCGCCTTGGTGTGCGCACTATCGGTAAGGATATGCACTTGTGCCCCTGTATAGGAACGTGCGGCAAATCCTCGTCTAATCAGCGCCATGCTCAACAAGGCAATGGTCACTTGCTCCCCGGTGGCGACAATAACGTCATATTCCCGGGGGTCGGGATTCGGATCAATTTTTTTGGCCAAATCAATCAGGCGATTGGTCTCTCCACTCATTGCAGAAACGACCACGACCACATCATTACCGGCGTTTTTCGTCGCAATGACCTTCTCAGCCACATGTGCAATTTTTTCTACGCTGCCGACAGAAGTCCCGCCGTATTTTTGAACGATGAGTGCCATATTCGTATTATTTCTGGAATCCAAATTCCCTTAGTTAAAGGGTGCAGATTAAACACTAAACGCATTGAGAAGGGAAGACACCCGCACCATTTTAAAGCAATCGTTCACGCACCCAGCCGATAACGGAGGCCAAAGCGGACTCAAGGTGTTCGGGCTGAGTACCACCGGCTTGAGCCATGTCAGGTCGCCCACCACCCTTACCCCCGATTTGTAGGGCAACCATATTAACCAGCTCACCCGCTTTGATTTTGTTCGTGTTTTCTTTACTTACCCCGGCAACCACATCCACTTTGCCGTCTGCGACAGCGGCCAAGACCACCACCGCTGAACCCAGCTTGTTTTTGAGCTGATCCAGCGTCACACGCAGAGTTTTGACGTCTGCACCATTGAGCTTGGCTGCTAATACCTTCACACCCTGAATGACCTGTGCCTGATCGACCAAATCATCACCCTGACTGCTGGCCAACATGCCCTTGAGCTGATCTAATTCTTTTTCCAACACACGGGTTCGTTCCAGTAATTGTTTGACACGTTCGCCAACATCTTCGCGTGAACCCTTCAACAGTTGGGTTAGTTGCTGTAATTGTGTTTCACTTTGCCTGACGTAATCCAATGCACCTTGCCCTGTTACGGCTTCAATACGACGCACCCCTGCTGCTGTGCCAGTTTCGAGTATAATTTTGAATAAGCCAATGTCACCTGTACGTTGTACATGGGTGCCACCGCAAAG
Organism: Gammaproteobacteria bacterium; assembly: GCA_043719675.1. Lineage (GTDB taxonomy): Bacteria > Pseudomonadota > Gammaproteobacteria > UBA6429 > Thiohalophilaceae > JACQBC01. Next base: position 5,752 of record JAYSTO010000222.1, on the reverse strand, counting down.
TTCGGTGGAAAAATCGCCCATCTTTAATACGCGCACAGTGTCACCATATTTTTCGCCGAACAGTGCCATTGCACCGGTCTTCATCGCCGCCTCTTGTGACATGAGTTGGGTTTCAACCACGTGGTTGTACCGGATCTGTGTGTTGACCAATTCTTCAATGGCTTTTAACTGTGCGGCAGTTACCGATTCAAAATGCGAAAAATCAAAACGCAGACGATTAGCCTCGACCAACGAACCTTTTTGTGTCACATGATCACCTAATACTTTACGCAAGGCGGCATGCATCAAATGTGTCGCTGAGTGGTTATACATGACGGCACAACGTTTTTCGACATCCACCTGTGCCTCGACACGATCACCGAAGCGCATCGTGCCATCAAGCAATTTACCAAGATGACCAAAAACACCATTACCTTGTTTTTGTGTATCGGCTACCGTGAATTTTCCACTCACCCCCACCAACACACCAGTATCACCCGCCTGACCACCTGATTCCGCATAAAATGGCGTACGATCCAGAATGATCATCGCCTCTTGTCCGGCCACGACCTTATCGACTTTCTTGCCTTCGATATAAACACCCAGTACCTGACAAGGATCAACCAAATGTTCATAACCGGTGAACTCCGTCGCCGTATCGATATCCAATGCCTGCGCATATTCCGCTGCAAAATGTTTACTGGAACGCGCTCGCTCGCGTTGCTCATCCATGGCCTTTTCAAACCCCGGCATGTCGATCGACAAGCCGCGTTCGCGCGCCACATCTGCGGTTAAATCAGCGGGAAATCCATAGGTGTCATATAATTTAAATACCACATCGCCGGGAATTATCTTGCCCTTGAGGGCGGCAATCGTGCCTTCCATGATTTGCATGCCCACATCCAGAGTCTCTGCAAAACGCTCTTCTTCTTGCTTGAGCGCTCGCGCGACCATGTCCTGCGCTTTTTTCAGTTCTGGATAGGCATCACCCATCTCAGCAACAAGTGGTGCAACCAAACTATGAAAAAACGGATCGCGCATACCCAACTTGTAGCCATGTCGAATGGCGCGGCGAATAATGCGACGCAGCACGTAACCACGTCCTTCATTGGATGGCACCACACCATCGGTGATCATGAAACTGCACGAACGAATATGATCCGCAATAACCTTGAGCGAATTGCTATGAATATCCTTGCACTTCGTTGCTTGCGACGCGGCCTTGAGCAAATTAACAAAGAGATCAATCTCGTAATTACTGTGTACACCCTGCATCACAGCGGCCAAGCGCTCCAAACCCATGCCGGTATCCACCGAGGGTTTAGGTAACGGCTCCAAGCTGCCGTCTTTCTGGCGATTGTATTGCATGAACACCAGATTCCAGATTTCGATATAACGATCACCATCGGCATCAGCGGAACCCGGCGGCCCTCCCGCGACCTCAGGGCCATGATCAAAAAAGATCTCGGTACATGGACCGCAGGGGCCGGTATCCCCCATCGCCCAGAAATTATCTGTTGCACCGATGCGCGAAAAACGTTTCGGATCAACCTTTATGTCATTCAACCAAATGTCTTCCGCTTCAGTATCTTCCTCAAACACCGTTATCCACAAACGCTCCGGGGCAAGCTTCATATCCTGCGTCAGAAAATTCCAGGCAAAATGAATGGCGTCTTTTTTGAAATAATCACCAAAGCTAAAGTTGCCGAGCATTTCAAAAAAGGTGTGATGACGCGCGGTGTAACCGACATTTTCCAGATCATTGTGTTTGCCACCGGCGCGTACGCAACGTTGCGACGAGACGGCGCGGTTATAATGACGTTTTTCCAAACCTAGAAAGGCATCCTTGAACTGCACCATGCCGGCATTGGTAAATAACAAGGTTTGATCATTTGCTGGTACCAGTGAACTGGACGAGACTACCACATGACCATGGCGCCGAAAATAATCCAGGAAGGCGGAACGTATCTGTGCGCTTTTCATAACAGCTTTAGCTCATTAGAGAGGAAAGCGCCGATTATATATGGACTTCAGGCAATTTCATCCGCCAGTTCAATAATTATCCGTATCTGCTCGTGACTAAAGCCCCGGTATTCCAGAAATCGCATTTGCCGAACCTTATCTGCATAGTCCTCAGGTGACCCGACACCAAATTTCTTTTGCCGCACCTGCTGGGCTAATCGCAACCAGCTCTGTGCAGAAGCAACCAAGGAAAGACGGATTTGCTCATCATTGAAGCCATGTTGACGCAACTCGGCCTGAATCCGAATCGGTCCATAGCCACGCAGCTGGCGAGAGCGGATAAAACTCTCACTAAAACGTAAATCACTGAGTAAATTTTCCTGTTGCAGCTTAGTAATGAGGGTCTGCACATCGGCTTGCGTAAACCCCTTTTGTACCAACTTGCGGAATAATTCAGCACTACTGTGTTCGCGGGTCGCCAGCAAGCGCATGGCGACCTCGCGAATCGTTCTACTCATGACAAATTAAGCCTCGAGTTCTTCTGGCAGCTCTTCATCGTCGGTAGCTGCTGAGATCACCACGGGTTGTGATAACAGCTGTTGGCGAATCTTACCTTCAATTTCACGCGCCATCTCCGGATGTTGTTTGAGGAAATTGCGCGTATTGTCTTTGCCTTGGCCGATCCGTTCGCCGTTATAGCTATACCATGCACCTGACTTATCGATAATATTCAAGGTAGAGCCAATCTCAATGATCTCGCCTGCGCGGGAAATGCCTTCGTTATAGATAATATCGAACTCGGCCTGTTTGAACGGCGGCGCGACCTTGTTCTTGACCACCTTCACCCGTGTCTCAGAACCCACCACCTCTTCACCCTTCTTGATCGCACCGATACGGCGGATGTCCAAACGTACTGAGGCATAAAACTTAAGGGCATTACCACCCGTGGTGGTTTCAGGATTGCCGAACATCACGCCGATCTTCATACGAATCTGGTTGATAAAAATCACCAGGGTATTGGAACGTTTGATATTGGCGGTAAGTTTGCGCAAGGCCTGACTCATGAGGCGTGCCTGCAGACCCATGTGCGAGTCGCCCATCTCACCTTCGATTTCCGCCTTGGGGGTCAGTGCCGCCACGGAATCGATAACCACGATATCAACCCCGCTGGAACGCACCAGCATATCGGCAATTTCCAATGCCTGCTCACCGGTATCCGGCTGTGACACCAGTAAGTCATCGACCTTCACACCCAGTTTTCCCGCATACGTCGTATCGAGGGCATGCTCTGCGTCGATAAAGGCCGCCGTGCCACCGAGTTTTTGGCATTCAGCGATCACTTGTAAGGTCAGCGTGGTTTTACCCGACGATTCTGGCCCATAAATTTCAACCACACGCCCCTTTGGTAAACCGCCAATGCCCAGGGCAATATCCAATCCCAGCGATCCGGTGGAAATGGCCTCAATATCACGTGGTGCCTTACTATCCCCCATCCGCATCACCGCGCCTTTGCCAAATTGTTTTTCGATTTGGCTGAGCGCCACCGCTAATGCCTTTTGCTTTTGATCTTCTGCCATATTTCCTCCAGTCCAGTGGTTAGGTATTTCCTGATGAATGTACTCAGCAGACTTGTATCTGCCGATTTCGAAAAATCTTAGCGTATATAATTTTTGATGTCAATATTTTTTACTATGTTAGTATTTTATATCATGTTATATATTGTATTGTGATCTCAGGTAATTAATTGTATGATTTTTAAGGATTATTGAGGGCATGCCATGGTTTCCGCAAAGAAAACACTGAACGACATCAAGTGGGGCTCACGTCAGCGGCTGCAATACATTGAAATGATGGCGTATTACACCGGGGTCGTGACGCGCACGGACATCGTCAATGCCTTTGGCATATCCGATGCGGCGGCCACCAAGGACCTCAATTTTTATAGCCAACTTGCCCCCGCCAATCTGATTTATAAACATGCGGTGTTTGGTTTTGTCCCCGGCGATGCCTTTCGCGAGTTGTTTGCCGACTTGTCACCTGCCGTGGTATTACCCATGTTAGCGGCGAATTTACCCGCCACCGGCAGCCCCGCTGGCGCCAATCCCATTTATGGCATTAGTGTTGACTCACTGCCGTTACCAAACCGTCTGCCAAGCAAGACGGTGTTGGCCCAATTGGTTCGTGCCATCCGCACCCGGCGTAAACTTACGGTTAAATACCATTCCCTCTCCGACCGGGAAAGTAAGAGCACCCGCATCATTGAGCCCCATTCGCTGATCAATACCGGGCTGCGCTGGCATGTCCGGGCCTACAGTGAAGAGACCTATGATTTTCGAGATTTTGTTTTATCGCGCATTATCGACGCCCAGCTCCGGGATGACGGCGCGGAATCCAGCGTCCTATACGATGACGACTGGATGGAAACGGTTACCCTGCAATTAACCCCCCACCCCAGTTTAACCAAGGCAAAACGCGAGGGTTTGGTTATTGATTATGGCACGCGCGGCGAGGTGATTGAGTTAACGACCAGGCGGGCACTGGTCGGTTATGTGTTACAGCGACTCGCCGTGGATACCAGCGTCGATCACTCGCTCAATCCCAACGCCTATCAGCTGATTGTGATGAATCGAGAGGAGATTGAGCCGTTTGCAGGCTGGGCGTTTCAGTGAGTGAACCTAATCTTGAACGCGGCGATCACGTTCTTTCCACCAGTCCTTGCAAGGCAGTGAGTACCGCCTGATAACGCACTGCCCTGCGATCCCCCGTGAAGTGATGCTGTTGGCTGATTACTGCCCCTTCACGCATGCCCCAGGCAAACCAAACCGTGCCTACGGGTTTATCGAGGCTACCGCCGCCGGGTCCGGCAATGCCAGTAATCGCCACCGCGATATCCGCACGGCTTGACCGTATTGCGCCATCAGCCATTGCGCGCACCGTCGGTTCACTGACGGCGCCGTGGCGTGTGAGCGTGGCCAACGGTACTGCCAACATATCCTGCTTGGCTGCATTGCTGTAGGTGACAAAGCCACGATCAAACCACTGCGAACTGCCAGCAATGTCTGTCATCACCTTGGCCAGCCAACCGCCCGTACACGATTCGGCCACGGCTAATTGCCAATGTCGCTGGAACAAGCGGTCACCGAGCGAGGTCGCCAAGGTAATCAGGGGTTCATCTGAATACATAACGCAATTCTACCTGGACGCAGAAAAAAACGGTCAGTGAACTTGTTTATCGGGTTCCAAGCAAAACACAGCACGAAGGCGCCTGCGAACAGAAACAGTAAAAAATACGCTGAAAACTGGACATCGTGACGGTATACAGCTTTACTTCATAATCGTTACTTTTCCAGATGCGTATGCAAATTCATTCCCTAACAACATCGATACCCTCTAACTACCCCGCGCCAGCCCAAACGGGTTTGGCACAACCACCCTCTATTGCCACAGACCGTCATGACACCAACGCGGATTCAGGCCGACTCGCCGTGGTACCAAACAAGGCCAGCCGGTTATCGCCGGACTTATCGTCGCGCCGCGATGCACAACCATTGTATGACCAACAACTCAGCCATCGCGGGCAACGCGCACAGCAGTTATATACCACAATCGAATATGCCAGTGATTTGGAACTAATGAATCGAATCGATGAGGTTGTCTAAGCGCACCCCCCTCGTTTATTGCTTGTAGGTTTCCTGGATCACCGCGCCAATTTCATAACCACCGCCACGCCGCTGTTTTTCCATCCGTACGACTTTGACACGCGCGTGCAAGGGTGGGGTTAATTGGTTGCCCGGCGAGATACGAATATCCA
>JAYSTO010000221.1:0-12734 GCA_043719675.1 Gammaproteobacteria bacterium | reverse complement strand
CACTTTGCCAGATACGTGGGGTATGCCGTCATTTTTATCCAGCCCGTAAGCAATGACGGCGTCTTGCTGAATTTTTTTATACCGTTGTTGTTCCGGCTGAAAATACTCAATCGTTGCATGTAATAATTCCCGCTGTTTCTCTGCTTTCATCGCGGGCATTTTTAACTTTGTCAGCAGTACCAGTTCATCGCCAGATGTCAGTGTCGGCAACACTATCTGGATTCGATTATTCGCAATCCGAATATTTTTCGGCGAAATAATTTCAACCAGCTCGACCCCCGGCATTGGTTCTATATTTATTTGGATATCTCTATAGTTATTGGCGTGAATAAACCGTAGTTCTTCATTGATCCACTCTTCTTCATTGAAAAATTCATTTTTGAAGGAAAGACGACCGGCCGAACGATTCACCATGCTGTCTAATAAATCAAAATCCGGTTTTTCGCCGATAGTAATAATGGACAACTTGCTACCGCTTACCTTGATCAACTTTGCAAGGTCGATAAGATTCTGTCGCGCGGTTTTACCGGGCCGATTCATGTCACCCAACACCAAGATAGCGTGATTCGTGCCAGATGGGGGTTTCGTTTGGGCGAATTTCTTTAAAAAGCCTTCCAGGTCAGAAGAATTATCCGTCATCATCGCCGTTTGCTTCAACCAGTCGGGGCGTTTGTATGACGTATCCACTGTCAGAGAAAGAGGGCCATTACTGCGTGATATTTTTTCTGCTACTTTGTCGATAAACTGTTGATTGAACTTTTGATGGGTGTCGTTACCAACTGACTCATTGTAAACAAGTACATGCACATGTGCCGCTTTAACTTTTGCCGGACTGGCGGCCACGCCAATTTGTGCATAAAGCTCCCCGCCCGAGGCCAACACACGGGGCCGATCCAGATCGATGTGAATACTCATTTCTTTATCAGATGGCGCATAACCATGATGATACTGATTCAGAATGTCTGCCGCCTCGACAGCCTCTTTGCCTACCAGCCGTTCTTCACTCAGATCCTGGTTCACAAAATCCATCCGCGCCGTCTGCGTGCCGCAGGCGGTCATGCCTATACCTATCACGACCCATAACCACATTGATGTGCCAGCACTTTTTCTCAACCTGTCGAAACTGCCCATAGTTCTCACTCCTTAGTTGCGCAATATGGGAATTATTTCCCATGTATGAATGGGAAATATATCCCATTTTTATGGGATGTCAAGGCCATATGCATTACAATGGACACTTTCCTGGACGCACCATCTATGAGTCACCTTGATCACGGTCATCTTTTTCATGCGTTAGTGCGGATGCTGCGCCCCTTGGCACGGCTGCTGCTCCAGCGTGGCACCAGTTATGGTGTATTTATGGAAGCCGCAAAAATTGCCTTTGTCGAGGCGGCCCAACATGACTTAGCGATACCGGGGCGCAAACAAACCACCTCGCGAATTTCCACCATGACGGGCCTATCACGCAAAGAGGTACAGCATTTATTAACCCAGGAACAAACCGGTGTCATCGAGACTCAACATAAACTCAGCCGTACCGCTCGCGTAATAAGCGGCTGGATTGCCGATCCTCGTTTCACCAATAATAAAAACCAACCCTTGCCTCTTCCCTTTGAAGGCGCACAACCTAATTTTACCGAATTGGTTCGTGACTACAGCGGTGATATCACCGCGCGCACGATTGCGGATGAGCTATCACGTCTGGGTGCTATTTCCATGACGGACGAGGGTAAACTGCAATTACTAAAGCAGGCCTATATTCCGCAAACGGGTTCTGATGAGCAATTTGAACTACTGGCAGAAGACGTTGCTGATTTGTTAATGACTATCAGCCACAACCTGGAACAAGCCGATCCGGAACAACGTCACTTTCAGAGAAAGGTTTTTTACAACAACATCCCGATAGAATATGTCGATGAATTACGGCAGTTCATTGCCGACAATGCCCAACAATGTCTGGAAACCATTAATCGCAAACTGGCCAAATATGATCGGGATAACAACGCGAAATTGCGCGGCACACAACGTATGAAAATTGGTTTGGAAATACATGCCATTGAGGAGAAAATAGAGTGACCTTGATTTTACGTCTGTTAACAGCGGTAAATGTTGTCTGTCTCTTTCTCACCGTAGGCTGCGCCCAACAACCCTTACCGCGTGATGAAGGTGGCATTGTAGGTTCCGGAACCCGGCTTGATTGTCAACAACAGCCAAGACACCCCGCTTGTGACAAACCTGTTCACTAAAATTGAGCAACCACCACAGGGTTAAAATCAGGCTACCCTGACCTCGCTGTAGCAATCGGTACCCGCCTCCTTGCGTTTAGAAAGCGATTTTTTTCACTTTATTATTGTAAAGCGTGAAATTTACAGTCCTGGTCTTCCAATCAACGGTTTCATCTTTAATAACTTGGCGGGTTTCCACCCAACCACCCCCATAGGCGTTGACACGTAATGTTTTGATCAACTTTCCAGGATCATCCGGGAAGATGTCGGAAAATAAAATATTCTTGAGCAAGACACCTTGGTTAAAGATTTCCACCATTACTTCATCCCGCCTTGGTTGGAATAAGCCGCCAAAGTGACTATTTCCGGACAGTATCAGCACGTTCCCGTCCGGTGAAATTCTCACGCCCGCTCGGCCCACAAAACTTGGCATCGACCATAAGACCTTGCCCTCGCTATTTAATAGTTGCGTGGTACCTTCAGTTGAATATCGATCAGTCCCGTCTTTCAGTTTCGATATCAATTGAAACTGAGTGGTTGGATCAGTGTAGATGTAATCTCTATTCTCAAATGGGGTTGGTTTCATAGCAAATACCAGGTTTGATAAAAACAGATTCAGCACGATATACAGCAAAATATAATATTTGGTCATTTGCTACCTTCTCAGAGTCTGACATTGAGTAACGCGCTTACTGCCGTTATTTCTTCTTTAGTAAGCATAAAATCAAAGATGTTAAGGTCATCCTGCATGTGCTGTTCACTACAGGTTCCACTCAATGGCACTATACCTAATTGGCGGAGGAAATTAAAAAATATTTGTTCAGGGGTTTTGTTGTACTGTTTGGCCAGCGCATGCACGGTTTTGCTGGTAAGAATATGCGGGTTCGCCGTGAGGCTCCAAAAACTCTGGTAAATCACCGCATGCTCTGTGCACCATTGGCGCAGCTCAACATCATAGTCCGAGTCTTGATAAAAGCGATTTTGTACTGTCGCCGGTTTCACGCGGGCGGCGGCATAAATTGCCTGCAACACGGTTAGATCGTAGCAGTTGCTAATCCCCAGCTGACGGGCGCCACCCGACTCCTGGATCGCTTCCATGGCACACCAGGCCTGCATGGTCAGCGCGTGGGATTTGAGTGGCGAGTGCAGGATCAAACCATCGACATACTCGGTTCGCAGATTTTCCTGCGATGTCGCAAACGATTGACGAACCTGTACATCAAGCGCGGCATTTTTATCATAGGGTAGCCGCGCGGGGTCGTGACCGGAGAGCGGTGTAAACTTGGTTTGCAGGTACAACGCTTTGCGCTCAACCGCGTGCTGTTGTACGCGCTGCAAGGCCGCACCCACCAAGGCTTCATCGTAATGTTTGGGTTGTGCGGCGGTATCAATCCCCCGGAATCCGGCCTGTAGCGCTTGCACCACCAAATCAGCCGTACGTTCTTTTTTCCAGGCCGTTCCATAAATAATCCCCGGCATCTTAACGCCGGCAACGGTGGTTATCCATGGCAGAGAGGACATCGTTCAGCTTCCTTTTAGTCGCGCGTACCATAGAGCAATATCCGCCAATATACTAAATACCCAGGAGAGTCGTCGTACATTATTTCACTGAGATATGTTCAGACCAATTACCTTCCGGTAAAAACTCGGCGTGGCTTTTTATTTTGTTGGCTTCGGCGGTGCGACCTTGGGCACTGAGGATTTCGGCTTTGAGTAACAGCGAGTCGCGTGCATCGGCGCGTAGCGCTAACGCGCTGTTGATGGTGTGTAATGCGGCGGCGTTATCGCCGGTGATGTGTTGCACCATTGCCAGGTTGTGGAAGCCTTTTTGATAGGTGGGATCAACACGCACGGTGGTCTTAAAGTGGCTGATGGCCTGCGCATGTTCACCGCGCCGCGCGAGGATCACGCCCAGATCATCGTGCGCCTCGGCATTGTCTGGATGCAAGGCGATTGCTTTACGCAGGTCATGCTCGGCGTGTTGCTCATCATCCAGCCACAAATAACGCACACCGCGTTTGGTGTACGCCACGGTGCTGGTGGGATGATGTTGGATATACACCGATAAATCGGCAATGCCTTCCTCGATGCGCTGGGCGTGACCCCGTGCCATGCCACGCCAAAAATAGGCGTCATACATTGTTTTGTTTGCAGCAATGGCGCGATCCAGATCGTCGACGGCCTTGTCGATCTCGCGCATGACAAAATACAAGTGACCGCGGTTGATCAGGGCCTGCGCATCGGTGTCATTTGTTTTAATCTGCGCAGTGAATTTATCCACCAAGGCGCGCGCCTCTTCAATACTGTCGGGTTCCTGATAGGATTGAATCGGATCAATTTTTGCCTTGCTGTTTACCACCGGGATTTCAATGTTTGGATCACGGTATTTCCCGGCCGCCATTGGCAGTGTGCCGAAGCAGGCCAGATACGCTGGCGGAAGTTGTGCCGATTTCTTTTCTATGTCACTGGCGGCAGGCAGCGCGTCTTCCATGATGGAAAAGAAAACGTCCTTGCCTTGATGCTTGCCCGCGCACTGTTCGTAAAGGCGGTCGCCGGAGGCGTCGAACTGACGAAAGCCGTGCAGCCCTTCGTTATATTGGTGGAAGTTGATTAGGGTTTGCACCGGCGTATTGCGGTATTTGGGCAGGTAACGCGCGTAGTAATCACGGACCACGCGTCCCTGTGGATCATAGATAAAGAGTTCAATGGCGTGTATGGTCTGTGGCTGCTGGCGTTCCCATTGAATATTTGCCAGTTTCTGCCCGGTGGTTTTATCATAATAATTCACATCACGATAAAAGTTTGGCCGACCCGCATAGCCACCGTCGCTTTCCTCAATGCGAATTTCCCCAGACTCGCTGCGCCGTTGATGCACGGCGTACAATGAATCGACAAAGGTGTTCCAGGCACTGACCTTGGCCCGGTCAACCTTCATTGGTTGTGGTTCGATGGCGGCCTGTGCCGAGCAAGCAAGCCCCGCCAGCACCGCAGCAATAATCCACGCGTTATCATGTCTGTTCTTTACCATATCGAGCCCCTTGTTGATTTACCGAGTGATGCCTTAAATAAGTTGCTGGCTATATATAAAAACGCCGCAGGCCCGATTTTATTCCCTGCAAATTGGCCTATTTTGCCCATTTTGGCAGAAATACCCTGGTCGTGAAATATAAGACGGTGGCTGCGTATCAGATGAAGACAGCAAAAATCAGCCATTTCTGACATCAATGAGCCTTTTTTTAGAAACTCCGCCGGTTTTATCCGGGGCCAGGTCGGCTCAAGGACAGGATTAGGGCCGGAATGACGGAACACAGCCGAATTTTGAGTTTTTAACCAGAGGCTAATCTAAATTAACAATGACGCCGCGTAGACAGCTATTAACGCCTGGCATTACCACTGAGTGTTTGCATCACGGCCGAAAGGGCACGATCCATGATTGGGATGTCATCGATGATCTCAGCGGTGCCTCGACGCAGATCGGCGGCCAGTCCATATAATGTTTTGTCGGCGACAACACTGTATTTCCAGTCCAGAAAGGTAAATTCACCGAGTAACTCGGACTTCCAGGCAAGCTTGGCACGCACCTTGTGATTATTCTTACCGGTGAATTCCACCCACTTGCCTTGCTCGAGATGGCGCGCCAGCTCCAGGTATTCATCCTGTGGTTGCTCGGCCGGGTCGTAGTTCTGGGCATCATAACCGGCCAGGATAATATCCTCCATCAGGACTCTGTCGGTTACCGTTGTGACACCATCGAATGTTGCCGCCAATGCCTCGGCCTGCTCTGACACGGGTTCATCCAGCATCGCCAGCGAGGCAAGTTGACATTCAATCTCATGAATAGTCCCGGTGATGTCATCTAAGGACAGGTTCTTTTCCACAGCGACATTGACGCCACCGTTTTGTACTGAGTCCAATTTATCCTGGTGGGTCGAATAGACAAATTGCGTGGCAAGATCTTCGGCCTGTATCGAATCGCTATTCATGAGGTTACTTTGCTTACCATAATGCCGTAATCCTTTAATGCTTGCGTAATGATACGGTTCCAGTTGCGCTAAGGTTTTTTCGATCTCTTCCATGGAAACGCCAATGGTATCAAGGCCATTACGCAATGTGCTGACGAGGTGATAAATAATGCTGGCCAGCTTGCTTCTGTCCATGGAGGCACGCTTGGGCTGGATTGACCAATCAAGGATCTCAATGAAACGTAACTGGCTCTTCCAGGTATCACTGTCCTGGCCCTGATTGAGGTATGTCTTGAGCATCACTTGCTTCCAGGGGCCCGCAATAATGTCCAACACTGCCTGCGGAAAATGATGTTGTTGCAGGGCTGTGTTGAGTGATTCTTCAACCCATTTACTAGCCAGCGCGAGATCCTCTTTCTGTTTGAACTTGGCGGCCACTTTTTTCAACATGGTTGTTTCTACTGCGTCCTGTTGCGCCATAAAAAGCCGGAACTCGTGCAGCAAAGTCTCAAAGATCGACAAGTCCTCTTTGAATTCAACAATGATTGTCTGCACAATCCGTTTTAATTCCGTGATCAGGCTCGTTGCATCGTCGGCACAGGCCTCGGTAATCGCCAGCGACGACTTCGCCATCTCGTTGAGCAAGGTGCGCGCCGGATGACCTTTGCTGGCAAAGAACTCTTTATCCATGATCGCCGCCTTGAGCAGCGGGATCTGTAATTTTCCCAACAGCGCCTTGGCCACATCCGCCATGATGTCATCATCAAGGATGTATTCAAATAGCATGGAAACAATGTCGATCACATCGTTATCCAGGGGCTGCAGGGTATGCGAACCCTTACCTTGTTTTTCCAAATGGGTCACGACGTACTGTTTCAGGCCACCGCGCGGAATGGACGCTACGCCCTCACCTGCTGGTAGCTCGCTTATTGACTCGTATCCCGCTTGCGTGTCGCTTGATTGCATACCGGACAAAAATGCAGCCAGCTCAATACTGGTTGCGGCGGCGGAGTAGTCGTTGTGTTTTACACCCGCACCGTTTGAATGGCTCATCCCAGGATTCATTTGGCCTTGCTGATAACCAGAATAATTTCCAGACTGTGGCTGTGCGCCGAACCTTGGTTGCGAATTAACGCAGTTACCCTGCCGGTAATTATTTAATAAATTATGCAAAGAAGTAAACGAGGTGTCACCCGCTGGTGTGGACTTACCATGTAAATCCGACGGTGACATATCCGCACCGGTGGAATTAGCTGGCGCCGCCGGATTGGTGTGACCCGGCACTCCCGCCTGGCTGGGTATTTTGTTAAAGATCAATTTTATTTTCGGCAACACCCCCGCATCAATACACAATTGATTCACTGCCGTATAGAGCGGGTTAATGCTGCTGCCAATGTGGATCTCAAACAACTTTAAAATGATCAGGCTAACCTTCAGCCCTACATCCAACGTATTAGTGGCTTTCATAAAGGCATGGCAGATACATTCCGGGCTAAGCGGATTCTTTTCTTCCTGCCAATTGGCCTCGTGCTTCAGCAGTGCCAAGCGTTTATCTAAAGCGGAAATTTCCTCGGCATATTGATAGCGGATCTTGGTGATCATATTTTTTATCGCTATCGACTCTTCCAGATCACCCTCTTCAACCAGACTAATGCCTTCCAGTGAAATGTTAGCAATATCAGTTTCGGTATTTTCCCTGCCTGTATGCGAGGCAGAAAAATTTTGTTTGACCAGATCAAGAAAGATGGCCTCAATCGTGCCGCGCTGCAGGCGAACAATACGCATTGAATCAAAATACACCGTCTGTTCATTGGTTTTCTCGGCCTTTTCCATCAATTTGAACAAGGTGTCATCGGCGTTCTCAAACATCCGCTGTATTATTACCTTCAGCTGGCTGATGGTCAGCTCTTCACAACGCTGATAGAGGTTTTTGTCAGTGACTGACTGCGCTAAAGAATCACTCGCCGTTTTCTTGGCAAAAGTAAGAACGTTATTGTCCGGCTGTTGCATCGTGTGACCCTTGAGTTTCTGTGTTGCCGGGCGGCAATATCTCTATTAAAGATCGGCGCCGGACCGCAACAAATGAAACTGACGTGGTCGAATTGCAAAACACATCACATTTATCTCCAGCGGCATAACTGTGAGCCATCTCACACCGCCAACGCGGTACTGTATGCTGCGCTGATAATTCAAATAGATAGCACAGTATCCGTTGCTGGCGTGGATCAACATTGAATTGTGTCAGCATTGTCATACCGCTCACCGTGCCTGGATGACGAATCACCGCAACAGACAACGCTTGCTCCCATCTACCTCGGTCGCACACAACATTATTTATAAATAACATGCACGCTTTGGCAGTCCAGCACTTGCAAGGTATCGGTAACCGCTTTTTGGTACGGCGCCCACCCGGGCAACTACCTTTGATTTATAACTGGATAACTTGTTGAGTTATTTGTTGCCACACGTAAGTTTTTCCTTGCCTCGCCTGTCTCTTGTGTGTAACGTTAAACAAACCTCACACGTGCATGCGGTTAAATGAACAAACTACTTCAAGACTGGGAAAGTGCGTATTCTCCGGTGTTATATGACCAGTTGCCACGCAACTGGCAGCGCCGGAGTTTTTTGGTGGGCGCGACCAAAACCGCCGCTGCTCTGGCATTGGCACCACTGCTGATGCAATTAAGCGCGTGTCAGCGCCAGGACATTACCAAGATCATTTTAACCGAACATCCCTGGCCCATCTTTACGGCGGTGCATGCGGTATTATTTCCAAGCGATGGCAACGGCCCCTCTGCCCAGGACATACAGTCCACACAGTATTTACACCTTGTGTTGCAAACCCCTGACTTTGATCCAGAGGAACGCAAGTTTATTCTGGATGGCGTGAATTGGTTGGATCAATTCGCACAGGAAAAATTTCAGCGCGCCTTTTTGTCGCTGGCCACCGATCAACAGAATACGGTGCTGCGGCAGATTACCCAAAGCCGCGTGGGTGATCGTTGGGTTGGTGCGATGCTGACGTATTTGTTGGAGGCGTTGTTGTCCGATCCGGTGTATGGCGGCAATCCGAACGGGATTGGCTGGTTATGGCTGGAACACCAACCCGGTTTCCCACGGCCTGCCTTGCCCTATTATAAGGAATCTCGCTGAATGCTATTTTTCACTTCGATCCCCTGCAGGTCGGGCTTTAGCCCGATGTCTTCGCCGGAGCCGCATGATGGACGCTGACGTTTGTATCATTGGCAGTGGCGCAGGCGGTGGACCCGTTGCGTTAACGCTGGCACAAGCGGGATTTTCTGTCATCGTTCTGGAAAAAGGCCCATGGTTGACTGAAACACATTACCGCAAAGACGAAATGGCGTGTTGTCGTCGTAGCGTTTACACACCGAGTTTGCATGATGAGCAACACGTGATCGAGGAAAACAAAGGTGACGGCTGGCAGGGCGAGGCGACGTCGGATTCCGGTTGGGATTTTTGGAATGGCAACACCGTTGGTGGTTCGTCGAATTTCATGAGCGGTTTTTTTTATCGTTTGAAGCCCGATGATCTGCGCTTGCGCAGCGCTTTCGGCCCGATTGCCGGGGCCAATCTGGTTGACTGGCCGATCACGTATGCCGATTTAGAACCGTATTACACCAAGGTCGAAAGTGTTGTCGGTGTTTCGGGTCGCGTCGTGGCACATCCCTTTGCTGAACCACGCTCCACGCCCGACTTTCCTTACCCGCCGACACAAGAACACATGTTGAGTAAGATATTTGATCAGACCTGCCAACAATTACAGTACCATCCTTTACCGATCCCACGCGCGATCTTATCGCGGCCTGATAAGGGTAGGCGCAGTTGTGAATACGCCGGTTACTGCGGCAGCTATGGTTGTGCGACCGGCGCAAAAGGCAGTTCGCGTGCAGCGCTGTTAGATGACGCAGTTAAAACCGGGCATTGTGACATTCGTCCCCACGCCAAGGTCCATCGGCTGATCAGTGACAATAAAGGCAAGGTCATCGCAGCGGAATATGTTGACCAACAAAATAATTTACACAAAATCACCGCCAGGATCTTTGTGGTGGCCTGCCAGGCAATAGAAACCTCGCGCTTGTTGTTATTGTCCACCGGCCCTAAACATACGAATGGTTTGGGCAATCAATCGCAGCAAGTCGGCAAAAATTTATTATTTTCCGCCGGTGGTACCGGCCGTGGCGAATTACCCTACGCCAAGTTTTCCCCTGAACAAGCCAAAGAATTAAAAATGATCGGTCCTTTTGTGAACCGTTCCCTGCAGGACTGGTATTTTTACACTGATCCAAAATCCAAACGCCGCGCCAAGGGCGGCACCATCGATTTTTTATTACGCCACCCCAACGCCATCTCCCGCGCCCAACGCCTGCGTCGCGATGACGAGGAGCAGCTGCTCTGGGGCAGCGCACTAAAACAACGCCTGCAACATGAGTTCACCCGCGCACAATATTTGGATTTTGAGGTATTTAACGATTGGTTGCCCACCGATGATTGTTTTGTGGGGCTGGATACCACCGTCAAAGACAAATGGAATGTACCGGTTGCCAAGGTTCGCCTCAACGGCCATCCGCGTGATCTGGAGGTTGGCCGTTTTCTGGCGCAAAAAGGTGAGCAGGTTTTAGCAGCGATGGGCGCAGAGAATATTGCCAGTAATATCTCGGCAAGCCCGGCCACCAATTTACTCGCCGGTGGCTGCCGCTTTGGCCACGATCCCAAAACCTCTGTGCTCGATCCGGATTGTCGCGTGCATACCGCTGAGAATGTTTTTGTTACTGACGGATCGTTTATGCCTACCGGTGGTAGCGTGACGTATACCTGGACGATTTATGCGAATGCGTTTCGGGTCGCGGATATTATCAAGAAACAATTGTAGATCGGATGGTAGATGGGAGAGCGTCATGGCCGCCAAAAAAAAGAAATCCGCCGCACGCAAAAAAAAGACCACGCGCGGTAAACTCGCGCCACACAAAGATAAGCGCGGGTTAGCCGCCAGCCAAATTGTTATTAACCAAGATGATCCCACACTGCAAGCACTCAGCCAGGAGATCGAAGCGCTCGACGGTGCGGTGATTGGTGCCTATCGTGAACCGCTGTCTGGCAAACCGATCTTATTGGTGACACTGCCGCTCACTGCCGTGGAACCCACGCCGTTTCAACGCGATTTATCCCCGACCCATGTGCAACGCCTGGCAAAAAAGATCGAAGAGAGTGGATCATTTCTTGACCCGTTAATTGTTGTGCGCGGCCAAGAGGGTCGCTTGTGGACACCCAATGGACGGCATCGGCTCGCGGCGGCTAAGGTGTTGGGCCTGCGTCAGATCACCGCGTTAGTGTCGCCCGATGAACAACTGGCGTTTCGTATTCTTGCCTTGAACACGGAGAAGGCACACAACTTAAAAGATCGCAGCCTGGAGGTGATCCGCATGGCACGCAATCTCGCCGCACGTTCACCGCGAGCGAAGGAAAACAGCTATGCCGAGGAGTTTGAAGCGCCGGAATTTATCACGCTCGGTATTATTTATTCCCGCAACAGTCGCTTTGGTGGAGGTGCCTATAATCCGCTATTGAAAAAAGTGGATCGTTTTTCGGATCGCGGCCTGGCGGTAAGCCTGCGGCAACGCGAAGACTACGCCTCGCGTATCGAAGAGATCGAAATCTTAGTGAAAAAAATTATAAAAAAGCTCCAAGACAAAGGCTTTAACTCACCGTATCTGCGTAATTACGTTGTCGCCCGGATTAACCCGGTGCGCTTTCATCGCGCCAAAAAAGGCGACAACAAACCCGCGATGCCGATCGCCGCTGCGCTTACGCGTATGCTGGCGGGTGCAAAGAAATTTAATGTTGATAGTGTGAAGTCCGGTGATTTGGCTCTGGTGGCGGCGCTGGCGCCTGAAGAATAATAAACACATTATTTCTTGCTACGCTTACCCATCGCCTCAAGAATGCCCTGCATTAAATTGATCGGTGTCGGCGGGCAACCACGGATCACCGCGTCCACCGGAATGACATTCGCCACCGCGCCGCACGACGCATAACTCACGCCGAATTCACCGCCATTGGCGCCGCATTCACCGACGGCGATCACCAGTTTGGGTTCGGGTGTGGCGTCATAGGTACGTTTGAGTGCCGCCTCCATGTGCCGCGATACCGGCCCGGTGACCAGCAACATATCAGCATGACGTGGACTGGCAACGAAGTGCACGCCGAAGCGTTCGATACCGTAGTACGGATTATTGAGCGCGTGAATTTCCAATTCACAGCCATTACATGAACCGGCATCAACTTCGCGGATTGCCAGACTGCCACTGAAACAATGACCAATCTCGGCCTTGAGTTGTGCGCCAATCGCCTCGAGGGCTGGCTCAACGGCAACCGGCAAGGCCTCAGTAACGATACCGATCTTGTAAATTTTGCTTAGTATTTTCAGCATAGGTGTGTGTGAAATTTTTGGTTATGATATTTATAAATCATGGCCGGAATACGATCCATTAACGGATTTGTTGCACACTGGAAAATCCGGCACGATGTT
>JAYSTO010000023.1:0-3477 GCA_043719675.1 Gammaproteobacteria bacterium | reverse complement strand
GCCATCGGCACTGGCCCGAAATCCGTCAAGGGTTGCAGCTTGCCGCAGGCAAGGACATCGGTTTGACCTTTGTGCCGCATCTGACCCCGATGATTCGCGGTATTCATGCCACCTTGTATGCTCCCTTAACCAATAAAACAGCGGATTTACAGGCAATTTATGAGAGACGTTATCGTGATGAACCGTTCGTGGATGTCATGCCAAGCGGTGCGCACCCGGAAACGCGTAGCGTACGTGGTGCCAATGTCTGTCGAATTGCCGTGCATGTGCCACCTACCGGCGATACCGTCGTGGTGTTGGTTGTGATTGATAATCTGGTGAAGGGCGCGGCCGGGCAGGCGGTGCAAAATATGAATATTATGTTTGGCCTGGATGAAGGATTGGGTCTGGGCAATATTGCGTTGGTGCCTTGATGGCAGGGCTCATTGTTAAAACCCATAATCCCTGGAAGACGCGCCTGTTGCTGGTGTTGGCCGGTATCGCCATCTATTTTGGCGGCTGGGCGTTATTTGAATACGGTCGTTACAGCGCCGGTTATGATGGGTTTGAGGCGCGCGATGAGCGCAACATTTTACTCGCGCAGATCGAGGAGCTGGAGGATCAAATCGACGGTTTACGCAATGACAAGGCGGCGCTGGAACGCGCACAGCAAATCGAGCGTAAGGCCTATGAGGATCTGGACAGCACACTCAAGGTGTTGCAGGCGGAAATTCTTGAGCTCAAGGCAGAGGTGGCCTTTTATCGCGGCATTATCTCGCCGCGCGATGCAACCCATGGGTTAAATCTGCAAACATTTAAGATTGAGTCCAATGGAACCCCGCGTGGCTTTCGTTATAAGGTGATATTGACCCAGGTGTTTCAAAATGAGAATCCTGCGCGGGGAACCGTGAAAATGAGTGTTGAGGGACTGCTCAATCAGCTGCCCAAAGTGGTACCCTTACAGGAGTTAAACGAGAAGCACGTCAAGGAACTGGAGTATCGCTTCAAGTATTTTCAGAGTATGGAAGGTGATCTCCAACTACCCGTTGGCTTCAAGCCACAAAGAATACACCTTTCGATCATCCCCTCTGGTCGGGGCCAAGAGGATGCCATCGAGAAAAATTATGATTGGCCAAAATAAGGAGTGCATTACTGATGTGGAATAAAAACAAAAAACCGCGGCAAACTGCCGAAATCGATTCATTGATTGGCCAAAATACCGAAATCAGAGGCGATGTGGTCTTTGGTGGCGGATTGCATGTCGATGGCAAGATTAAAGGTAACGTGATGGCCGCAGAGGGACGCGAGTCAGTACTTACCTTGAGTAACAAGGGCACCATTGAGGGTGAGGTCAAGGTTCCTAACGTGGTAATTAATGGGACAATTGTGGGTGATGTCCACGCCTTGTCCCATGTGGAATTGGCCGCCCAGGCCCGCGTGCATGGCAATGTGTACTATAGTTTGATTGAGATGGCCATGGGGGCGGAGGTCAATGGTAACCTGGTGCATCGTGGCGAGCATGCAACGCAAACTACGGTGACGAGCGGTCAATCTGATTCTTGATTAAATCACTCGGGATTCCCATAATAGCCATCTCACCAGCGACAGTTCGTTGGCCGAATGTGTTTTCCAGTAGCAGGAGTGTATTTGCATGAGTGATATGGCCGATTCCACCCTCGTTTTTACCGACAATGCCGCCAGGAAGGTGCGCCAGTTAATTGCCGAAGAAGGCAATGACAACTTGAAACTGCGGGTTTTTATTTCCGGCGGTGGTTGCTCGGGGTTCCAGTATGGATTTACCTTTGATGAAAATACCCAAGATGGTGACACGATCGTTGAAAATGCGGGCGTTTCTTTATTGATTGACCCGATGAGTTTTCAGTATTTGATCGGGGCAGAGGTTGATTATAAAGAAGATCTCTCCGGTGCCCAGTTTGTGATCCGTAATCCGAATGCCTCGACGACCTGTGGTTGTGGTTCATCCTTCTCTGTATAGCCACGATGTAACTGTATACCGGATTGTTTTTTTCTATTCGCCGTCCCATCCTCGGATGGGTGGTCGTTCGGAATCGGTACTTATCGCACTATTCATTTCTCTCGTGCATCTATTAAGTGATAGCAAACCCAGGGTTGGGTTTGCTATCCTGCAATATAAACGACTATTTCGTCGACTGGTCAGCGAGTGAGCAATGCCGAGCCGTAAAATAATACGAAATTGCCTTCAGTAATTAGTCATATTGTCCGACAGTGTAAAGACAATGATTACGGTGTTAGGGAGAAACCCATGAGTGAATACCTTCCCGGTCTGGCTGGTGTGCCGGCGACCAAATCCAATATTTCCGACATTGATGGCGAAAAGGGCTTATTGTCGTATCGAGGCTATCCGATCGAACAGTTGGCGGAAAAAAGTACCTTTGAAGAAACGACGTTATTGCTATTGGATGGCAAATTACCAACACAAGCGGCGCTAAACGAGTTCGGTAATAAATTGCGTCGTAATCGGCGCACGCAATATCACATCCGTGATTTGATGAAGACCTTCCCGCCCAGTGGCCACCCGATGGACATGTTACAAACTGCCGTGGCGAGTTTGGGGATGTTTTATCCGGTGCAGCAACAACTGACCCATAAGACCAGCGAAAATCTCGATTACATCCATGACATGACCGTGAAGATTATCGCCCGCATGGCAACGATTGTTACCATGTGGGAGCATGTTCGGCATGGCTATGATCCGATTGTGCCGCGTGATGATCTCAATTACGCGGAAAATTTTCTGTATATGTTTACCGGTAAAGAACCCGATCCGTTGATTGCACGGATCATGGATGTGTGTTTGATCCTGCACGCCGAGCATACAATCAATGCCTCGACCTTCTCGGTATTAGTGACGGGCTCGACCTTACCCAGTCCCTACAGTGTTATTTCTGCTGCAATTGGCACGCTCTCCGGGCCGTTACACGGTGGTGCGAATGAAAAGGTGCTGGATATGCTCAGGCAGATTGGCTCGCTGGATAAGGTTGAGGCCTATATCGATGCAAAATTGGCAAAAAAAGAAAAAATTTGGGGCATGGGTCACCGTGAATACAAGACCAAAGATCCCCGCGCCGTGATACTGGAAAAGTTAGTCGATGAATTTATTGAAGCACGTGGCGGCAATGTAAATCCTTTATTTGAAATTGCCAAAGAGGTAGAACGGGTCTGTATTGATCGACTCGGCCATAAGGGTGTCTATGCCAACGTCGATTTTTATTCTGGGATTTTATATCACGAGATGGGAATTCCCTCGGATCAATTCACGGCGATCTTTGCCATTGCGCGTTCCACCGGCTGGTTGGCGCATTGGCGTGAACAGCTGGGCGATAATCGTATTTTTCGTCCTACCCAGATGTACACGGGTGAACCTCCACGTGATTATGTCCCTATAGAAATACGTCGCTGAACGCTCTGCTGGCAACCCGTTTATTTACCCGGATAGATCGCCCCGAGCACACAGGG
>JAYSTO010000220.1:0-12746 GCA_043719675.1 Gammaproteobacteria bacterium | reverse complement strand
CCCACAGGGATGTGGGAAGGTAGAGCAATGCAGGAGCAATTGCCGAGAGAGTTTCTTTGGTTACTTTCTTGTCGGTACAAGAAAGTAACCCGCCTAAGGGCGGAACAGGGTATCACCCCGCGAAAGCGGCACAATCAATTTTTTGATGCAAATAAAAAAACGGTCATTGTTTGGTATCAAACAAGAAAAAGTAACTCGCCTACGGGCGAAACAGGAATTACACTCCTCACATGCGAACTATCAGTCATTTTTTTCGTTTGATGTACATCAGCTGGGTGTTGGCGCGGCATGGTCTGGATGAATTGATGTTGTCGACGCATTTATTCCGGCCGCTGCGCTGGCTGCGGTTTGTTATCCCGTGGTTGTGGTTGCGCCGGGAGCGGTTGCCGCGCGGGGTGAGGATTCGCCGGGCATTGGAAGACTTGGGGCCGATCTTTGTGAAGTTTGGTCAGATTCTTTCCACGCGCCGTGATTTGTTGCCGGATGATATCGCGCTGGAATTGGCGTCGTTGCAGGATCAAGTGCCGCCGTTTGCCGATGCAACGGCGCTGGCAATTATCGAGCGGGCGCTGGGTAAGCCGGTGCAGATTTTATTTAAAGAATTTGAGGTCACGCCCTTTGCTTCGGCATCGGTAGCACAAGTGCACGGTGCGGTGATGCAGGATGGCACGCAGGTGATCGTCAAGGTCTTGCGGCCAAATATTGCCCCGACCATTCAGCGTGACATCGGCCTGCTCTATGCAATCGCCGATAACGTGGCGCGTTACTGGGAAGGCGGTCAACGGTTGCGGCCGCGTGAGGTCGTCGCCGAATTTGAAAAAACCATTTTCGATGAACTGGATTTGATGCGCGAGGCAGGCAATGCCTCGCAGTTGCGGCGCAATTTTAGCGGTTCTGAGAAGTTGTATGTCCCTGAGGTGTATTGGGATTTGACCCGGCGTGAGGTCATGGTTATGGAGCGTATCCATGGCATACCAATAGGCCAGACGGAGGAATTGCGCCGTGCCGGGATTGATATGCAGGCCTTGGCGGAGGCGGGCGTGGAGATTTTTTTCACGCAGGTGTTTCGCGACAGTTTCTTTCATGCGGATATGCATCCGGGTAATATCTTTGTTTCCACCGAAGGTAAATACATTGCGGTGGATTTTGGCATCATGGGGAGTCTCAATCCAGCCGATCTGCGTTATCTGGCGGAAAATTTCCTGGCTTTTTTCAAGCGCGATTATCGCCGGGTGGCGCAGCTGCATCTGGACTCCGGCTGGGTACCCAAGGATACGCCGGTGAATGAATTTGAGGCCGCGATTCGTACGGTGTGTGAGCCGATCTTCGATAAACCGTTAAAAGAAATTTCCTTCGGTCAGTTTTTAATTCGCCTGTTTCAGGTTGCCCGTCGCTTTAACATGGAGGTGCAGCCACAGCTGGTGTTGTTACAAAAAACCTTGTTGAACATCGAAGGTCTCGGTCGGCAGCTGTATCCTGATTTGGATTTATGGAAAACCGCCAAACCGTTTCTGGAGCGTTGGATGGCGGAACAGATAGGACCAAGCGCGTTGTGGCGGCATTTGCGCGAGAACGTGCCATTGTGGGCCGAGCGTTTACCAAAATTACCGAGTCTTATGTACGATGTGTTTGAAAAGGCGCGACAGGGCGAGATGCAACTGCAAATCCAGGCCGAGCAACTGCAAACAATTAAAGAGGAAATCCGTTCGGCCAATCGGCGTACCTATGGAGCAATTGTCGGCAGTGCGATGCTGATTGCGGCCAGTTTGTTGGCGGCATTTGATGGTTATGAACAAACTATGTTAGGTTCGATACCGCTGCTCTCATGGCTCTTAGGGTTTACCGGTATCGTTGTATTAGTGGCCGCCTGGCCGAAACAAAATTGAGGTTTACATGCGGTGTAATAGTTTTAAAAGTCTAAGCAGATTGTTCATCGTAACATTGTGGCTAACGGGTTGCGGCGGTGTGCAGATTCACGACTCAACCCAGCATCACATCATAAATTTAGCCAAGGACGATTTGCGCCTGTACGGTCTGGCGTTTTTGACGCCGGCCACGCCCACGGGGCAGGAGGAAGACAAGCAGGCCTTGGCGTTGGGTTTCGCCGAGGTCTTGCGTGAACGGCGGCCAGAGATATGTTTTGTCAGTTTACCCGAAGTACTGGGCATTATTAACCGTTCCAATTTTTCCGATGAATACCGCAGCATGTATGAAGAATATCGCAACACCGGCATTATGAAAAAAGACATTCTCAGCAAGCTGGGGGCGGAACTGAATTCACGTTATTTATTACAATTGAATCTGGCCAATTTTAAACAAGAAACCAACAATCGTTTTGGGGTGCTGGGTTTTCGCTTGGTCGACACCAAACTCGCCAACATACGTTTGTTTGTGCAGATTTGGGATACCCAAACCGGCAACATCGCGTTTGAGGCAATCCAGGAAATAAATTATTCCGATGATACCTTCAGCGATCGACCGATCAGTTTTGGGCAGATCGTCGAAGAAACGGCACGGAGTGCGATCAGTCGGCTACCCTAAACTGTCATTGATCACGATCAAGCAACCGGTCGTTGTAAAGTCGCTTCCACTTCCTGGCGTTTGTGTTTACCGAGCAATAACTCAATGAGTGTCAAGGCAAAGTCCATGGCGGTGCCAGGACCGCGCGACGTAATGATATTGCCGTCAATCACCACGGCCTGCTCCAGGTAATGCAGGTTATTGACATGGCTGTCATCAAGGCTGCCGGGAAAACTGGTCACTTTTTTCCCGTCTAATAATCCGGCCTTGGCCAATGCGCGGGGTGCGGCGCAGATCGCTGCGATGTATTTATTTTTCGCCGCCATGCTTTTTAAACAAAGTTGAATGCGTGGGTCATCGCGTAAGTGATCGGCACCGGGCATACCACCGGGCAAGGCGATCATGTCGTACTCGTGTTTGAGCGCAGCATCGAGTGTCATATCCGCAATCAGAACTGTGCCGCGACTGGCCTTGACCGGTTTGTTATCCAGACCGGCGGTCACCACCTGGATCCCGGCGCGCCGTAATAAATCAATCAGTGTTACTGCTTCGAGTTCTTCGCAGCCCTGGGCAAGGGGAATGAGGACGTTTGCCATGCCAGCCTCCGTTGTTGTTGCCGTTGTATAAATGTGGACACATTAACCAATTGCACGCCCTCCACTTCAAGCTGAGTTAAAGCTTGTTGCAAAAAGCGCAGCGTTTCAGGGTAAGGGTGGGCAATGGCGAGCGCGCCATTTTTACGTTTAGCGCGTTGCAGGAATGCTTGCCATTGTTGTTGTAATGCAGCGGTAGTACGTTGGTTATCTAAAAAAATATCACGGGCCGCATTGGCGACGCCGAATTTTTCCGCCATGTGGTGCGCCTGGCTGTTGCTGGTGGTGACGCTGTCGACAAAATACAAATCGTGGCGACTGGCCAAGGCCTTCATTAACTGCTCCATGATCAGCGGTTTTTGGGTCAGCAAACTGCCCATGTGATTATTGACGCCACGAATATTCGGCACGGCGGCGAGACTCGTCTGTAAGGTGTGGCTGAATTCAGCCGGTGACATGTTCTCATGCAGCCCGCCTTTACCGAGGTAGGCGCCATGCTCAGATTGCATGGGCAGATGCAAAATAACTTCCTTTTGCGATTGCTGCGCCAGTGTCGCCAATGTTGTTGCATAAGGGGTGAAGGGTAAAATCCCATACGTGATTTGGCCCGGTAGCGCCAGTGCGCGTTTGCCATCACGCAGGCGATCACCCAGATCATCGATAATCAGACTGATATAAACGGTATCATCAACAGCGGGAGAATCGGAGGTTTGTGCAGACAATGACACACTTGTCATCAGCCCGATAAAAAATATCGGGCTGATGAGTGAACAAGGTGTTCGTCGCTTATTTAGCGGCACTGCTGGTGAAAGACATGCCTTTGAGTACATTGATGGCTTCGAAGATGGCGTAATCTTCATTTACCAGTGACAAGCGTTTTTTCTTTGCGTCCTCGTCTTTGGCCTTGCCGTCTTTTTTGGCGCTACCGTTTTCCAAATGGCCCTCCAGATCCGCCTCTTTCAATGGCGCGACAGGGCTATCGGCTTTTCCCTCAGCCAATTTCAGGTTATCCAGGGCAATATCCGGCTCGATACCTTCGGCCTGGATCGAACGATCTGACGGCGTGTAGTAACGTGCGGTGGTAAGTTTGATCGCAGTTTCATTGCTGATGGGTACTACAGTTTGCACCGAACCCTTGCCGAAGGTGCGTGAACCCATTAATACCGCGCGCTTGTGATCCTGCAAGGCGCCGGCGACAATTTCCGATGCCGAGGCGGAACCGTTGTTGATGAGTACGACCATCGGTGCGCCGTTGAGAAAATCATTCGGTGTGGCATTCCGCGTGATGGTGTTATTACCGCTGCGGCCTTTGACGCTGACAATCTTACCCTTCGTCAGGAAGGCATCAGAGACTTCCACTGCTTGCTCCAACAGACCACCGGGATTGTTGCGCAGATCCAATACCAAACCTTTAAGTACACCTTTGTTTTCTTCTTTGAGTTTGGCCAAGGCCTTACGTAAATCCTCGCCGGTGCGATCCTGGAATTGGCTGACACGGACATAACCATAACCGGGTTCGAGCATTCGTTGTTTGATACTGTTGACGCGGATCTTGTCGCGCACCAGGGTGACATTAAATGGTTTGTCTTTGCCTTCGCGCATGATCAATAAATCGATCTTAGTGCCCGGTGCGCCGCGCATCATTTTAACCGCATCATCCAGATTCAGGCCTTTAACCGGTTTTTCATCCAAGCGTACGATGATATCCCCGGCTTTGATACCGGCCTTAGCGGCAGGAGTATCGTCAATCGGCGAGATCACTTTGACAAAACCCTCTTCCATACCGACAACAATACCCAGCCCGCCAAACTCACCGGTGGTGCTGATCCGTAAATCTTGAAAACTGTCTTTGTCCAAATAAGTGGAATGCGGATCCAGGCCGGTGAGCATGCCACGAATGGCATTTTCCAATAGCTGCTTGTCGGCCACGTCTTCGACGTAATGTTCTTTCACCTTACCAAACACTTCGCTCAGTGTCCGGATATCTTCCAAGGGGATGGTTTGCGCAGGGCTATTGTGATTGCCTTCACCTTCCTTAGACAACACGCTGTGGCCGATGGCGAGCGTGATGCCCATCAGCAATCCCACGCTCATGATCAGCGTGTTACGGGTAAAATTGTTCATAGATTCAAGACCTTTACGGGATTAACCGCAATTAATACGTTGTAGCAGATGATATTACCCCAGTTCAGCTGAACTGGCACTTAAATTTCGATGCCGACTCAGCGTTTGCACCATTGGCTCGGGTTGGCCGGTTTGCCGTTGTGACGGATTTCAAAATACAGACTGGCCTTGTCCTCGCCGCCGCTTTTTCCCACGCTGGCAACAAGTTCACCGGTTTCGACCCATTCACCGGTTTCCTTATGTAAGGACTGATTATGTCCGTACAAGCTCATGTAACCATCACCATGGTCAAGGATCAGTAACAAACCATAACCACGCAGCCAATCGGCATAGGCAACTCGCCCATGAGAGATGGCACGAATATCGCGGCCCTCCTCGGCGTGGATTAACACACCGTTGGATTTGGTTTTGCCCGAATCCCGGGGTTTACCAAAGATATCCTGGATCCGTCCCTGTGTCGGCCAATGTAAGCGGCCCTTTAACTTACTGAAGGCTTTGTGTTGACCCGGTGCCGCCAGGACGTCGGGAATGGCGTCACGGATGGTGGCCAGGACACGTTGCAGACGCTGTTCATCTTCCACGGAGTGGGCCAGCTCCTGCTCTTTGCTGACCAGGGTGCTGCGTAGCTGTGCCACGACAGTTGCCCGGCTACGCGAGCGTGCGACCAATTCTTGTTTTGTTGTTTCCTGCTGAGTTTGCAGTGTTTGCAGGGCGGTTGTTTCGGTTTGAATTTGGCTATGAATCACAGTGAGTCTTTGCACGATTTGTTGTGTCGCGGTGATGCGTTCGACGCGGGCGCGTTGCAAATACTCGTGATATTTATTCATGCGGCTCAAGGCGGCGGGGTCTTCCTGGTTCAGTAACAACTTGAGATACTCCTGGTTGCCCACCATGTAAGTGGCGCGGATTTGGCGTGCGAGTAAATCCTGTTGTTGCGCCAATTGCTGTTGCGCTTTTTTTTCGTCGTCACGTAAGGCGCTGAGTTTGTGTTGTTGCTTGACCTGTTCGCGTGTGAGTTTACGAATGTGTTTGTGTACCTCACTGATTTGGCGCTCAAGGGTGGCTAATTCACTGCGCACGGAATCGTGTAAGGTTTGTGTGGCGGCGATCTCCTTGCGCAGGTTTTCGATCTTGCTGCGCAAGAGTACCAGTGCGGCTTCGCGTTCGGATTGTTTGTCGGTTGCGCCAATCACTGTACCAGGCAATGATAAACACGCCAGTAATACCAGCAAGGCGCGTGACGAAGGGGTGGTCATGGCTGCAACGCGGTAACGACGAAAGATTCCCCCCGGCCCCGCGTTTAACATGGCTAACTACTACTGGTTGCTGCGGGTTCCTGCTCCAACAACGAACGCCCGGTCATTTCGATCGGACGCGCCAGGCCCATTAGTTCTAACATGGTCGGTGCGACATCCGACAAGACACCGCCCTGGCTTTGCAGTTTAATCTTGCGGCCAATATAAATCAGTGGCACTAAATTAGTGGTATGGGCCGTATGTGGTTGATGGGTTGAGAGGTTTTCCATCATTTCCGCGTTACCGTGATCGGCGGTTATCAGCATTTCACCGCCAACCTTTTGAATGGCCTTGACCACTTTATCCAGGCAGAGGTCGATGGTTTCAATCGCCTTGACCGTGGCCGCAAAGTTACCGGTGTGGCCGACCATATCCGGGTTGGCGTAATTACAAATGATCACGTCGTATTTGCCGCTGTTGATCGCCGCCACCAGTTTATCGGTGACTTCAAAGGCGCTCATCTCCGGTTGTTGATCGTAGGTGGCGACATTGGGTGAGCTCACCAGTATCCGATCTTCAAATTGGAACGGTTCTTCGCGCCCGCCGTTGAAGAAAAAGGTGACGTGGGCGTATTTTTCCGTTTCCGCAATCCGCAATTGATGCAGGCCGAGGCTCGCAATGTATTCACCAAAGACATTTTTAAGCCGATCCGGCGGGTAGGCTACTTGCACATCAAAGTCGGATTTATATTCGGTCAGACTCACGAACATGCCAATCTTCGGGAAGACCGCGCGCGGGAAGGCATCAAAATCCGGTTCGATAAAGGGCCGGGTGATTTGCCGCGCCCGATCCGAGCGGTAATTCATGAAAATAATACTGTCGCCGTCTGCTAAGCGAACCGGCGTGATTCCAGCGGGCACAATGGCGGTGGCTTTGACAAATTCGTCGTTTTCGCCCCGGTTATAGGCCTGAGCCAGGCCAGTGAGAGGGTCTTCAGCAGTGAAATCGCCGACGCCTTGGGTAATTAAGTCGTAGGCTTTTTGAATGCGTGGCCAACGATGGTCGCGATCCATGGCGTAATAGCGGCCAATGATCGATACAATCCGGCCCGCACCGAGTTCATCACACTTGGTCTGCATCTTTTTCAGTGAATCCGCGGCGCTCTTGGGTGCGGTGTCTCGGCCGTCCAAAAAGGCATGCACATAGATTTTTTTTGCCCCGCGTTTGGCGGCCAGCTCGACCATCGCGTGTATATGTTCTTCGTGGCTATGTACACCACCGGGGGAAAGCAGTCCCAATATATGAACCGCCTTGTTATTCCTGATGGCGGATTCAACGGCGTCCACCAAGGTCTGGTTGTCAAAGAAAGAGCCCGTTTTAACTGCCCGACTGACGCGGGTATATTCCTGATAGACTACGCGCCCGGCACCCAGATTCAGGTGGCCGACCTCGGAGTTGCCCATTTGATCATTCGGCAGGCCTACTGAAGAACCCGAACCATTAATCAGGGCATGGGGGTAGGTTGACCAAAGGTGATCCCAGACAGGAATGTGGGCACCCAGTATGGCGTTAGATTCCCGTTGCTCGGTATAGCCCCAGCCGTCGAGGACGACTAGAAGCAGAGGTTTAATCGCAGTTGTCATTAGCTAGCTTATAGTAAGGTTGATGCGTATTTAGACCAAGTCTAATTCAATCCGGCAAATCCTGCCAAGCCGTAGCGACCAAAAGTCCCCGGTATTGCACATTCGCTTTAAAATTTCGGATAAAGAAGGTGAAGGTCTTCTCAAACGGTAGATTATTGTATAATGTTTTATTAATAAAGGGCACCGGTAGTTACCTCTTGTCGCTATCGAGTAGTTGATACTCAACCCCGTTGCAAAGTATTTGGTGTAGACCCTATGACATTTGATGTTGCTGATTTACTGACACGCGACGAAGATATTGACCGCGCTTCCCGGTCCCTCAAGGCCATGTCCCACCCGCTACGACTCAAAATCCTCTGTACCCTGGGTGACAGCGAGATTAGCGTGCAGGATATCGTCGAACAAGTGGGGACATCCCAGAGTAATATTTCCCAACACCTGGCAATATTGCGCGACAAGGGCATACTTGCCTCACGCAAAGATGCCAATCGGGTGTATTACAAGGTGGGCGATCAACGTACCTTGCGCCTCATCAGCATGATGCGCCAGGTGTTTTGTACCAACGAAGGAAAATAATGAGGGTGTCAGCCGCCGGTAACGGCGGGCACGATAGCAAGGTATAGTAGTTTACCAATAACCAAACACAGCATGTAACAACAGGTAATCGCATGAATCCATATTTACAGTTTGCATCCGAGCATTTCTATTTGAGCATTGCATTTGTGGTGCTGCTGGGGATGCTGGGCTACAGTTTTATTGCGCCACGTTTCCGTGGTTTTGGCAGCACCCACACCGCTGAGGCCGTGCGGCTCATTAATCATGAAAATGCCGTGGTGCTGGACGTACGTGAGGAAAATGAGTTTTATAACGGGCACATAGTCAACTCAATCCATATTCCGCTGGGGTTTCTCAAGGATCGCCTCAAAGAGGTTGAAAAATACAAAGATAAACCGATCATTGTCAGCTGTCGTTCGGGGCAACGTTCTGCAACGGCCTGTACGCTGTTGAAAAAAAATGGGTTTGCAAAGGTGTTTAATTTGAGCGGCGGGGTAACCGCCTGGCAAAGTGATAACCTGCCTTTAGTTAAGAAATAACACCATGCCGGACGTTATTATCTACAGCACACGGTTTTGTCCCTACTGCGTTCGCGCGAAAAATTTATTGGAACGTAAGGGCGTTACGTTTTCTGAGGTGCGTATTGATACGGATATTGCGCAGCGCGATATCATGATCGAGAAATCCGGGTTGCGCACCGTGCCGCAAATTTTCATCGGTGATTTCCACGTGGGTGGCTGTGATGATCTGTATGCGCTGGATGCTAGCGGCGATCTGGATAGTAAACTCGGCTTGAAATAGCCCGCAAGTGGCCACATTACCGGACTCATGAGCCACGCCATCCATCTTGTTTGTCCGCACTGCGACAGCATAAATCGCCTGCCAGCCGATAAACCCCACGAACGCGGTAAATGTGGCCAGTGTCATCAGCCACTGTTTGATGGCCGTCCGGTCGCCTTAACTGTCGGCAATTTCCAACAGCACATCAGCCGGAATGATATCCCGGTCCTTGTTGACTTTTGGGCACCGTGGTGTGGCCCATGCAAAATGATGGCACCGGTATTTGAACAAGCCAGTGGCCAATTACAACCGAAAATACGGTTGGCCAAGGTAAATACAGAAGCTGAGCCAGCATTGGCACAACAGTATAATATTCGCAGTATTCCGACCATCGCGGTTTTTCAGCAAGGCCGTGAGATACAGCGCGTGGCGGGGGCGATGGATTTGGCGAATTTACTCCAGTTTGCCCGGCAATATACCTAAACCAGACAAATCGCGCTGCCCACACCAGTGGCTTTTTGTTACCATACGGGCCACATAAAGAATGGCACTAACAGGTTAATAAACTCATGAACGATCAAACTTCCGCGACTGACAAAAACAGCGCTGCACCGCAGCAGCGTTTTGCCATTCACAAACTTTACATCAAAGACATTTCCTTTGAAGCACCCAATACCCCGGCCAGTTTTAATCTGGAATGGCAACCGCAACACAATCTGGATTTAAATACGCGTGCCCGGGCCTTGGATGGACACACCTACGAAGTGGTGTTGTCACTGACGGTGACGGTAAAAATAGGTGAAGAAACGGCGTACCTGGTTGAGGTGCAGCAGGCGGGAATTTTTCATCTGGAAGGATTTCGCGAAGCCGAGATGGGCGGCATGCTCGCGAGCTTCTGTCCGAATATTCTTTTTCCTTACGCACGCGAAGCGGTATCTGACATTGTCACCCGTGGCGGTTTCCCACCGTTGCTGTTAGCGCCGGTGAATTTTGATGCCTTATATGCCCAGCATCTGCAACAACAACAAACAAAGCCCGGCAATACCGTCGCCCATTAATTCATTCAAGACCATGCGCAAGGACTTGCCACTGTGACAGAACGACCGTTTGCGGTTTTAGGTGCGGGTTCCTGGGGCACCGCGCTGGCAATTCAATTGGCGCGTGCCGGACACCCAACCTTGTTGTGGAGCCACCATGCCGAACACGTTGCACGTATGCAGCAAGCACGGCGCAATGACGATTTTATTCCCGAGGTTATTTTCCCCGAGCTGCTCCAAGTCAACGCGGACCTTGCGCAGTGTATTGCCATGGCGGGCGACATCCTGGTGGTGGTGCCGTCGCACGCATTCCGGCAAACCATGCATACGATCAAACCCATGTTGCAGCAACATCATCGTCTGGCCTGGGGTACCAAAGGTCTGGAACAGGATTCACGCAAATTGCTGCATCAAATTGTGCAAGAAGAAATTGGTATCACCGTGCCAACCGCAGCAGTATCCGGCCCCACCTTCGCCCATGAAGTGGCGCGCGGCATGCCCGGCGCCATCACCGTTGCCTCCAAGAATCAACAGTTCGCATTGGATTTCGCCACGGCCCTGCATCACGGTTATTTCCGTACTTATACCAGCGATGATGTCATTGGTGTGGAAGTCGGCGGCGCGGTGAAAAATGTCATGGCGATCGCAGCGGGGATTTCCGATGGGCTGGGTTTTGGCATCAATACCCGCGCGGCATTGATCACGCGTGGTCTGACGGAGATCATGCGTTTGGGTGTGGCATTGGGCGGCAAACGTGAAACCTTTATGGGATTATCCGGGCTTGGGGATTTAGTGCTGACCTGTTCGGATGATCAGTCGCGCAACCGGCGCATGGGTCTTGCCCTGGGACAAGGTAAAAGTGTCAGCCAGGCCAGGCAAGTCATTGGCAAGGTCGTGGAAGGTGTTACCACCGCCAAGGCGATTCATAATCTTGCCCATGACCTGAAGGTGGTCATGCCGATCACCGAACAAGTATATCGTGTGTTATATGAAGGCATGACGCCGCGCGAGGCCGTGCAGAATTTAATGGATCGTCCGCCGAAGCCGGAATTGGCATGATCAAAGCCTTGGCAAATCCGTGCGTTTGAAACCAGTTAGCCGCAAAATGGGAAAAACATCCGCGTGGATGCGCAACACCTGACCCGCTGCTTGGCGCAATTATCCGAAGGCCTCGACGAGATCCAGGTCGCGATTGCCGATGAGACCAAGCAATTACTCATCGAATACCTGGCGCTGTTAATTAAATGGAACAGTGCTTATAACTTAACGGGCATTCGTGACCCGCAGGCAATGATCCCGCAATTGTTACTCGATGCCCTGGTGGCATTACCGTTGCTCAAACAAGGGCCGATCCTGGACGTCGGCAGCGGCGCGGGCCTGCCGGGTCTGCCGCTGGCTATAGCCCAACCGCATTTGCGCTTTGTGTTACTCGACAGCAATGGTAAAAAAATCCGATTTATCAAGCAGGTAGTGACGATGCTACAGTTGCCGAATGTAGATGTGGTACAGTCACGGCTCGAGGCTTATGTACCTGTGGAGCGGTTTGCCTGGATCGTCAGCCGGGCATTCAGCGAACTGCCTGGTTTCGTCAGCCAGACGAAGCATCTGCTGGCTGACTCGGGGCAATGGCTGGCGTGGAAAGGCAGCGAACCCGATCTCGAGATTACCCAAGCCCAGCGATGGGCAACGTTGCAGCAACGTATCCCGGTGGCGTTGCCCGGCGTAACGCAGGTGCGCTGTTTGTTGATATTGGCGCCTGCGCATGAAATAACACATTAAAAAAGCAGGAAGGTTGGGAGGAGGATCGCATGGCACGCATTATCGCAGTCGCAAATCAAAAAGGCGGGGTTGGTAAGACCACAACCTGCATTAATCTGGCTGCCTCCCTGGCCGCCACCCGACGCCGGGTATTGCTGGTGGATTTTGATCCGCAGGGCAATGCCACGATGGGCAGTGGGGTGATGAAGAAACAACTTCAACACACTACTTATGATGTATTGATGGGTGAAGTTGAAATTAGCCAGGCAATTTTATCGATCCCGGAATTGGGCTATGACATTTTGCCCGCTAATGGTGATCTCACCGCGGCGGAAGTGGCGTTGCTCAGTCATGCCGAACGTGAAAGCCGGTTGCGCAATGTGCTGAAGCTGGTAACCGATCGTTATCAATACATCATGATCGATTGTCCGCCGTCATTGAACATGCTCACCCTCAACGCCCTGGTGGCGGCGCATTCGGTGATGATCCCGATGCAGTGTG
>JAYSTO010000219.1:0-2281 GCA_043719675.1 Gammaproteobacteria bacterium | reverse complement strand
TGATCCTCGCGCAAATGGGTTTTCGGCCAATTATCCTGGAACGCGGCAAGGCGGTGCGTGAACGTACCGTTGACACTTTTAATCTATGGCGCAAGCGGCAACTGGATCCGGAATCCAATGTGCAATTTGGTGAAGGCGGGGCCGGGACCTTTTCCGATGGCAAACTCTACAGTCAGATCAAAGACCGTCAGCATCATGGTCGCAAGGTGTTGCTCGAATTCGTCAAGGCCGGTGCCCCGGAAGAAATTCTGTATGTGAGCAAACCGCATATCGGTACCTTTAAACTGGTGAAGATGGTGGAAAATATGCGCGCCACCATTGAAGCACTGGGCGGTGACATTCGTTTTCAGAGCCGGGTTGAAAATATCAACATTGAACACGGCCAAGTGCGCGGCGTAACACTCGCCAGTGGCGAACAGATTAGCAGTCAACATGTGGTACTCGCGGTGGGCCACAGTGCGCGTGATACATTTCAAATGTTGCATGCACGCGGCGTTTATGTCGAGGCCAAACCGTTTTCGATTGGTCTGCGTATCGAGCATCCGCAATCCTTGATCGATCAGTGCCGCTTTGGCACATTCGCGGGTAATCCGTTGTTGGGTGCGGCGGATTATAAATTGGTGCATCACTGTCGCAACAGCCGCTCGGTGTACAGTTTCTGCATGTGTCCCGGTGGCACGGTGGTGGCGTCGTCTTCTGAGCTAGGCGGCGTGGTGACCAATGGCATGAGTCAATATTCGCGCAATGAGCGCAATGCCAACAGCGCGATCGTCGTGGGTATCACACCGGAGGATTACCCCGGCAATCCGCTGGCAGGTATCGATTATCAACGGCACTGGGAACAACAGGCGTTTGTATTAGGTGGCAGCAACTATGATGCACCGGGACAATTAGTTGGCGACTTTCTTGCGTCGCGATCATCGACAGACTTTGGCAAGGTACTGCCATCGTATACACCGGGTGTACGTCTTGGTGATGTAACTCCGTGTTTACCGGACTATGCGGTTGCCGCGATTCGCGAAGCCTTGCCCGAATTCGACAAACAGATCAAGGGATTCGCCATGGCGGATGCATTGTTGACCGGGGTTGAGACGCGCACCTCCTCGCCGATTCGCATCAAACGCAATGACCAGTATCAAAGCATCAACACGCAGGGACTTTATCCGGCGGGCGAAGGTGCCGGTTATGCGGGCGGTATCCTCTCCTCGGCAGTGGATGGGATTAAAGTGGCTGAGGCGGTGGCATTGAGCATCATGGCTTCAGCGCAGCACAAAAACAAAATCGCTTGAACATATTACTCAGTCACATGAAAAGGATACCCTCCAACCAAGACACGCCGTAAATACGTCCGTGTAGGCTCGACAGCCGCATCCCTGCGGCTGACGGTCTTGGCTGGAGGGTGTCCGTTTCATGCATCTCGTTAAGTAGACGTGCGGTTATTGATCAGCCGCTGGATCATCCAGCCGGGTGATGATGGGACAGCCGTCGGGACTGGCCTGACAAAGATTTAGCAACAAGGTAATTTCATTGCGCAAGGTTTGCAATTCCTGCAAACGGGTTTCAACCTCAAGCAATTTTTCTGCGGTGCGCTTGCGTATGGCCTGTTTGGCCGTTTGTGGATTTTCGCGCAGGCGCAGCAGGTCTTTTATTTCCGCTAAAGTAAAATTCATGCGTTGTGCACGCTGGATAAAACCAAGACGCGAGAGATCTTTTTCGCTGTACACCCGCAGACCAGAGACAGTGCGGTGTATATTCGTCAATAAACCGATCTTTTCGTAATAGCGCAGGGTATCGATGCTCAGGCCGGTGCGGGTGGCGGCGTCGCTGATTTTAAAATGGCGTGGATGCGTCATCTGTCTTTCCTCTTGAAATAACCTGTGCGCACTGTTTGCAGGTTGATATTCACTACTACTTAACTGCGTGTTGAAACCCCCAACGTTTGCTCGCACCTCGTCGTTCCGGCCAAACGCCGTGCGAGCCGGAATCCAGTAATACAATGGGGTTACTGGCAGTCGACTTTAGCCGGTTTATATAAATTTCATTGCGTAATGCGTTTTTCAACAAGCTGTCAATACCGGGTGTTACACAATAAGAATATAGGCGATACCGGTGCGATGCGTTACAGAATAAAGAAATATTCATTTAATAAATACAGGCCGGTCAGCACCAAGGTGATCCCGGCGGTGATTTCCAACAACCGCTGGTAGCGGGATAAAACCTGTAATGATTCCAACCAACCCATGCTCCAGGCGCCTAATAAGATGGGAATACTGCGGCCGAG
>JAYSTO010000218.1:0-2281 GCA_043719675.1 Gammaproteobacteria bacterium | reverse complement strand
CAGCAAAACCGAAGGCAGTCAGGTCTCAGCCGGGCAACGTCTTATTATTCTGGAATTAAATGCATGAATATCACCAACCTCACCATCGCCCAACTGCGCCAGCATTATCGTGATCAGGATTTCACCCCGGCACAACTGATCCACTATTTGTTGCAGCAGGCGCAGCAACGCATGGATAACAACGCCTGGATTTACCGGCTGAGTAGCGAGGAGCTCCAACCCTATCTCGATAAATTGCAAGGACGGTCAATCGATGAGTTACCGTTGTATGGTATTCCGTTCGCCATCAAGGATAATATTGATCTGGCCGGTATTCCCACCACTGCCGCCTGCGAGGCATTCGCGTATACACCAAGCCAATCCGCCTTTGTGGTCCAACGGTTAATCAATGCTGGTGCAATCCCGCTGGGCAAAACGAATATGGATCAATTCGCCAGCGGACTGGTGGGGACACGTTCACCCTATGGTGCAACTAACAACGCCTTTAATCCAGAATACATTGCCGGTGGTTCCAGCTCCGGCTCGGCGGTGGTGGTGGCGCAAGGCCTGGCCAGTTTTGCCTTAGGCACCGATACCGCCGGTTCCGGTCGTGTGCCCGCGGCGTTTAATAATATCCTTGGACTCAAACCCAGTCGTGGTCTGCTTAGTAATCAGGGTGTGGTCCCCGCCTGTAAATCACTCGACTGCGTCGCCTTATTTGCTACCACCACCGCCGACTTACAAATTCTCTTTAATCTGACTGCAAGTTACGATGCCAACGATGCCTATGCCCGGATAAATCCAATCACCAATACAAAAGCACAAGCGGCAAAAAAGGCCTTTAGTTTTGCTATTCCTAAAAAGGAACAACTGGAATTCTTCGGTAACGCTGCGTATCAACACTTATTTCAACAGGCTGTTGCAATACTCGAAAAAATGGGCGGCAGTAAACAGGAAATTGATTTTGCACCTTTCATTAATACCGCCAGGTTACTGTACGAAGGACCCTGGGTAACGGAACGTTATCTGGCCTGCCAACCCTTGATCGATGAACGGCCACAGGCATTAC
Organism: Gammaproteobacteria bacterium; assembly: GCA_043719675.1. GTDB lineage: Bacteria > Pseudomonadota > Gammaproteobacteria > UBA6429 > Thiohalophilaceae > JACQBC01. The sequence goes on along the minus strand of JAYSTO010000218.1, from coordinate 1,233 downwards.
TCGGCGTCACCCGTCGAATTATTGCATCCGGCAAAGACAATACTGCCGCGCAAGCCTTTGCCGCCGATTATCAACGTCAGGTCTATAAGAAACAAGCGGATGCGCTATTGGCACCTGTTGATTTTATGCTGACGCCAACCACCGGTACCATTTATACCATCGACGCGGTCTTGCACAATCCAGTGCAATTGAATTCCAACCTTGGTTACTACACCAATTACATGAATTTACTCGACTATTGTTCGATTGCCGTGCCAGCGGGATTTACCGATAGTGGTTTACCCTTTGGCGTCACACTGGTCGCCAACACCTTCTGCGATCAGCTACTGCTGGCATACGCGCAACAATTCCAACAAGTGCAAGCTCTCGCGCTGGGCGCGACGCCCTGGGTTTTACCGGTGAGTGCAGCGGATCACACGGTATCGAATGCCTGTCTCAATCTCGTCGTCTGTGGGGCACATATGTCCGGTTTAGCGCTGAACCATCAGTTATTGGAGCGCAAGGCAACTTTCGTCAAACAGTGTAAATCGGCACCGCACTATAAACTCTTGGCCTTACCCGGTGGACCGCCGCAACGGCCGGGAATGATTCGTGTTGGGCAAGGTGGCCATGCCATCGAAGTGGAAGTATGGAGTATGCCGTATGAAAATATGGGCAGCTTTCTGGCGGGCATCCCGCACCCGCTTGGTCTGGGTAAAGTTGAATTGGCGGATGGCTGCTGGGAAACAGGGTTTATTTGCGAAAGTTATATAGAAAAACAAGCCACCGATATCAGCGCTTATGGTGGTTGGCGTACTTATAGCAATACAGTGAAAAAACAATAAAACCACGTAATTGGCATCACTAAAAAGACTTGTTGTCGTGGTGTAATCGGGGTGATTTTTTACATCAATGCCGAACATCGGGCGTTATGCTGTGTGTTTGTTTGAAACGTGCTAAACTAAATTCTTTTAACGATAAAAGGTGGTCGAGAATGGCAAAAGCAAAGAAAATGGTAAAAGGGTCCTCACTTGCAAACATGCTCCAGGTGGCAACTGAGAATTTATCAACGGTAGTAAAAAATGGTGAGATGGCTGCAAATTCCCTCGCCAAAGACAGAAAAAAGCTGCTGGCTGAAAACAAGCGATTTTCAAAGCAACGAGCGATGTTAAGCAGAAAAAAGAAAACCGCAGCCAGTCAGTTAAAGAAAATGCCGAATGCGGAAAACCGCAAGATGCTTGGTTCAATCAAGAA
>JAYSTO010000217.1:0-12965 GCA_043719675.1 Gammaproteobacteria bacterium | reverse complement strand
GATAGTCCTGGATCATGGTGCCCATGGCGCCGTCGAGGATCAGGATACGTTGCTGCAGGAGTTGTTCAAACTTGGACATGAGTGTGTGTATAGTTAAGGTTCGCTATGGCGTTGCATCATAGCATTTTCTGCCTCGTTGTGTGCGCTGCCAGTCTGGAAAAATAACCACAGCGTTCATTGCTGTGCCCGTACCGATGGTTCTAATGCTTGTAGCTGCTTCTGTAACTGGTTATCCACCTCTGCGAGCAACTTTTGCGTTTTGTCAATGGTACTCAGGTAGCTGAAATATTCAGCCGACCGCTCCAGGGTGCCACCTATCGCCACATGGATCAGGTTGTTCATGGAACGAAGTTTATTGGCGTGATCCAACAATGCATCAAGCTGGGATTCCTGCAATTTTGCCTTACTGATTACCCAGCGGGCTTGATCGATTTGTTTTGCCAATACCACCGTATCACGGCCAAGGCGATCCAAAATGGCGGCGGATTCTTCACCTTGCCCACGCTTTATCACTGCCAGCGAGTACTTCATGCGTTCCGCAATAAACAGCATCCGGGTCACCTGGTAAATCAGTTTCTGATTTGCATGGGCAGCAACGAGTGCGGTGGCAAGCTCATCAATACTTGCCGTTAACCGATTGAGCTTTGCCGTAAGACCCACGCAATCCTGGTATACCGCAATAAAAAATTTATGTCTGCGCGTCAAATCTTCCTTCAGCACGGTGAGCTGACGCCATTGTGGAAATAACTGGCTTTGGTTTTGTTCGGCCTGCTGTTGCCTGTCGATTTGCCTGGTTACCAGATCGAAATGCACGGTAAATCCCTCAAGTGTCGCTGTGTTCTCGGCTGTTAACAATTGTGTATCCACTCGCAGTTGCTTGACCCCGGCATGCAATTGCAGCAAGTAAATCTTTTTTTGCTTTGTCCCATCAAAGTCAATGTAGTCATTGAACTCACAGGCACTTAACAACAAACAGATAAGCCCCACCGTCACTGTACGCAATCGCAGGTAATGAATATTAGGCTTCATGGGGACCGGTTGCCTCATTACATTGTAAAAATCCGTGACCAACTGAATTATTTATCGATCTTCTCACCCGCGTGATACGACCGGATTTTCTCGTTTAGCTGTTCATCCATTTGCGCCAGGAGTTCCTGTAGTTTTTCTATCCGCTCAACAAAATCCTGATACTCCGGCGCAAGTTCCAACAACTCCGCCACTGTTGGCAAAATTTGCTTGTACTCAAGCCGCAACATCTCTATTTGGCCAAGCAAATATTTGGCTGGGGATTTCTTATGCGTGTCTTTGATGATAAACGCATGCATCTCATCCAAATTCAACTTTAAGGAACGCGCATCACGTTCAAACCGATCCAATGACAAGGCCCCATCTCCGGTGCGCAGCAATAACAAGGTCAGCGAATGCTGCATGCGTTCATTAAGAAATAAAGCACCCGTGGCCATATAAATTAATTCAGGTGATATTTTGCCACTCACCGTCGCGGTGGCAAATTTATCCAGGCTATCAGTGAGTACCGCCAGATTTTTACTCGTCATCGCCCGTTGCCGCAAAAATGCCTGGTATTTCTGTTCACGAGGATTGAGCTCGCGCACATGTGCCGCGATGGTCTGCCACTGTTTTTTGTAACCTTGCACGAATGGCTTTTCCGTGCTTGCTTGTTCAAACTCATCCAGCAGCACACCCACGGCAAGCACCTGTGTGCTCACCTCCGCCATGCTGATATTGTCTTTTTCCAGCACTAATTGCGCATCGACACGCAACTGGTTGACGTTGGCACTCAACCGATATAAATGCGTTTTGGTAATCGCCTGACGGCCGGATTCCGTGAGCGTTTGCAAGTCACAGGCACTCAGCAGCAAGCTGCTGATAAAAACCGTGATAACGCGAATATCCTTATCGACTCGACCCTGCATGGGTGTCCTATTTTTCGTTGTGGTAAATCTGTTTAGCAGACGTACGTGTTTTAACCTGAGTATCAAGGTTGGGCGGCTTAACGCACAACACTCACCTTCAGGATTGTACCGTCCACGCCAGTGACGATAATTTGCGTGCCAATTGGACAGTCTTCGCCTTCGATCTTCCAAGTCGAATCATCAACACGAATTTTACCCAGCCCATTGATGATCGGTTCGCTGAGTGTAAAAGCACGGCCGACATATTGTTCACCGCGCCGATTAAGCGTAGGCCGATCAGTTTTAGCCGGGTGTTTCTTCTGGTACATGCGCCACAGGGCAATGTTGACTATACCGAATATACCAAACAACAAAAACTGGTATTGCCAGCCAACGTCCGGGCCGATCAGCGTGATCACCCCAACGATGGCCGCCGACATTCCTAACCACAAAAAATAGGTGCCGGGGGCGAAAACCTCGACGATCAATAACAATCCCGCAATCACCCACCAATGCAAATAGCTCATGTCTTACTCCTCAACTTTAACTTCCGCCTTTTGCGTGGTGATCGCGTCGCGGGCCAGCTCGGCAATCCCGGCAATCGCACCAATCACACCGGCGGCTTCTAATGGCATCAACACCAGTTTTTGGTTTGGCGCTGCAGCAATGTGTTGTAATGCCTCAATGTACTTGGTTGCGACAAAATAATTGATCGCATGGATGTTACCTTTTTCTATCGCCTCCGACACAAAACGCGTCGCCGCGGCTTCAGCCTGCGCCAGACGTTCACGTGCCTCGGCGTCGCGAAATGCGGCTTCTTTACGGCCCTCGGCTTCCAGGATCGCGCCCAATTTTTGCCCTTCTGCCGCCAGGATCGCGCCCTGCCGATCACCTTCGGCGCGCAGGATCTCAGATTGACGCGCCCCTTCTGCCTCCAAAATCGATGCCCGCTTGTCGCGTTCGGCCTTCATTTGCCGTGCCATGGAATCTATCAAATCGCGCGGCGGCGTGATGTCCTTAATCTCAATGCGCGTGACCTTCACACCCCAGGGCTGCGTGGCATCGTCCACGACATGCAGAAGTTGTGCATTAATCTTGTCACGTTGTGACAACAATTCATCCATTTCCATCGAACCCATCACGGTGCGAATGTTGGTCGTGGTTAAATTCAGGATTGCCAGTTGCAGGTGATTCACTTCATAGGCAGCGCGCGCCGCATCCAACACCTGAAAAAAAACCACGCCATCAACCCGCACCATGGCGTTGTCTTTGGTTATCACTTCCTGCGACGGTACATCCATCACCGTTTCCATCATGCTCAATCGAGCACCAATGCGATCAACGAACGGCAAGATAAAATGTAGCCCCGGTGCCAAGGTTCGCGTATAACGGCCAAAACGCTCAACGGTATACTCCGTACCCTGTGGCACTGCCTGCACACTGCGCATAACAATGATCACGCCAAGAATCCCAAGCACCAACGCAACAACGGTACCTGTACCCAGTTCAAACAAGCTCACTCCCCAAATCATCGGCATCTCTCCCTCATGTATTGTTGTTGGCTATATGGCGCAGCAATATTTTCTACTGGGGATAACCCAGACCACCTACCTGACTTGATACTATAGGCTTATGCCCACCGAAAAGTCATCCATTCGTCCACCCAAGTCGCTCTTGCGCGCCGTCGGACAGGCCATTGCAGATTTTGACATGATTCGCGAGGGGGACCGAATTTTGCTCGGCGTCTCGGGTGGCAAGGATTCACTCTCGTTACTACATGTACTACAGCAGCTGCAGCGTCATGCCCCGATTAAATTTGAATTGGCAGCACTCACCGTGGACCCCCAGATAACTGGGTTTGACCCCTCCCGGCTTAAGCCCTACATGCAGGCATGGGGAGTGCCGTATTTTTATGCCGAACAAGCGATTGAGCAACAAGCCAAAGCTCACATGGGTAATGACTCGTTTTGCTCGTTTTGCTCACGCATGAAGCGCGGCATCATGTACCAGACCGCCCGTCGTGAAGGTTATAACGTACTGGCCCTCGCCCAACACCTTGACGATTTGGCGGAGAGCTTTCTACTGTCGGTCTTTCACGGTGGCCAATTACGCACTATGAAGGCCCATTACACCAACAAAGAAGGGGATATTCGCATTATTCGACCCTTGGTCTACGTGCGTGAACGTCAAACTGCCGACTTTGCCCTCAGCGCCGCACTGCCGGTGATTACCGACAGCTGTCCGGCCTGCTTTGATATGCCCACTCAACGCCAGCACATGAAATCCCTGTTAGCCAACGAAGAAATGCACAATACTCGCCTTTTCAAGAGTATTTTAACTGCCATCCGCCCACTTATTGCGGTAAAAAACGCAAATTAACCTATTTACTTCCCATTATGTCAATTTAATAATAAAAATATCCTGTTTATCCCTATAAAATATATTTAATGCCCTTAAGTAGGCTGATATCTCTAAAGTTACCAATTGTTACCCCCTATTTTTCTTATAAAACCCCTAAATAATCCCGCTATTGACTTTTTCAGTGGGTTTTTATTAACCTTATTCTTTGTGCCAACATTAAACCCATTTCCCTGCCGTGCCGACATCAATATCAGCAGCTGTTATTTCGCAACTTGGTACTGAAATTGCGCTGCTTACGAACAATGAGGCGTAAATGAGTCAAATTTTAGGAGCGTCACCATGGCCAATGACATCAATATTATTCATAAGAGTTCCGGTTGGTATGTCGAGACCCCGTTGGGTCCAATCGGGCCAATGGACAGCCAACAGGAGGCTGATCAGTTCCTAAACCTGATGAAAACCGCGTCGGTTGCGCGTGCGGAGATGGGCTGCACTGACGCTGAGTGTTTTACTTAGTCGTTTTTTGTCACAGTACACCACGGCAATATCGAAACCGGTGTGTTGATGACAGGGCGTGACATCGCTGGTTTTTATGGCACGGAAACTGCTCGTAAATACAATAACTGGGTGCAACGTAAACTGAGGTCGGCATGTTCTGGAGTACGATGATGAAATTAGCCGTCGCAATCTTATTATTTGTAGTCGTCCCTGTGATATTGATGCGTTACATGGTCTATAAAACCATTGAAGTGATCCATCCACCAAGGCACTAGATCGCCGCCAGCAGGCGATCCATCATGTCTTCGGCCTGCGCCGCATAGCTGCCACCGAAAAGATTATAATGGTTGAGTACATGGTATAAATTATAAAACACCTTACGCAGCGTATACCCCTCATCCAAAGGCCACGTCGCACGATAGGCCGCATAAAAATCCGCCGTAAAACCACCGAATAATTCCGTCATCGCCAGATCCGTTTCCCGATCACCAAAATACACGGCGGGATCAAAAATCACCGGTTGCCCCTGAGTTGTAATCCCAATATTTCCGCCCCACAAGTCACCGTGTAACATCGAAGCGGCAGGCTGGTGGGCAATAAACAATGCTCCCATCTTATTTTGCACTTGTTCGCCTTTGTCCAACACACGCCGCGGCAGGCCCTGTTCAGCTGCTAAACGCAATTGATAACCTAATCGCTGTTCGCGCCAGAATGTTAGCCAACTTGACATCCAGTGGTTGAGTTGCGGGGTTGAACCTATCGTGTTGTCGCGTTGCCAGCCACATTGCGGTTTCGTGAAACGATGTAATTGAGCCAGTTGTTCGCCTAAATGGCGCATGGCTTGTGCGCCGACTGGGTTACTTAGGGTGATGAATTCCATGACCAGATAGGCCTGATCGTCATACACACCTGTACACACCGGTTTGGGTACGCGCACGGCATGAGCATTAGCCAGTTCCAGCAAACCTTCCGCCTCAGCGACAAACATGTCATACCGATCAGCGCGATTCAGTTTTACAAAATAATCGTCACCACCCCCACTCAGCCGATAGGCTGTGTTAATACAACCACCCCCGACACGAGTAGATGACTCCAACTGAAAAGTTTTGCCGCACGTCCGGCTAATGTGTTGTGTTATCGCTTGCCATTGCATAAATATCTACGCCGAAGGTGACTAATCTTACTGCATGGTAACCAAGCTGCCGGGCAGGGTGCAAAACGCTGGCGGATTGCCCGAACAACATTGACCAATCCACGGATAACCCAGGTTACAATCAGGGGACAAAAGCGCGAACGCCATATCAGCGAAGACTGATTTATACACAGGAGGCCGGAAGATCAACTAGTTATGTGTATAAGGTTAATCAGAATGGCCGACATATACAGTAAAAATAGTATAACTTACTGAAATATATAAATTAATTTCAACGTTTAAAATATAGTCACTTTAACAAAACTGCAATATTGCTGCGGCAATCGGGGGCTTTCTCGCAATTCATCCACACACTTATCCACAGATCCTGTGGAAAACATACATATTGTTTATACAACAAGGAGTTAGCAACGCTAGTTCATGTGCTATTAAAAACAAGACGCCATCACGATTGGCAGGTGAACCTGCGGCGGCGAGCTGGTACAGTCACGCCCCATGTCACACCCTCCCGCCTATTTGCGCGTCGCCGTCCCCACCCCATTGCGCCGTTTGTTCGATTACTTGCCACCACTGCAACACGATGCCGCGCAATGTCAGGTTGGTTGCCGTGTGCGTGTACCGTTTGGGCGACAAAAACTCGTGGGCATCATCGTGGCACACAGCAACAAGACCGATCAACCCACATCCAAACTTAAACACGCCCAGGCATTACTTGATGACTCACCCATACTAGACAGCGAATTACTCGAACTACTGAATTGGGCCTGCCAGTATTACCAACACCCGATTGGTGACGTCATCGCCAGCGCCTTACCCACGCTGTTGCGGCAAGGTCGCGCTGCCACACGCGAACCGCGACGGTGTTGGCAACTCACTGCCACGGGCAAAACCGCAAACATCAAAACCAAGCGTGCCGTCAAACAAGCCATGCTGCTGAATTTTTTTAACGCACAGCACGATGCCGTTGCCGACGAGATAGTCAGGGCTTACCTGCCCGATTGCTCTGACGCACTCAAACGCCTGGTTGAGAAAGGCTGGATTGAATGTGTGGAACGCGACGACGTTGCACCACTCATCGACATGCCGACTCAGGATGGGCCGCTGACATTGACGCAGGAACAGCGCAGCAGCATTGAGCGCATCACGGCCAGCACAAACCAATTTCAGGTTTTTTTACTCGACGGCATTACCGGCAGCGGTAAGACCGAGGTGTATTTGCAATGCATCAACGCGGCCCTCCGTGCACAACGCCAAATCCTGGTCTTAGTACCTGAGATAGGTTTAACCCCGCAATTGCTGCAACGCTTCACGGCCCGGTTAGGCGCGTCCATCGCGGTGTGGCATTCTGGTTTAAGCGACAGTGAACGTTTACAGACGTGGCTCTCAGTGCGCGATGGTAGTGCGTCGGTGATCATCGGCACACGTTCGGCGGTGTTCTTACCCTTGCGGCGTCCGGGCCTGATCGTGATCGATGAAGAACACGACGCTTCCTTCAAACAACAGGACGGCTTTCGTTACTCCGCACGTGATCTGGCGATTATGCGGGCACGCCGTTGGCAAATCCCCATTGTGCTCGGCTCCGCGACCCCTGCACTGGAAACCCTGGCCAATGTCGAACGCCAGCGTTATGTGCGGCTGGTATTATCGCAACGCGCCGGTGGCGCCAGTCTGCCCAAGTTACATATTTTGGATGTGCGCAAACAACCGATGGATCATGGTTTATCGCATGCCCTGCGCCAGCGCATGGGGCAACATTTACAGGCCGGTGGCCAAGTGTTGTTATTTTTGAATCGTCGCGGTTATGCGCCAACTTTACTCTGTCACGACTGTGGTTGGATTGCCGATTGCGCACGCTGCGATAGTCACATGACCTACCATCACAGTGAGCATCTACTGCGCTGCCATCACTGCGGTGCACAACGGCGCAAAGACCCAACCTGTCCCACCTGTAAAAGTGCCGAGTTGGTAAGCGTCGGCATCGGCACCGAACGCCTGGAACGGGCCTTACAACACCATTTCCCCGACACGCCACTGGTGCGGATTGATCGTGATACCACGCGACGTAAAGGCAGCTTGGATGTACTGTTAGAAAAGATCCATACAGGTCAACCGCAAATCCTGATCGGCACTCAAATGCTCGCCAAGGGTCATCACTTTCCCAATGTCACTCTGGTGGGCATTATCGATACCGATCAGGGGTTGTACAGCGCGGATTTTCGCGCCACTGAGCGCATGGCCCAGCAGATTTTGCAGGTCAGCGGGCGCGCCGGGCGCGCCGAACGCCCCGGTGAAGTATTTATTCAAACCCATCACCCCGAACACCCGCTACTGCATACCTTAATTACACGGGGTTATCATGCCTTTGCCCTGGAATTATTAACCGAACGCCAACAAACAGGGCTGCCGCCTTATACCAGCATGGCACTGTTGCGTGCTGAATCTGTTCACCCCACTGCAGCGCTGGCCTTTTTGCAGCAACTACAACAACTATTGCAACAACACCACCACACCGCTTTGCAAATATACGGGCCGATCCCCTCACCCATGGAAAAACGCGCTGGGAAAATCCGCGCCCAGTTAATTCTGATCCACCCACAACGCGCCGGTTTACAACAGGCGTTGCAGCAACTGTTAACGAACATTGACAACGGCGTAGCGCAACGCAAGGTGCGCTGGTCAGTGGACGTGGATCCGATTGATACCTATTGAAAGACACCTCCAGCAATTCGTTACACACTTCATCCGACTGTTCCAATCGATTTCTCATTGCCTGCAAGACTCGACTTTGCCAGCGCAGCTACTATCACGCCCGCCGCCAGACGACCAGTTTGCGCAGCACCATTCATGAAACCATAGTACGCATCGCTGACTTGCTCGCCGACAAAGATCAATCGACCGACATTGACCTCCTGAACTTCACTGGGCAGATCCGATTCAACCCAGAAATAACGCGCAAAGCGCGTCAACTGGCCCGGTTTGAAACTGGCATACGCGCCTAAACTAAAAGGATTGCGTGTCCAGCGTGTGCCCACATAGTTACCTGTGGCCGTTGTAGCGAGGTGAGGGATAAAACGGGTTAAGCCCTGGGTGAAGTTATTGCCCACCACATCACTGCCGCCACGCGTTGCACTGGCATCGTCCACTTCGTGGCCGCCCAGATAATACGTCAAGACTCCCTCCTGGCGATCCGTCTGACGTTGCGACCCATCCCATACCTCGGAAAATCCCAAATCCGTCCAGGCCCCCAATGCAAAACCATCGGCTTGCCGCCAGAGCCGTTGGCGATATCCTGCCAGGATCTTTTCATTCGATCCCAAATCGGCCTCGTTAATGAATTGCCGCAGTTTTCTGGGCAGTGACACGTCTAATTCAATCCGCCGCAACACCGTAAAGGGCAACGCCAGAATCACATATTCTGCATCCACTTGCGCCCCATTGGTAAAGTGCAACCGATAGCCTTCTTTATGATCCTTTTCGAGTTTACTCAGCGCCATACCCAAATGGGTATTACCGCGCAGCGCCTGTGCCAGACCCTCAATGACGCGACCGTTGCCACCCTCAATAGTGTAAGCCTCATCGCTATAACCCAGTAACTCCACTTCGTTGCCATCCACCACGGGTAATAGAAACAACAACTGCAACGCCGAGGATTCGGTCGGATCAGCACCATATTCGGTGCGGATGGTGTTTTCAATGAGCGTACGAATAAACGGTTGCGGAATTAACGCCGCATGACGATCCAGATAGGCCGTCACGGATTGACGATCAAATTTGGCGGCGTACCGTTCCCAGTCCTGCTCAAGTAAATCCGCATCCAGGGAAATTTGCGCCGCTAAGGGTTGTAACAACGCCGCCAATTCCGCTTCTGGCCAGCTTTTTCCATCGAAGTAATAAGCGTCAGGTACTACTGCAATGCTGGCGGCATCAATATGACGATTAAATAACGTTAAACCAAACTCCTCCACCAGGGCGAGCAGGTCGGCATGATCAGAATTAATCAGTTCCCCACCCAGTTCGACAGTGATGCCGGGTTCCACCACGCCGGTGCGTGACAACACACGGCCACCGAGCCGGTTACTGGCTTCATACACCTGGGCATACACACCCAGCTTCTTGAGTTGGTACGCGGCATTGAGTCCGGCCAGACCGCCACCAATGATGGCGATGGAAGGTGAACTGTCACCGCTGGCAAAGCTGAGCTTACTGAATAATCCAGGCACCATGCCGATCACGCCCGCCGCACCGGCTGTTTTAAGAAATTGACGGCGTGCGGTATTCAGCTGTGCGTGGGGGCGTGGTGATCTTGTGCCCGTTTCCTGTTGATTGTTGCGTTGCGCCTGTTGCAGGATGCGAATCAATACACGTTTGAATGGTGTGTGGGCCATATTGTTTCCTCCCTGAGTGGTTTGCCTGGACGAAGAATAAACGTCATTTTTACCCCAGTCTACAGCGAATAGCGTGTTGAAAAAATCAGAATTCGACCCCGCATCGTCGTTCCTGCCAAACTCAGTACGCACCGGAATCCATATATCAACAGGCTGCTAGTTCCTAGTCCCGCGCCACTGAGTCATAATACACGACCTTTTTTTGAAATGCCGTAGCCCCCATGAAACACATCCTTCATCATGCCCTGACTCAAGCCATTGCGACCTGCCAAGCGCAGGGGCACTTGCCTGCTGAACTGCACGCCGACATCGTCATTGATCGTACCCGCGACAGTAATCACGGTGACTTTGCGACGAATCTGGCGATGGTGCTGGCTAAAGCCGCCAAAACCAATCCGCGTGCGCTGGCGGAAAAGATCATCGCGGCCTTGCCGACCACGGCGGTGATTGCCAGGGTTGAGATCGCCGGGCCGGGTTTTATCAATTTCTTTTTACAGCAGGACAGTATCTTCGCGGTGGTCAGCACGGTCTTGAGTCAAGGCGAGTTATACGGTCGTTCGCAACTGGGCGCGGGCAAGCGGGTGCAAGTGGAGTTTGTCTCGGCCAATCCAACCGGACCGTTACACGTCGGTCATGGCCGTGGTGCGGCTTATGGTTCAGCGGTGGCAAATGTATTAGAGGCCGCAGGCTTTCATGTCTATCGCGAATATTATGTCAATGATGCCGGTCGGCAAATGGATATCCTCGCCGCCTCGGTGTGGTTGCGTTATCTGGAGTTGTGCGGTGAAGAGATCATTTTCCCCACCAATGCCTACAAGGGCGATTACGTCTGGGACATCGCCGCGACCTTGCACCGCGAGAACACGACAAAATTTTTACACAGCTGGCGAACCCTCAGCGCCGAGCTGCCGCCGGATGAACCACAAGGCGGTGACAAGGAGGTATACATAGACGCGATCATCACACGGATGAAGGTCTTGTTAAGCAAAGAAGATTTTCGCACGGTGTTTGATCGCGGCCTGAATGTAATCCTCGACGATATCCGCGATGACCTGCAACGGTTTGGTGTGGTCTATGACCAATGGTATTCCGAGCGTTCGTTGATGGATAACGGCGCGGTACAACGTGCGCTGGATCGACTGAAGAAAAATGATTTCACCTATGAAAAAGACGGCGCGGTGTGGTTTCGCTCGACTAACTTTGGCGATGAAAAAGATCGGGTATTAGTGCGCGATAATGGCCAGCCCACTTATTTTGCCTCGGACGTCGCCTATCACCTGGATAAATTTGAACGCGGCTTTGATCAGGTCATTAACATCTGGGGCGCGGATCATCATGGTTACATCCCGCGCGTGAAAGGTGCGTTGCAGGCAATGGGAATCGACCCGAATAAACTCGCGGTGTTGCTGGTGCAATTCGCCGTATTGTATCAAGGCGGCAACAAGGTACAGATGTCGACACGTTCCGGTGAATTTATCACCTTGCGTGAATTGCGCAAAGAGGTCGGCTCGGATGCGACGCGCTTCTTTTATGTGATGCGCAAGAGTGAACAACATTTGGATTTTGATATGGATCTGGCCAAGTCGCAATCCAGTGATAATCCGATGTATTACATTCAATACGCCCATGCTCGCGTCTGTAGCGTGTTGCGGCAATGCGCGGAGAAAAATTTTAGCTTTGATCAAGCCCAGGGCCTGGCTCATCTGTCGCGTTTAACCGAAGACCATGAACAAGCCGTGTTGACTGCGATGGCGCGTTACCCTGAGGTTATGGAGAGCGCGGCAAAACACTACGAGCCACATCAGTTGACGCAATACCTGCGCGAACTGGCCAATGAGTTTCACACCTATTACAACGCCCACCAGTTTCTGGTCGACGACGATGCGTTACGCAATGCACGGTTAACACTGACGGTTGCGGTACGTCAGATCATTGCCAACGGTTTGAAAATTCTCGGCGTCAGCGCGCCCGAATCCATGTGATAATGCAGTTGTTACTGAGTCACAAGGAAAGGATACCCTTCAACCAAGACACGCCGTAAATACATCCGTGTAAGCTCGGCAGCAGCATCCCTGCTGCTGACGGTCTTGGTTGAAGGGTATCCTTTCCTTGTGACGCGTTAGTAATAGCGTGTTGAAAACCTCGAAATTAGACCTCGTTTCGTCGTCCCGGCCAAACGCAGTGCGAGCCGGACATCCTGCATTTTTCAACAGGCCGTTAGTGATTCGTCCCTGGTACCACCTCACTGCAATTTGCTAGACTAGCCCCCATGCCACGCGATTACGCCAACAGCACCAACAAAAACACCACGTCCGGTCAACCCGCAGGTTGGATCTGGATGCTGGGTGGCTTAATGATCGGTTTGTTTGTCGCGTTTCTGGTGTATCTGAACAACAACACCCATCCCTCGCGCAAAGAGGCCTTGAGCAAAGCGGTGGAGCAAGCCCTCAAAGAGCCGCGCAAGGAACCGGAGAGCAAGACTCCACCGGCTGCTGCCACTGCGAAAGACACACCGGCACCCAAACCAGCGCCCAAGTTTGATTTTTATTACATCCTGCCCGAACTGGAAGTGGCGGTGCCCGATCAGGAACTCGCCAAGGCCACCGAACCCAACAAAACTCTCGCGCCCAATACCGATTACATTTTGCAGGCCGC
>JAYSTO010000216.1:0-12975 GCA_043719675.1 Gammaproteobacteria bacterium | reverse complement strand
CGGTCACTGCAGTCGCGGATACAAAAAATAAGATTTCGGGTAGCCCATCTGTCAACAAACCTGTGACGCAACTCAAGTACTTCGACACAGGCGTTGGTAAAAATAGTGGCGTGGGAACGTTACATGCCGCCGCTGCTTATGGTGATCTGCAACATGGCGCACATGGAACATTTATCAAAATGCCGGCGGGGTTTGTCAGTGTTGTCCATAGTCACACTGGCGAATACTGGGGAGTGGTTATCTCAGGCGTCGGTGTAAACGGAACACCAGGAAGTGTCGATGTGCCGTTGCCGGTAGGTTCATACTGGTCACAAAAAGGCGGCGAGCTCCATGTAACAAAATGTATTTCTCCCAACGAATGCATTTTTTTCATCAATCAAACCGTGAAGTTTGACGAAATAGAAGAAGGCAAGAAGCATTAAAGTAGTGCTGACCTTACCCCAGCTTATTGAAGCTCGTATCAGTGGCTGGGGTAGGTCAATCTCCTTTGTTCCGAGATTGTTGTAGTGAAGGAGGCCACCATGTCCTGACTTAGATATTCACAACAACTGAAACTGATGGTACGACCAGGACATGCCTACATAAGCCAACCACGTCGCACTCGAACCATGTGATCTGGTTTTGTACGTCCATCCCGCTTTGTTAATTTTTAACAGGAGAACAATTATGAAACTGCTTTTTATCAAGGGCTCACCACGCGGAGCGAGTTCACAATCCACTAAAATCGTCGAGGCTTCCCTCGCCGCCTATCGGAGTAAAAATCCCGGCGCAAAGATCGACGAGCTCGACCTTTGGCAGACGCCGCTGCCTGAATTCGATGGCGATCGTGCCGCCGCCAAGATGTCATTTTTTGGTGAAGGTACGCTGGAAGGTGCTCGCAAACCGGCCTGGGACGAAATCGTAACCATTACCAATCGATTTACCAGTGCTGACGACTATCTGTTCACGGTGCCAATGTGGAATGGCGGTATTCCGTATCGTCTCAAACTGTACATCGACATCATCACCCAGCCAGGCCTGCTTTTTGGGTTTGACCCGGTAGCCGGCTATAGCGGCTTGCTGAAGGGAAAGCGCGCCACGGCTATTTACACCAATGGCGTTTATGCTCCAGGTGTACCTAAGGCGTTCGGCACCGATCACCACTCCACGTATTTCGACGATTGGTTACGTTTTATCGGCATCAGCGACATCACGACCGTACGCTTCCAACCTACCCTGCTAACAAATGATCCGGCGGGTGGTCTGAAGCAGGCCCGGTCCGAGGCGACCAAGGCGGGCGCGCGCTGATGATCAAAACCTGTGGGGCCGATTGTATGGCCCCATGAACTAGCGTGGCAATAACAACTTCCCAGGAAATAGACCGTGCAAACGAACCGTATTGAAAGAGCGTTTGTGGCGTTGGCCGCGCCGGTTTTCAAATCGATCACAGAAACCGCGCCACCGAGTTTTCCGTCTTTGCGCAGATCGTTACCCGGCCGTACTTCATGCGTGCGGTACAAATAACGGCCCGCGTGTTTCCCGGTTTCGTTAATAGTATTCATATCACCCCAGTCGTTACCGGCGTAGATGTCCAGCTTGGTTTCATCGGCGACGATGGATTGGGTGTAGCCTTGCGGCACGATCCATGATGCGCTGTTTAAGATTGCAGGATCAGCGCTGGGGCTATAAGCGGAACCGGCAATCGGATCGAATACCAGCGGCCTCTGGAGGAATCTTGAGTGACGTGATCAGGTCTACACAGTTACACGGAAGTCTGGATGATGAACATGACACGGGTGTGACGGAAAAATAAGAAAACCCGATCAAGATTAAGTGGATAAAGGTGCGATGAATGCAGCACGCCTGTTTGGCTGGTACAGCAACCACTACGAACCGCTGCCATTTTTGGGTGACACCGGATATTGGTCGGTGTTGCAGGGATTAGCGGATGTTGATAATCCTGCGCTCACGTTGGAAAAACACGGCGTGTTGCCCAAAGACTGGAATGTGGTACTGACACCGTTAGGTGAGGTATTGTTGTTGCATAAAGCGGATTGGCTGGAGTTAAATTGTGTAGTAGGTAGGTAGGTTGGGTGGGTGGCGCGCAAATTGATTCACGTGCCGCATCACATTGGCGACAGGAGCAATCGCAAGGCGTCGTGTTACGCCAATTTCACCAACGCACTTAAACGCTGCATGTCGAGTAATTTGATGTGTTTGCGATCCGCTTCGATGAGGCCTTCTTCCTGGAAATGCGTGAACAAGCGGCTGATGGTTTCCACCGCCAGGCCGAGCATGTTGGCGATGTCGCTGCGCGACATGCTCAGGTTAAATTCCGTGGCGGAGTAGCCGCGATGATGAAAACGTTCGGACAGCGTTAACAATACACTGGCGAGGCGCGCCTCGGCAGACAACTTGCTGCACACGGCGATTTTTTCGTGCTCTTCCTGAATTTCCTTGCTCATCATCTCCAGGATGTGATGTTGCAAGCTCGGTATTTCCTTACACAGCTGTTCCAATTGATTAAAGGGAATGTCACAGACACTGCTGGTTTCCAGCGCCATGGCGGAATTGGTGTAGTGGTTACCGTTGATGCCGCTCAAACCCAGCAGGTCGCCCGGTAATTTAAAACTGGTCACGTGTTCCATGCCGCTTTCATGGGTAAGATAACTTTTGACCGAGCCTGAGCGCAGCGCAAAAATTGCTGTGAATTCTTCGCCGCCGCGATACAGGTGTTCACCTTTGGCAATGGGACGGCGGCGTTTGATAACTTGATCCAGTTGTTCCAGGTCGTCTTTTTCCAGGCCCCTTGGCATGCACAGTTTGTAGATGCCGCATTGTTGGCAGACACTACGGACGCTGGCGAGGTTAACAACAGTATTACCCATGGGGATGACTTTATAGTTATGGCCGGGAACCTACTGTAACCAATTGAGACAAGGTTTAAAACAGGTAAATTGTAGGACTATGAGGCGGACCAAGCGTCACAACCGCTGTTATACTAATGTGATTTCAACCAACTGCAATATAACTGCAACACATAAGGGAGTCAGCCATGCCGGGGCGTCGTGCCAGTGTCGAACGTAATACCCTTGAGACCCAGATTACACTGGACGTTAACCTGGACGGCCAGGGCCGGGGCCAATTCAAGACCGGCGTGCCGTTTTTAGAGCACATGCTCGATCAGATAGCCCGGCATGGGATGATCGACATCAAGGTGCAGGCTGTGGGTGATTTGCATATTGACGCACACCACACGGTGGAGGATGTGGGTATTGCGTTCGGCCAAGCTGTGAGCAAGGCCCTGGGTGACAAAAAAGGCATCCGTCGTTATGGCCATGCCTATGTGCCATTAGATGAGGCTTTGTCGCGAGTGGTGATTGATTTCTCCGGCCGCCCCGGTTTGGAATATAACGCCAGCTATCCACGTGCCCGCGTCGGGGACTTCGATGTCGATTTGATCCACGAGTTTTTCCAGGGGTTTATCAATCATGCCCAGGCCACGCTGCACATCGATAATCTGCGTGGTAAGAATGCCCATCATATCGCGGAGACCATTTTTAAGGCGTTTGGCCGGGCGGTGCGCATGGCGGTGGAGATGGATCCACGCATGGCGGGTGTGATGCCGTCAACCAAAGGCAGTTTGTAATAATATTATTGCTGAGCTTTTACCTCGTGAGATTTAATCAATGAACACCGTTGCGGTTATCGACTATGGTATGGGTAATTTGCATTCCGTGGCCAAGGCGTTGGAACGTGCGTCGCAACGCGGTTGGCTTGCCGCGTTAGCTCGATGGCTAGAACGCGTTTCGAAACGCCGTCGGATTGCCGTGTTAGCCCGGTGGCTGAGGCGTGTGTCGCAATGCGCAGAGGTGATCGTCACCAGTGATTTAAAAATTATCGCCAATGCTGATCGCGTCGTGTTACCCGGCGTGGGCGCGATGCGCGATTGCATGGCGGAGATGTTGCGCCTGGGCGTGGATACCGTGGTAAAAGAGGTATTGGCGCAGGGCAAACCATTTTTGGGTGTGTGTGTCGGCATGCAAGCGTTAATGCGATCTTCTGAAGAAAATAATGGTGTTGATTGCTTGAGTATTTTGCCCGGCGAGGTGAAATTTTTCGGTGAGCAATTACGTGACCCGCAAACGCAACAACGCTTGAAGGTACCACACATGGGTTGGAATGAAGTGACCCAGACGAGCGCACATCCCTTGTGGCAAGGGATTGCGCAACACAGCCGTTTTTATTTTGTACACAGTTATTATGTACAGGCAGATACAGAAGGGTTGGTTGCCGGTCGTACTAACTATGGCATTCCCTTTGCCGCCGCGATGGCGCGCGACAATCTGTTTGCCGTGCAATTTCATCCGGAAAAAAGTGCGCAGGCGGGTTTGAAATTATATGAAAATTTTCTCAACTGGGATGGCAAGGTCTAGGCGCCGAGGAATACATTGATGATCTTAATCCCTGCTATTGATCTGAAAGACGGTAAATGTGTGCGCTTGCGGCAAGGCAAGATGGAAGACGCCACGGTATTTTCCGAAGACCCGGTGGCGATGGCCAGACAATGGGTCGAGGCTGGTGCACGGCGGCTGCATTTGGTTGATCTCAACGGCGCGTTTGCCGGTGCGCCGGTGAACATGCACATCATTGAGGCCATCGCCAAGGCGTGTCCGGAGATACCGATTCAAGTCGGTGGTGGTATTCGCGATGCCGACACCGTGCAACGTTATCTGGATGCCGGTGTGTTATACGCCATTATCGGCACCAAGGCCGTTGCCGCACCACATTTTATCAATGATTTGTGTCTGCAGTTTCCCGGACATATCATCGTCGGCCTCGATGCCAAAGACGGCAAGGTGGCGATCGATGGCTGGTCCAAGTTGTCACATCATGATGTGATCGATCTTGCCAAATATTTTGAGAAGGACGGTGTCGAAGCGATTATTTACACGGATATCAATCGCGATGGCATGATGCATGGTGTCAATGTGGAGGCCACGGTTAAATTAGCACGCGCCACCACCATTCCTGTGATCGCCTCCGGCGGCATCACCAATCTGGACGACATTCGCGCCTTATGCGCGGTGGCTAAAGAAGGCATTGTCGGTGCGATCACCGGGCGTGCGATTTATGAAGGGACGTTGGATTTTGCCCAAGGCCAGCAATTAGCGGATAGTTTAGGTACATAAATATGAATCTTATTGGCAATTACTCAACGTCAATGTATTGGGGCTGGTGTTAATTTATGTCACTGGCTAAACGCATTATCCCCTGTCTGGATGTTGATAACGGTCGCGTGGTGAAGGGTGTGAAGTTTTTGCACATCCGCGATGCTGGTGATCCGGTGGAGATCGCACGTCGTTATGATGAACAAGGCGCGGATGAATTGACGTTTTTGGATATCACCGCCAGTTCGGATAATCGTGACACCATGGTACACGTGGTGGAGCAAGTGGCCGGGCAAGTATTTATTCCGCTGACGGTGGGCGGCGGGATTCGCAGTACGGCGGATATTCGACGGATGCTCAATGCCGGTGCCGACAAGGTTTCGATCAATACGGCGGCGGTGCACAATCCCGAGTTTGTCAAAGAGGCGGCGGAAAAATTTGGTTCGCAGTGTATTGTGGTCGCCATTGATGCCAAGAAAGTCAGTAAAGAGAATGAACCGGATCGTTGGGAAATTTTTACTCACGGCGGACGCAAGCCAACAGGCCTGGACGCAGTGGCCTGGGCGAAAAAAATGGTGAGTTATGGCGCGGGTGAGATTCTGTTAACCAGCATGGATCGCGACGGCACCAAGATCGGTTTTGATTTAGGGGTGACGCGCGCGATTGCCGATGCGGTGAGCGTGCCGGTGATCGCCTCCGGTGGCGTGGGTAATTTGGACCACCTCGTTGCCGGGATAGTCGAGGGTCATGCCGATGCCGTGTTGGCCGCGAGTATTTTTCATTTCTGTGAGTACACCATTACGCAAGCCAAGCAACACATGCAAAAGGCGGGCATTGAAGTTAGACTCTAATTTATTATTATGAGAAATATTCCATGGCGAATGAACAGGATTGGTTGGATGCCATTAAATGGACTGACGAGGGCTTGGTTCCGGTGATAGCCCAGGAGTCGGGTAGTGGCAAGATTTTAATGTTTGCCTGGATGAGCCGGGAATCACTGGCCTTGACGGTGACCGAAGGCAAAGCGATTTACTGGTCGCGCTCACGGCAAAAACTCTGGCATAAGGGTGAAGAGTCCGGTCATGAGCAGATCATCAAAGACATTCGCCTGGATTGTGATAATGACGTGGTCTTGTTGATTGTCGAACAACGCGGTGATATTGCCTGTCACACCGGGCGCAAGAGTTGTTTCTTTCAACAGTTGCAACAGGGGCAGTGGGTGACGGTTGAGCCGGTGGTGAAGGATCCCAAGCAGATATACAAATAGGTATAACCATGAAGACCAATAATGACGTGCTTCAGGCCCTGGCGACGGTGCTGGCGGAGCGTAAACACGCCGATCCGGACAGCTCCTATGTGGCCAAGCTTTATCACAAAGGCCTTGATAGTATTTTGAAGAAAATCGGTGAGGAGGCGACGGAAACCGTCATTGCGGCCAAATCGGGGGATAACAAGCAAGTGATATATGAGATGGCTGACCTCTGGTTTCACAGCCTTGTTCTACTGTCTTATCAAGGCCTTAGCCATGAAGATGTGCTGGCTGAGCTGGCGCGACGCTTCGGCGTGTCGGGGATCGAGGAAAAGGCCAAACGGGGCAGTTAAGCACGGCTATTTGAGGTAGAATTAAAGCGTGCGCGGTGAATACTGC
Organism: Gammaproteobacteria bacterium; assembly: GCA_043719675.1. Taxonomy (GTDB): domain Bacteria; phylum Pseudomonadota; class Gammaproteobacteria; order UBA6429; family Thiohalophilaceae; genus JACQBC01. The sequence goes on along the minus strand of JAYSTO010000216.1, from coordinate 6,177 downwards.
GTTTGTCACCTGATTTTACATAACACCCGGTTTTGCATGTGCAGCGAATTCGTCGTAGCGCAGTCAGGTACTTGGGTATCAACGGTTCAGTAAAGAGGAGTTAGCTATGATTTGGAGTAGCATTGGTCCATTACCATTAATTGTGATCCTGGTGATTGTTATTTTGTTGTTTGGCACCAAAAAATTGCGCAACATCGGTTCGGATTTGGGCGAGGCGCTGAAAAATTTTCGCAAGTCTGTCAGAGACGGTGAAAACAAAGAAGGCGAGGACAAGGAGGGTGGCAATAATCCGACCGCAGAGAAACCGTCGATCGAGCAGGCGCCAAAGAAAGAAGGTAACGTCTATCCAGGTGAAGTGGTTAACAAGGATAAAGACAAACAGGCGTAAGCGGCGAATGCCACGTATTTGCGCTTGTTACAACAATCATGTTTGATATTGGCTTTTGGGAACTGGTGGTTGTCGGTATTGTCGCCTTGGTCGTGTTAGGTCCTGAGCGGCTGCCTGTCGTTGCGCGTCAAGTCGGACGTTGGATTGGCCGCATGCGTGGCTTTGTCAACGAGGTGAAAGGTGATATCGATCGGGAAATGCGCATACGTGATATCCGTGAAGCCATTGAGCGCGATGCCGGGCTTGATGAGATCAAAAAGATCATTGATAACGATCGCCATCTCATTGAGGACGAACAACCCAAACAGGAGTACGTCGTTAAGGCACGCGCCGATGAGCTCCCCGTACCGCCGGATGTGGAAAAGTTAGCGCCACCGGTTGAAGAAGACTTTAGTTATGGATTAACCGATCACCGCGATTATGGCTTGGAGAAAGGTGATCCTCCTGTTCAACACGAAAACGTAAAACCCCAACCACAATCCAAGCCTCACCCCGTCTCAACGCAAACTGTCAGCATTGAGCCAACACCAACAACACCGCAGTCCAGCAGCGATGGCAGCCAAACCAAATCAAACTGACGACCAGTCTGACGGTGAAGAAGGTTTGCCGTTTTTCTCGCACCTCGCCGAGTTGCGGGATCGTCTGGTGCGCAGTGCAATTGTTGTGGCGATACTCTTTGCGGGATTATTTTATTTTGCTAATGATATTTATACCTTCGTTGCCCGGCCCATGCTTGAGCAATTGACGGGGCATAATATGTTGGCGACCAAACCCGCCTCGACTTTTTTTATTCCGTTTAAATTAACTTTCTTTATTGCAATATTTTTGGCGATCCCTTTTTTGTTATATCAAATTTGGTCTTTTGTCGCACCGGGTTTATACAAACATGAAAAGCGCCTGGCCGTACCCTTGCTGGTTTCCAGCACCTTGCTTTTTTATATCGGGATGGCGTTTGCCTATTACATTGTTTTTCCGCTGATCTTCAAGTTTTTTGCCGGTACTGCGCCTGCGGGAGTGGACGTGCGACCGGACATTACGGAGTATCTGGACTTAGTGCTGAGTCTGTTTTTTGCTTTTGGCGCGGCCTTTGAGGTACCAGTCGCGACTGTATTGTTTGTTGTCATTGGTGTGGTGACCCCCGATGATTTGGCAAAAATGCGTCGTTATTTTATTGTGATTGCATTTATCATTGGCATGTTACTGACGCCGCCGGACGTCATGTCGCAGCTTTTGTTGGCAATACCAATGTGGCTGTTGTTTGAAGTGGGGCTGTTTATATCTCGATTTGTGGTCAAGGGACGCGCTGTTGAGGAAGAACAAGAACTTGTATCCTCCGATATGGATCAGGAATTTGAAAATGCCATTGCCGACGAGGCGACGTTACTGAAAAAAATTGAGGGGCGTGAAAAGAAGTGAATCTACAAACCCCAATGCCGCGTGGACTTAAGATTATCTTCGTCATTAATTTGCTGTTAATTTCCTGGTATGCCGTTTCATTATTTTTTTACGGCGCAGTGCTGCGAAAATATTACCCGCCGGTATTATTTGCCAGCGGGCTAACGCTGGGCGGTTTGTGCTGTTTGCAGTTGATCATGTTATTCAGGTTGCAACGCCTATTGGGGTTTATTCGATTGCTGATGTATGTGATGGCTATCGCCCAGGGATTGTTGGTCATGTTGTTATTGAAGGATCTGTTTTCAGTGTTGGGTATACTGATCATTGTCAGCGCGGTGTTGTTAGTAATTTATTTTATCGGGGTGCGTGGCTATTTAATCAGTAATGCGACGTTAATGTATTTTGGTTTTTTACCTGCGGCGGTTAGTCATAACGGCGCAGCTGACCGATAACAATACCCTGTATCTGGACTCGTTCAGCGGCAAAAATCATGGCCGATAGATTGCGATTTTCCGGGCTCAGTTTGATCTTCTCCTCATTTTGCCGCTTATAGCGTTTTAAAGTGGCCTCTTCGTTATCGATCAAGGCAACGACAATGTCTCCGTCATTTGCGGTTGCCTGGCGTTTGATGATCACCACATCACCATCCAGAATACCTGCTTCCATCATGGAATCACCCTTAACCTCCAAGGCAAAACGGTCATCATGAAACCAGTCAGATAAGGTGATTTCATCACGTTGTGGAATTGCCTCAATAGGGCGACCAGCGGCGATTCGACCCACCAGTGGCAGAACAGTGTGGGAGGGGGAAATATTGGTAAGCCGAATCCCGCGCCAGCCGCGTTCCGTAGGGTGCAAGTGGCCTTTGCTGACCAGAGTTTGCACATAACGATGCACCGTGCCCTTGGAACGAATACCCACGGCCGCACCGAGTTCTATGAGCGTCGGCGCATGACCGCAGCGCAAGAAAAAGCCACGAATATATACCAGGATTTTTTGTTCCAGCGGGGTGAGCATGTTAATGTTCTCCATACGTTCTCAAGCATAGAGAACAATTGGAGAACTAGCAAGTGGCTTCGCAACTATTTTCCAGTGTGCCTGCCATAGTTGGGCAGTAGTAAGAAGTGCGCAGTCAATGTAATGTGTGCACCACGACTTACTTTACGGGTAGATCTCAAATGGTTATTAACCGCAAATATTTTTTCCCAGGAGGATGCATGAAGAATATAGTATTCGCCGTTTCATTGGCGTTGGTGATGGGTTCCTATGCGTATGCCAAAGAGGAGGCACCGGCACCTAAGAAGGAAGCAACGCCACAACAACAAAAAATGAAGGGCTGTAATGACGATGCCCGCAGCAAGGGTTTAAAGGGAGAGGAACGCCAGCAGTTTATGAAAGAATGCTTGGGACATAAACCGGCCGCGGCCAAGAGTGAAAAACGTACCGCACAGCAACAAAAAATGAAGGCGTGTAATAAGGAAGCGGGTGAAAAACAGCTCAAGGGTCCGGATCGCAAGAAATTCATGAGTGAGTGTCTCAAGGCAAATCCCCAGCCGTAAGTTTTTACTCAGCAGTGCTACCCCCCCCCCGCCGAGACGGCGAGGGGTTTAATTGTCTTTATTTTTGGCGGTCAAGCGGCTATGTTAGACGCCATACTTAACATGTTTCTGGAGGTATTTATGGGTAAAGGTGACAAACGTACAAAGCGCGGTAAATTATTTCGCAATAGCCATGGCAATACCCACCCTAAGGGTTCGCAAAAAAAGAAATAAGCTGGAATGTGACGGCACACAGGGAAGTGTTCTTGTCATTATAATGTTTTTAGAATAGTTGGCCTAAGAACAGATTGAAATTATCTGCTTTGTCTCAAGTGCCCGCGTGCGTGAGTGGAAACCCTAATACAGTTTCAATCTGCTGACGAGTGATCTGGGCTAGGGTTTGGCGGGTGTGATCACTGGGGATGACGGCGGGGCAAAAATGAATTTCCAAATCGGTGTGTGGCTGCGCCATGATGCGGATGAGTTTGGCGACAAAGTTATCCTTGTCGATGTAGGCGGCGGTGCGATCGGCTTGACCGTTGCGGACATAACGCAAGGCGATGGCTTGCAACGGCGTTTGACTGTCAATGGCGGCTTGAAACAAACCGGTGTGAAATTTTTTCAGATGATCACCTAAGCCAGTAGTGCCTTCCGGAAAGATCAGTACCGGGCGTGTTTCTAGCAAGGCCCGATCAATGGCCTTGATGACGCGATGAATGAAACTGCGATTGCCGCGGCGGATAAACACCGAACCGGACAAGGCGGTTAAGGTGCCGATGATCGGCCAGTAACTCACGGTGTGTTTGGCAAGAAAACGCACCGGTGTTACAGACGCGATGACCACAATGTCCAAAAAGGAAATATGATTGGCAATAAACAGGGTCGATGCGGTGCGCGGGCGATTATATTGGGTGATGCGAATCCCCAGCGTGTGCGCGACGCGCTGCATCCATTGTTGAAATGCCATTTGACCGGCGGGTTGCATATACCATTGTGGTCCCCGGCGCACACGCTGGTATAACACCTGCGTGAGGCCGAGAATAAAATAAGCGCACATGGCGCTGCCGCGCCAACTGACCCGCAAGAATGTCTTCATGCGAGGTTTTCTTGTGTGTCGTTCCGATCCAAGAAGTGTCGTGCATAACGACTGGTCACGTGTTTGCAGTCGAGCAGCACAAACACGTCCGCCACCCCAAAGGCCACGTCGAGATACGGTTCGCCGCAGATCACCGCGCCCTGGCGTAGATAACCTTTTAACAAGGTCGGCATAATGACGTTATCCGGCATTGGGCCTTGGTCGATCAAACGCAGCGGCACATAAGGACGCACGCGTTGTGACTCAGGGGCAAAGTGGTGTTGCCGTATTTGCTGCATCAATGCATGTAAATAACGATCCCCAGCGGATAACTGGATACTGGCACAACCCATTAAGAAATTGATGCGTTCGGCAAGGACAATCCGGGCGATACCTTGCCATAAGATCGCCAGTACCGCACCACGCCGATAATCAGTGTGGATACAGGTACGGCCCACTTCCATGAAACGCTGCTGGTCATTGAGGATGTTGCGCAGATCAAATTCCGTCTCAGAATAAAATGAGCCTGTGTGAGCGCGACCTTCATCGGTTAACAGACGTGTAGTCGCAATGATCTCACCGAGCTGGTTGTCGCGTACGACCAGGTGCAGGCAATGATCGTCGAATTCGTCTTTATCAATACCCGCTTCCGCACCGCGCACATCCGCGCCCATTTCCTTGGCGAAGACATGGTAGCGCAGGCGATAACATTCCCGTTTTTGTGCCTTGTCCCGGGCGAGAAAAACCGAGAACTTTTCCATGGCGGTGGGTTGCAGGTGTGGTAAATCAGTGGCCAGTGTTGCCATAACGTGTCTCCCAAATTGGTTTTCTTAAGCTAATTTGTCTTGATGACGGCTTGATGAAGGTCAGATGGCGGAATTATTACAAATAGCAGGTATGGAATTGGTGATGATGCAGCGTGATACGCAGTTGATAAAATACAGTGAACTGGTTTGTCGCATAAACATAACATCCTCCGTTGGTGCTTGCCTGGCAGGTGGCCGTGATGCCTTTGCATCGAACCTGAACCTGTTACCGCAAACTGTGCGTTGCGACGACTGCTGTGGCAATGAAGCCAAGTCAAGTACTGAGATGTGTGGTGGGGCGTATTGCGAGATGATACTAAGGGAACATGGAATAGCTTGGTGTGGGGGTGACAATTTGTGACATACAAATTGTTATTTGATAGCTCCGAGTTTAGCTTAAGGTTTTTGATGAAGTTCTAGATTTCTCCACCTGCTCACTGTCGTCCGGGAATCGAAATGACAAAGGATAAGTGGCGTTCGAGTGTTGAAACCAAGTGGTTTCTGAACAGGATTAATGAAAAATATGAGTTTTTTACTAATCAGCAGCCAATTAGATTGTATTCGCGGGCGTTGCATGTTGCGTCGACACATTCGCTACCCGATCCAGTTGTCGATAAGCCAGCGCCTCGGTGATGTGGGCCATGGCAATATTGTCGGTATCGGCGAGGTCGGCAATGGTGCGTGCAACCTTGAGGATCCGATGATAGGCGCGTGCCGATAATCCCAGTTTGGTAATGGCGCGATCCAGGAACTGCTGCATCGGCTCATCCAACACACAGACTTGTTCAATCTCCTTGCGATTTAAACCAGCGTTGGCCTTGTGACTGCGTTGTTGTTGGTGTTGCCGTGCAGCGCAGACGCGGGCGCGGATGGTCGCGCTGGACTCGGCGCCGTGTTTGGCATGTAAGTGGGCCAACGGTACCGGTGGCACCTCGATGTGCATATCAATGCGATCCAACAGCGGCCCGGAGATCC
>JAYSTO010000215.1:0-2312 GCA_043719675.1 Gammaproteobacteria bacterium | reverse complement strand
AAAAATCCGCGCGCACGGTCGGTGATGTGCTCGGCAAATTTCATCCGCACGGTGACAGCGCTTGTTATGAAGCCATGGTGCTGATGGCGCAACCGTTTTCGTATCGTTATCCGTTGCTGGAAGGGCAGGGCAATTGGGGCTCACCTGATGATCCCAAATCCTTTGCGGCGATGCGCTATACCGAATCACGCTTGTCGGCATTTTCGGATCTGTTACTCAGCGAATTAACCCAAGGCACGGTTGCCTGGGTGCCGAACTTTGATGGCAGTTTGGAAGAACCGAAATTATTACCGGCGCGGGTACCGCACGTGTTACTCAATGGCACAACCGGGATTGCGGTGGGTATGGCCACCGATATTCCGCCGCACAATCTGCGCGAGATCGGCCAGGCCTGCTTACATCTGATCAAAAACCCCAAGGCGACCAACAAAGAATTGTGCGAGTTTGTCCAGGGCCCGGATTATCCCACTACCGCGGAAATCATTACGCCACGCAAAGAACTGCTGGCGATGTATGAAACCGGTTACGGCAGTATCCGCATGCGCGGCCGTTATGAAGAAGAGGACGGCGATATCATTATCACCGCCTTGCCGCACCAGACTTCGCCAGCCAAGATCCTCGAACAGATCGCCCAGCAAATGCAGGCCAAGAAATTACCGATGGTCAGTGACCTGCGTGATGAGTCGGATCATGAGCATCCGACGCGGCTGGTGATCATCCCGCGTTCCAACCGCATTAATGTCGATGAGTTGATGGCGCATTTATTTGCCACCACCGATCTGGAACGTACCTTCCGCGTCAATATGAATGTCATTGGTCTCAACGGCCGACCTGCGGTGAAAAATCTGCAAACCATGTTGAGTGAATGGCTGGTCTATCGTACTGATACCGTGCGTAAGCGCTTGGAGTTTCGTCTCGACAAGGTTATCAAGCGTATCCATATCCTCGATGGTTTGTTGGTCGCCTTTTTGAATATCGATGAAGTGATCGCGATCATTCGCAAGCACGATGAACCCAAACCGGTATTGATGAAACGCTTCAAGCTCTCGGACATCCAGGCCGAGGCCATTCTCGAATTGAAATTACGGCATTTGGCCAAACTTGAAGAGATGAAGATCCGTGGCGAGCAAAAAGAACTGGCTAAGGAACGCGATTCGATTGAAGCCATCCTTGGTTCAAGTGCAAAACTGAAATCCTTGATCCATCAAGAGCTCAAGGCCGATATCGAAAAATACGGTGATGCCCGCCGCTCACCGATTGTGAAACGCGAGGCAGCGCAGGCGATCAGTGAAAACGAATTGATTGGTTCCGATCCGATGCTGGTAGTGTTGTCGCAAAAAGGCTGGGTGCGTGCCGCCAAGGGGCATGAGATTGATCCGACCACCTTGAGTTACAAAGCCGGTGATGGTTTTCTACAGATGGCACAGAGCATGAGTAATCAGTTGGCGGTGTTCCTGGATACCACCGGGCGCAGTTACGCGATTCCGATTCACACCTTACCCTCCGCGCGCGGTCAGGGTGAACCCCTCACCGGCCGTCTTGATCCACCCGCTGGTGCACAATTCTGCGGTGTGATCGCCGGTGCGCCCGAGCAATTATTTTTGTTGAGTAATGATATCGGTTATGGTTTTGTTGCCAAACTGGAAGATTTGATCACGCGCAATAAAGCCGGTAAGGCGATCATGAGAATACCAGAAGGCGCTGCCGCCTTGGCTGCCGCGCCAGTGGCCGATCTGAACAAGGCACTGGTGATTGCCGCCACCAATGAAGGTCACATGTTAATGTTTGCAGTGCGCGATGTGCCGCTCATGCCCAAGGGCAAGGGCATAAAGCTGATTAATATTCCCGCCAACAAGGCCAAGAGCCGCGAAGAATTTGTGACGGCGATGACGGTCGTGATGCCCGGTCAAAGTCTCAAGGTATACGCCGGCAAACGCCACAAGGTGTTGGATGCAACAGAGCTCAAACACTACAAAGGTCAACGCGCACAGCGAGGTTTGAAATTACCGCAGGGATTCAGGAGCGTTGAACGGCTCGAACCGGTGTGATTACAATAGGTTATCAACGCTGCTCAGCTCTTGCCCTTGCTGGCCGATGGCGGCGCCACCACCGGCTCATTCTTTTTCAGCATTTTTAATTTATTGAGAACACGGGTGGCACGTTCAATATGACTGGCCAGTTGTTCATTAGCCGGATCGAGTTCACGCAAATCATTCCACACCGCCAGCGCATTTTCGACTTCACCTTGACTATAAAGCTTGCGACCCATTTCGATTCCCTGGCTGATATTATTCGCGATGCGCTCATTCAGC
>JAYSTO010000214.1:0-4909 GCA_043719675.1 Gammaproteobacteria bacterium | reverse complement strand
ACCGTGAATCCGACGGTATACACCCGTGAAGAACTTAACAAACGTATTCAGGCTGATAATGCGTTCCTCAAGCGGGTGTGGGCGCAACCCAAACTGTGGGTGATTGGGGAGGACTATGGGTTCGTCGCTTGAGAATTTAAGTGGCCCCGGCAAGTCACTGCAAAAGGAACCGCCGGATGCAAAAGAGATCGCTGGATTGAAACATTCAGGCTTGGTGCGGCTGATCGATGCGGCTAAATATACCAATTCACTTGAGAGTCGCTTCGATCTCGCTTACAACGCTGCGCATGCATTATGTCTGGCGGCACTGCGTTGGCATGGTTACCGACCAGGGAATCGTTATAGTGTGTTTCAGGTTTTACCCCACACGCTTGGTCTGGGACCGGAAGTCTGGCGAATGCTGGACAAGTGTCACAACATTCGCAATCGAGGTGAGTACGAGGGTGATCTGAATGTGGATGAGCAACTTGTTACGGATTTGATTGCGGTATGTCGTGTGGTTGTTGCTAAACTCGACACGCTGCAGCTACCAGCGGAAACAAAGTAACCCCATGCCTTCACCCGGCGAAAACTGTTCAGGCTGGCAACATTTCGTATACACAGGAAATCGGCTGTAATTGTCATTCAGTTTTTGGAATTGAAACATTCGCAGAGTTGCACAGCATTAAACGATCAAACCCGATCGCAAACCCAATCCCTTGCGCGTAACGTCCTCCACCGACAACTTGTTTTTGGGCCCCCAGACTGGGCACGGTAATCTCAAAGCCTTCTTCGACATAATAAGAAAGCCCGCGTTTAACGCTATCGAACACCTCAAACTCGTTGGTTTGTAATGAAACCATGGCGGTGGCGAGGTTGATCAATTCACGCGTGATATTGCTTGAGGAGGGATTGATTACCTCAATGCCAAATTGAAAAAACTCCCGGTAGCGACCTTCTTGTGGGCGTTCATAACGCCAGCAACGCTCGAAGTACCAGAGTTTGACATCCTTGTTTCTTTTGTAGTGTTTATCCGCAACAAGTTGGATGGTCGCGGTACCTTCCGGCCGCAAACACAGCTTCCGGCCTTTCTTATCATCAAACACATACATCTGGCCTAATATCTCTGCCCCGGCCTTCTCAACATACACTTCCGCCGGTTCGAGACTGGGGATAATGATCTCCGAAAACCCGGCCGCCTCGGCTAGCTGAATCATGCCATTGAGTAAGGTGCGCCTTTGTTTCGCTTCCGCACCGGCGATAATCCGCACGCCCCGCACCAGCTTATCAATTTTGAGTTCCATAACCAAACCGTGAATTAATCCTAATTAAACAGTTCCGTATCGTACCAGAAAAAATTTGGTATCGGAATAGATGTGCCTTGACCCAGAGTAGGGTAGTCCCTAGAATTTACATTCCATACGTTCTGCTTTTTTAATGATTATTTCTACCTAAATAATTTGGAGCACGTATAACCGTTGTGAGGAGACGAAGAAAATTATGGTAAAGCTTATTGAAAATCCAATGATTCCCGGTATTGATGTTCCTTTTAAGCAATCAAACCCGAGTTTTCCACCTGATAAGGAAGTTATAGCCCTTATCAAGACACCGTTACTGCAAAGGATGGCGTCGCAAGAAAATAATGTAGATTGTTCCGAGATCGCCTATAAGATTTATTCAAAGGTGCTGAGAGGGGCTATACTTTATTATGCTGAGCTTTTCTTTACTTGGCCAAAATCTGCAAATAATTTTGATCTCGGAAAATTTCAAAAACAAATTAATATACCTGAGACCAGGGATGGTAAAATTTATTCTGTTCCTTATTCTTACCATGCTGTGTATAGTGATGGCCGTTACGTATATGACCCGGTTGTATCAACTGAAGCTATTGTAAAAAGTGACTATATAAAACTGCTTAAGGGACTAAACTCAGGCAGAATCAGCTCTCGTCATGCATTTGGGTACTCTACATTATTTAAATGTGAGTTCAGCGGATAAGATGCCGGAAAATAAATCGGGCACATTGTTGTTGGCCTGTTTTAAATTACATGGGTGTTAAAGTAAGTCGCGAAGGCCATCTCCTTGGTAGGAATGAAATCGCATGACGAAAGTAGCAGTGATCGGTGCAGCGGGACGCATGGGTCGGGTCTTGATCGAAGCGGTGCATAAAGCCGCGGGCCTCAGTGTGGGCGTGGCGATTGATCGGCCGGGCAGTACGGTGATTGGCAGTGACGCCGGTGAGTTGGCAGGTGTTGGCAAGATCGGTGTGCTGGTGATCGATGATCTGACCAAGGCACTGGATCAATTCGACGTCCTGATCGATTTTACCCGTCCGGAGGTCACGCTGAGCAATCTTGCCCTGTGTCGGGCGCATCATAAGCGCATGGTGATTGGTACCACCGGTTTTACTGATCAACAAAAACAGGTTATCACCGAGGCGGGGCGTGAGATCGGGATTGTGTTCGCGCCGAACATGAGTGTTGGCGTCAACCTGTGTTTCAAATTATTGGAGATCGCCGCCAAGGTGCTGGGTGATGTGGTGGATATCGAAATCATCGAGGCGCATCATCGCCACAAGATCGATGCACCATCCGGCACGGCGTTACGCATGGGCGAGGTCATTGCGGCGGCGACCGGGCGCGATCTGCAAGACTGCGCGGTATATGGTCGCCAAGGCCAGACCGGTGAACGTGATCGCAAGACTATCGGCTTTGCAACCATTCGTGCCGGGGACATCGTCGGCGATCATACCGTGATGTTTGCCGATGTCGGTGAGCGGGTTGAAATCACCCACAAGGCATCCAGCCGTATGACCTTTGCCAATGGTGCGGCACGTGCGGCGCTATGGTTACAGCACAAGACCAACGGTGTCTATGACATGCAAGATGTGCTCGATCTTAAATCTCTTCGGTAAAGTATTGCTGAATTTCATTTTCGGCATGGACACCTGCCCGCCGGGTACAGTAAAATTCCGCATCCTTAGTTGTGATGATTTAATCCGAATGACCTAACGGGAGTGCACACGCGTGCCTCCCGTTTTTTACGAATGAAAGAGGGAGGGCGCGTTGAGAAAACCGGCGCTGTTGGCACTGGCAGATGGCAGTGTCTTTTACGGTGAATCCATTGGTGTTGATGGACAGACCGTCGGCGAAGTGGTTTTTAATACCGCTATGACCGGCTATCAGGAGATCCTCAGTGATCCCTCTTATGCCCGCCAGATCATCACTTTGACCTATCCCCATATTGGCAATGTCGGGACCAATCCCGAAGATAACGAAGCGGTTGGCTTGCACGCGGCGGGTTTGATCGTGCGTGATTTACCCCCGGTGGCGAGTAACTGGCGAAGCACTCAATCGCTCGATGCCTACTTAAAAGAGCGCAAGGTGGTCGCCCTGGCCGGGATCGACACGCGTAAACTCACCCGGCTGTTGCGCGAGAAGGGTGCGCAGAATGGCTGTATCCAGGCCGGTGATGCGGTGAACGTCAAGACCGCCATCGCCGCTGCGCAGAGTTTCCCGAGCATGGTGGGCATGGATCTGGCCAAAGAGGTGACCACCTCCAAACCGTACGATTGGCGCGAAGGTAGCTGGCAGTTGGCCACCGGTCACCGCCAACCTGCCGCCGAGAACCTCAAGTATCACGTGGTTGCCTATGACTACGGGGTAAAACAGAATATTTTACGCATGTTGGTGGATCGTGGTTGCCGTGTTACGGTGGTGTCGGCCAAGACCAGTGCCGATGCGGTGCTGAAACTTAAACCCGATGGCGTGTTTCTTTCCAATGGTCCCGGTGATCCGGAGCCGTGTGATTACGCGATTAAGGCAATCCAGCAGTTGGCGAAACAGGCCATTCCGATCTTTGGTATTTGTTTGGGTCATCAATTGTTATCACTGGCCAGTGGTGCAAAAACCTTGAAGATGAAGTTTGGTCATCATGGTGCGAATCATCCGGTGATCGACCTCGACACCCGCAAAGTGATGATTACCAGTCAGAACCACGGCTTTGCGGTGGATGATGCTACCTTACCAGAGAATTTAAGGCCGACACACCGTTCCCTGTTTGATGGATCGTTACAAGGCGTGATGCGCACGGATGTGCCGGCATTTAGTTTTCAGGGTCATCCCGAAGCCAGTCCAGGGCCGCATGATATGGCGCCGTTGTTTGATAAATTTATTCAACTGATCGAGCAACATCGAACGGGATCATGATGATTAGGAATTCGTAAGATAAATTTATGCCAAAACGTACAGACATTCACAGCATTCTTATCATCGGCGCGGGGCCCATCGTGATCGGCCAGGCGTGTGAATTCGATTATTCCGGCGCGCAGGCATGCAAGGCCTTGCGCGAGGAAGGTTACCGTGTGGTCTTGGTGAATTCGAACCCGGCGACGATCATGACCGATCCGGACATGGCCGATGCCACCTACATCGAACCGATCAATTGGCAAACTATTGCACGCATCATTGAGAAAGAACGTCCCGATGCCTTGTTGCCGACCATGGGTGGTCAAACCGCGTTGAACTGTGCATTGGATCTGGCGCGTGAAGGCGTGTTGGAAAAATTTAACGTCGAGATGATCGGTGCCAAGCGTGAGGCGATCGATAAAGCTGAAGATCGGGATCTGTTCCGCAAGGCAATGAAAAAAATTGGTCTCGATATGCCACGTTCGGCGATTGCCCACAGTATGGAAGAAGCCTTGCAAGTCCAGGCCTCGGTGGGCTTCCCGACGATTATCCGCCCGTCCTTCACTATGGGTGGCAGCGGTGGCGGGATTGCTTATAACACCGAAGAATTCATGGAGATATGCGAACGCGGCTTTGATCTGTCACCGACGAGCGAATTGCTGATCGAAGAATCGGCGTTGGGTTGGAAAGAATATGAAATGGAAGTGGTGCGTGATCGCAACGACAATTGCATCATTATCTGT
>JAYSTO010000213.1:0-4910 GCA_043719675.1 Gammaproteobacteria bacterium | reverse complement strand
TGGCAATGTACAAACACTCTTGCGTGATCGCTTCGCCGGGCCGCATACGCCGGAAACAGCCATACGCAAGGCCTGGACGGCCAATAGCTTTCGTCAATCAACCAGTGATCTTGCCGTGATGTTGCAGTCGGGAGCAATCCCGCATCAAGTGCAACATAACCCCGGTGCGTTGCTGGTGGGCGGCGGTGTCTTGATCGAAACCCAAGGTCAGATCATTGGTGGTATTGGTGTCTCCGGGGCGCCACCGGGTAAATCCGAACAAGACAGTATTGACGGCGAGTGCGCAATAGCCGGTATTGATGCGATACGCGAGGGCTTAGAGATGGTCGAGTAGCCAGGGTAGGGGCTGTTTTACCAGGGAAAGTGTTGATGTATCTATGCAACAGATAATGCGCAAGTGATCGCGAAAACGGTACAATAGCCGCTTCGCGCACCCCTGCGTCTTACGACTGTTGAACCCCGCATTATGCCGTTATTAACCCTCAACAAGGTTTCCCTTGCCTATGGCCATCACCCGTTGCTGGCCAAGGTGGATTTTAATATTGAACCCGGCGAACGGGTTTGTCTGGTCGGGCGCAATGGCACGGGTAAATCCACCTTGTTTCGCGTGATCACCGGCGCGGCGCGGCCGGATGAGGGTGAGGTGTGGCGGCCGGACACGTTGCGAGTGTCCTACCTGGAACAACAAGTGCCGCATAACAGCCCGGACACGGTGTTTGATGTGGTGGCCGGGGGGCTGGGGGAACTCGGCAAGGTCTTCAGTGATTACCAGCACGCCCTGAATGAGATGGGCGAACATGATCAAGCGGCGATGGATCGCCTCGCCGATCTGCAACACCAGATTGATGTGGCCCAGGGCTGGAACATTCAGCAAAAAGTGGAAACCGTGATCAGCCGCCTGGATCTGCCAGCGCAACGAAAACTGGATGATTGTTCCGGCGGTATGCGCCGGCGGGTGATGTTGGCGCGGGCGCTGGTGAGTGAGCCGGATTTATTGTTGTTAGACGAACCCACCAACCACATGGACATCACCGCGATTCAATGGCTGGAAGAATTTTTATTAAATTACAAAGGCGCGTTGATTTTTATCACCCATGATCGCACCTTCCTCAAACACCTCGCCACCCGCTTGATTGAATTGGATCGTGGCGTGCTCAGTTCCTTTCCTGGCAATTACGAAACCTATTTGCTGCGCAAGGCCGAGATGCTTAATGCCGAAGAGAAGGCCAATGCCCGCTTTGATAAACAACTGGCGGACAACGAGGTGTGGATTCGCCAAGGCGTCAAGGCGCGGCGCACGCGCAATGAAGGCCGCGTCACCCAGCTGATCACTATGCGCCGTGAACGCAGCGAACGGATCTCGGTGCAGGGCAAGGTCAGCATGCAACTTGACAGCGGCGAGGCCTCCGGCCGTCTGGTCGCCGATCTGCGCCATGTCAATTTTAGTTATGGCGATACCACGATTATTCGCGACCTCTCCACACGCATCATGCGTGGTGACCGCATCGGCATCATCGGCCCCAATGGTTCGGGCAAGAGTACTTTACTCAAATTAATCCTCGGCGAGTTACAGCCCACCAGTGGTGTGGCAGTATTGGGTACCCGCCTGGAGACGGCGTATTTTGATCAGCACCGCGAATTGCTGGATCTGGAAAAAACGGTGCGTAATAACATGAGCAACAACAGCGACTTCATCGAAGTCAAAGGCAAGTCGCGACATGTGATCAGTTATTTGCGCGACTTCCTGTTTCCACCGGAACGTTTGAATGCGCCGGTGAAAATCCTCTCCGGCGGTGAGCGCAACCGCTTATTGCTGGCCAAGCTCTTCACCAAAACCGCCAACATGTTAGTGCTGGATGAACCGACCAATGATCTGGATGTGGAGACCCTGGAGCTATTGGAAGAATTATTGTGTGAATACGATGGTACCTTATTATTAGTCAGCCATGATCGCGCCTTCCTCGACAACGTGGTCACCAGTACCCTGGTGTTTGAAGGTGATGGGGTGGTCAAGGAATATGTCGGTGGTTACGAAGACTGGTTGCGGCAACGCAAATCGGCGGATGAACAGTACAAGCAACTGGCGAGTGCCACAGACAAAGCCAGGGTCGTGACGCCAGTTGTTGTGGCAGTGCCAAAACAACGGCTCAGTTATAAAGAACAACGTGAGGTTGATGCCTTGCCTAAACAGATCGAAGCCCTGGAGCAACAGAAACAACAGATTGAGCAGCAGATCGGAGTGGCAAATTTTTACCAACAAGAAAAAGAAAAGATCACCGTTATTCTGACCCAGTTGGACGGGCTCGAAAAAGCATTAAAAACAGCGTATAGCCGCTGGGAATACCTGGAGGCGATGCGCGGGTAAGGTGTTTACCGGCGGATTCTGCCGTTATACTCACGCGAAAATACGATGGTTATACTATTGGCTGGCATTAGTACATAATCGCCTTATAATGTCACGACAACTCAAACAGACAGGAGTGCGTGTGATGGCGATGAATGTGTGGAAACGGTTTTCTTGTGTCAGTCTCTTTATATTATCACTATTACTGGTTATACCCGTGAGTGCAAAGGAACTGGCGGGGGTGGTAATTCCCGAACAGGTTACTCTGGAGCAAGGTATCGATACGCTCACCTTAAATGGCGCAGGTATACGCAGTAAATTCTTTGTTAAGGTGTACGTTGGCGCTTTGTACTTGCCTGGTAAACAAACCGCAGTGGAAAAGATCCTCGCTATGCCCGGTGCCAAACGTGTCAGCATGCATGTGTTATATGATGAAGTAAGCAAGGAAAAACTGGTGAGTGGTTGGAACGATGGGTTTGAAAACAACAATTCGCCAGAGGAACTTGCCAGACTCAAGGAACGCCTGAACAACTTCAATGATCTCTTCACCACTATTAAACGTGGCGATCTGGTCAATATTGATTACCTCCCGGAGAAAGGTACGCGAGTGCAAATCAACAATATCAACAAAGGGATCATTGCTGGTGATGACTTTTATCAGGCCGTGTTAAAGGTCTGGCTTGGTGAACAGCCTGCCGATAGCAGCTTGAAACAAGGTATGCTGGGAACAGAATAAACGATAGCTTACTATTTCTCGTTGCGCTGGCGATGACAATTTCGCCGTAGTGGTTTGGTTTGAAATGAGGATAGTTCGTTATTTGCATCACTGTAAAAAGGAGGAACATAATGAAAAAGCGGATTATCATTTGTTGTGATGGAACCTGGAACGAACCGGAGAAGATCGAGGATGATCGTATCGTCCCAACCAATGTATTAAAACTGGTACGAGCGGTGGAACCCTACGACAGTGCCAGTGGTATTCAACAAGTGGTATTTTATGATCAGGGCATTGGTACCGGGGCACTGGGCAAACTGGATCGCAGTATCGGTGGCGGCACCGGTTACGGCATCTCCGGCAATATTCGCGATTGTTATAATTTCCTCGCCAACAATTACGTCGAGGGGGATGAAATATATTTATTTGGCTTCAGCCGTGGCGCTTATACCGTGCGTTCGCTCAGTGGCATGTTGGCAATGATTGGGCTGCTGAGTAAAAACGATCTGCGTTATGTCCCTGAGGCCTACGCCTATTATCACGGGCAACCCGAGGACCGGGTAAACTCACCGTATCATCCACTCATTTCCGATTTGCCGCGCGTGATACCCAGTATTAAATTTCTGGGTGTCTGGGACACTGTCGGTGCACTGGGCGCACCCACGCCGATCTTGGGTAAGCTGCAACAATGGGCGAGTAAATTCTGGAAGGGCCTGCGCGTGGGTTTTCATGATTGCGATCTGTCACCGATTGTTGAAAACGCCTTTCAGGCCTTGGCGATCGATGAACGCCGCGGACCGTTTCGTCCGTCGATTTGGACCGCAGGCAACAATCAAGCCACGGTTCAGCAGTTATGGTTTGCCGGTGTACATAGCAATATTGGCGGGGGTTATTCCGACAGCGGGTTGTCGGATATGGCCATGCAATGGCTGGTAAATCGTGCAACCGAATGTGGTTTGCTGATTAACGATAAATACATGGCAACGCTGGTGCGTCCCAATACTTCGGGTAAATTAGAAGATTCCTATAGTTTTGGTTATAAACTGCTGGAGTTTGTCAGTGTTGATCCGTACGTGCGTGTGCTGGGCAAACACTTGCCTGTGGGCGAAATGATCCATGACAGTGTTATCACACGTCTGCGCAGCAACCTGAGCCCGGCTTATCAGCCGGCAAATTTACTCGGCCAGGACGGTACAGTAAAGATCGTGGCAGAGCAGGCCCGTGATTATCTCGTCATCGACCAGGTGCGTATTCCTATCTACAAGGAGCGTGAACAACTGCGCCGCGCCATTGAGAATGTTGACGGCACGGTGAAGCTCGCCGGTGTCGCCAGCCATTGCCAGATCATTGATTTTACCAAGGCACGCGGCGCGCGCCTGAAGGTGACTGCGCAAATGCAATCGGGTGAGCGAGGCTTATTGGAATCGGTATTAACCGGTATACAGAACTTTGTCGTGGTCTGGTGTGTACGTGGCGAGGCAGGGGTGCGGTTTGTGTGATCATGTCAGGGTAGGGATACCTCCCGCCCGGTTTCTGAATTGATCTTTTGCCGTAACTCGGCGCTGCTGAATTCGACAGGGGTTCTTGCATTATACTCACCAGCATGACAAAGACGCGATCAAAATCCTGGTTTGTTTATATTGTGCGCTGCGCGGATCACACCTTATATACCGGCATTGCGCAAGATACCGTACGCCGCCTCATCGAGCACAACGAAGACAACCGGCTTGCTGCACGTTACACCCGGGCGCGGCGTCCCGTGCAATTGGTCTACGCCGAGCCACAGCCGAACCGTTCTGCCGCCGCACAACGTGAGGCGGCGATCAAACAATTATCAAAGTTAGAAAAAGA
>JAYSTO010000212.1:0-2315 GCA_043719675.1 Gammaproteobacteria bacterium | reverse complement strand
GCACAGTATTTGCCCGGAAGGCTGTGCTGATAAATATATTTAATCTATAAATTCATCTTGCCGCGTATAATTCTTCATTATTTACCTCTATATTTTTGAGGCTAAGCCGATATATGGCATTATTTTCATTCAACAGATCTGGCATAGAAGGCTTAAGGAGTATCGTTATGCGTCAACCTATGTTTTATTGTGCTGTTAGTTGTATGCTCACCCTGTGTGCGGCTGTTCAGGCAGCCGCAGAACCTGCGAAGCCAGCCAAGCCCAATACAATCGCATGGGCGGGTTGTGGTATCACCAAAGCGGCGTTTATGGACGAACTGTCTAAGGCCTATGAAAAGAAGACAGGTATCAAGGTGGTATTCGACAAAGGTGACTCCCCGCTCGATGGGTCGATTTCTGGTATTCAGGATGTTAACAGTGGCAAGTTCGCTTTAGGGGCATCGTGCAGAGCAAATATCGATACTATGTCAGAAGAACGCGATGTGCATCAAGTGCCGGTTGCCTGGGATGCGCTGGTATTCATTGTCCACCCCGGTGTCACAATAGATACGGTGAGCACCAAGCAAGTAAAAGATATTTATCTGGGCAAAATCACCAATTGGCAGGATCTGGGCGGACCTAACCGTAGTATCGAATTGTACGATCGGCGTGGCAAGTTGTCGGGCGTAGGACGTAATCTGCGTGAACTACTGTTTGCTGACTACAACCAGGAATTTCCCGGTGTGAAACATATTGTTCAATCAACAGGGCCGCTCGAGCAGGGGATTGAAAAAACGCCCTTCAGCTTTGGCGCAACCGGGATCAGCAGCGCACAACGCCGAGCCAAAGACGGCAAGGTGAAGATACTCAAACTCAATGGCAAAGAACCAAGCTTCGAAAATATTAAAACTGGCCAGTATGTCATGTACCGGCCGTTATATATGGTGAGCAAGGGAACCGCTGCTGAGAAACCGGTGAAGGAATTTATCAGTTTTGCTTTAAGTCGTGAAGGACAGGACGTTATCCGTAGCACCGGTACGGTGCCCTATTCGGATGCGATGGGGTTGGTGATGAAACAGATTGAACAATATGACGTGGCCACTGAAAAAGGTTTGTTTACCACACAAACTAATGTCGAACGCAAAAAATAAATACACGAACATAAAAAAGGGGCCGGATGGCCCCTTTTTTATTTGCGCAACAATCAAGAATTATTTGTCGATGAACTTCTCGAAAGGGACTTCATGCTTGGCCAGTTCTTCAGCCAGCTGGAATTTTGCCGCCGTCACATTTATCTGTTCTTACGAATGTTGGCATTTAAAAACCCCTTTATTTTTCTAGCTAGCAAGTTTAGTTTCAACTTTGTTTCCTACCCTGGTTTGCATGCCTCAGGGCAGGAAACATTTTTTTATGCAGCCGAATGGCCCTTCAGCTCGACCTTTACATTCTGGTCGGCAGAGAGGCCGGCGTAGTACTTCTGTAAAACCTTGGCGACTTCTGGACGGCTGAACTCGACCGGGAGATCTTTGCCTTCCGACAACATGGCGCGAACCTTGGTGCCGGAAAGCAGGATGCGATCATCCTTGCTGTGTGGGCAGGTGCGCTGTGAGGCCATGCCGCCACACTTGTTGCACCAGAAGGTCCAGTCGATATTAAGATTCTTGGTTTCGAGCGCATCTTTCGGGATTTCATTGAAGATCTTCTGTGCATCGAAGGGGCCGTAGTAGTCGCCGACACCGGCGTGGTCACGGCCGACGATCAGGTGCGAGCAGCCATAGTTCTGGCGGAACAAGGCATGCAGCAGTGCTTCACGCGGACCGGCATAACGCATGTCCAGCGGGTAACCGGCCTGGATCGCGGTGTTGGGAGCGAAGTAATTTTTGATGAGCACGCTGATCGATTCAGAGCGCACTTCCGCTGGGATATCGCCAGGCTTGAGTTTGCCGAGCAGCGAATGTACCAGTACGCCGTCCATGGTCTCAATAGCAATTTTCGCGAGGTACTCATGCGAACGGTGCATGGGGTTGCGGGTTTGGAAGGCAGCGATTGTGCTCCAACCACGTTTTTCAAATTCAGCACGGGTCTGAGCGGGGGTCATGAACTGATCGCCGTACTCGGCAGGGAATTCCGCCATGGTCAGCACCTTGATGGTACCTGCCAGGTTAATCTCACCTTGTTCCATCACCATCTTCACACCGGGATGTTCAACGTCGGTGGTTTTATAGACCTGCATACATTCATGCGCTTTATCGATGGCGTATTTTTCGGAAACTTTCAGGGTAGCGAGGATGGTGTTGCGTTCGGGATCAAACAGCGCGACTTCCTGGCCAACTTTG
>JAYSTO010000211.1:0-13124 GCA_043719675.1 Gammaproteobacteria bacterium | reverse complement strand
TGGCGGAGAGGGTGGGAGTCGAACCCACGGTACCCTCGCAGGTACACTTGATTTCGAGTCAAGCCCGATCGGCCACTCTGGCACCTCTCCGAACGCGTATGATCGCCGATAATCGTAGCAACCATCAATCGAAATCTTTGTTCCCTCGCTTCACGCGTAAAATTGTATCTCATCGGTAACTTAGCTTGTTTACGCTGGGTCACCAATCCCATATATCCATTGGGTTGTTCTTGATAAATTATCTGCGAGTGCTGATATACGGTATAGATGGTTACTGGCGCAGCACCATCAGTATGTTAGAATTCGCAGGATTACTAAGGTACTGATCAGCTAATGCAGAAACATTGTTTAAATTCAATGAGTTATATATTTCAGCTTTTTGCTCAACTGGCCGATAGATGTGTACGTGTCCCCCTGTTGAGAAAAAGCATGCGCTTCTTTGGCCTGTCCAGCCTCGGCTCCCTGCTCATTTTGACCCTACTGAATGCCTGCACACCCAATAAAAATCACCTTGAACAGGTTATGCACTATGGTGAATTACGTGTTGTAACCCGTCATGCCCCGACCACGTACTACGAAGGCCCTTATGGCACCACCGGGCTGGAATATGAACTCGTCAAGCGCTTTGCTGATCATCTCGGTGTCGAACTGAAGATCGTAGTTGCCGATAATGTCGGCGATATATTCACTACACTCCGTAATGGCGAGGCAAATTTTGCTGCTGCCGGTCTGACTGCGACACCAGCGCGGCAGACAGAGTTTCGTTTCACTCCCCCCTACCAAATGATTAGCCAGCAACTGATTTATAACAGCAGTAACAAATCCAAACCAAAAACGCTGGCGGGATTAGGCGGCATTTTCGAGGTCGCCGCCCATAGTAGTCACAGTGAAAAACTGGTCCAATTAAAACTGGGGATCAAAGACCTGGACTGGCTTGAAAATACCGAAATGGATTCCAGCGAAATTCTGAATAATGTGGCAGTGGGCCTGCTGGATTACACCATCGCCGACTCCAACGAATTCGCCAATAGCCGTCGTTATTATCCCGAATTACAAATCGCCTTTGATATTACCGAAGAACAACCGTTGGCCTGGGCCTTCCCGAAAGGTAAGGATGACAGTTTATATAGCGAAGCTGTGGCATTTTTCAACAAGATCACCGACAACGGCGAGCTGGATGAGTTATTGGCGC
Organism: Gammaproteobacteria bacterium; assembly: GCA_043719675.1. GTDB lineage: Bacteria > Pseudomonadota > Gammaproteobacteria > UBA6429 > Thiohalophilaceae > JACQBC01. The sequence goes on along the minus strand of JAYSTO010000211.1, from coordinate 11,932 downwards.
ACAGTCACCAACACGTCGACAGCTACGATTACCGTGGAACCCAAACCTTTCTTACCCAGACACGGCAGCGTTTGCCGCAGTATCGAGAACAGATAGAGTTTGCTGCCAATAAATATGAGCTTGACTGGCGCCTGCTGGCGGCGGTGGCCTATCAGGAATCGCACTGGAACCCCAACGCAGTATCACCTACCGGGGTGAAAGGCATGATGATGCTGACCCAGGCGACCGCCGATTCGCTGGGTGTTGAAACACGCACAAATGCAGAAGAGAGCATCTTGGGCGGTGCGCGTTATTTACGGAGTCTCATCGACAAAATCCCTGATCGCATTCCAGAACCAGACCGCACCTGGATCGCCCTGGCCGCCTATAACGTTGGATATGGCCATCTGGAAGATGCCCGCGTTATCACCCAGATGCGAGGAGGTAATCCCGATAAATGGCTGGATATCAAAGCCAACCTACCGCTGCTGAATAAAAGCAAGTGGTACAAAAAAACACGTCATGGTTATGCACGCGGGTATGAACCGGTACGTTATGTCGACAACATCCGCAGTTATTACGATATTCTCAGTTGGTATCTGGAACGCGAAGACCCACAAAGAATCCGTTCACCAATGAGAAATTTCAACTTCCATCTACTCTGATTTTGTTGCGGTAAAAATGGTGGACTGGTTACGGCCGTGTTCTTTAGATGAGTACAAGGCCTGATCAGTCCCCGACAACCACTGTTTATAGTCCGTCATAGCATCTGTGAGTTCTGCGATACCCAGACTGATCGTATATTTAATCTTCAAGTCATCATGACGCACAGTGAGTGCCTCGATCCGTTTACGGAATCGTTCGGAAAAAATCAGCGCATCCTCGCGTTTTGTGTTGACCAGAATGACGCCGAACTCCTCACCACCATAACGCCCGGCAATGTCAGTCTTGCGAATCGTCATACGCAAGGTCCGAGACGTTTGGCGGATCACTTCATCACCGGCTTGATGACCGTAGGTATCATTCACCTTTTTAAAGTGGTCAATATCAAACATGATCAAACAACACGGCTGTTTGCTACGCTTATAGCGTTCAAATTCAAACGACAAACACTCTTCCCAGAATCCACGGTTATTCAAATCAGTTAATCTGTCAGTACGACTCAATCGTGCAAGCTCATCATTGGCCTCAGCCAGCTCAAGCTTGTTGACGGCCATATCCGTCACGTCGTAAATAATGATCCCAACATGATTGATAGTGCCATCTGCCGATACCAGCGGCAAAAAAGTGATATTCTGATACATAAACTCGGAAGCGCCCGTGATCGGCCGATAGGTCTTGAATTTAAATAAATAAGGTCGTTGCTCCCAGGTGGTAAAGGCTCGTGCGCCCAATAACAGCACCGAATTAATTTTGCGCCCCAGCCATTCAATCGGTAAATCACTATAGAGATCCATAATATTCTTTCCCATCGCGCGCTCAGGTTTAATGCCGCTGCGATTGGCCATGAATTCGTTCCATAGATGAATAGTGAAGTCTTTATCAATCACCACAAGCCCGACATTAATGGAGTGTAACATCCCCATCAACCAATGCAGCTCGCGTAATTCACCACCGATATTCATGTTTACTCCATAACATAGGCAACCAGTTCAGTGAGCCGGGGAATTGAATCCTCAGTAAACAGCAGCAACAAATCACTTTTAATGTTGCGATTTTCAATGGCATAACCCAGTTCGATGGTTAATGTCTTTTTCCACCGCCCGGCGCCGCGTTTTATTAAATCGTGTATTTTTACATGCTGTCCCAGCACCGTAGGATGGCTTTGGCTGAAATTTGTATCCAATTGATCAGCAATCCCCTTCAATAAGGCGCCAATTAAAATACTCGCCATATCCATCAGTAATTCTTGTTGCACTAAATCATCAATTTCACCTTTATGTTTCATCAACGCGGCGATATCAGTAAAACTCGCCTCGTGAAAAATCAACAATGCCTCGCCAGCAATTCCATTGCCGATAAATCCCTGGCATACTGCAGAGATATTTTCATCTTCATCGACATTCTCAAGCATCATGCGCAGTTCACTGACTTCCAGCACATTGACGATCGGAATGGGCATGATGACAAAGCAGTCAAGTAATCGCGCCAACAAATCGGCCGCACGTCCCATTGCCACGTTGGCAATTTCTTTATAGCCGTCGAAAATACTCACATCAATGTGTGCTTGCGGCTTTACATCTGGTCGCTGGCGAAGGCCACATTTATCCAGGACTCTTATGACTTCTTCACGATCAGTAGGTTTTTTAATGAATTCCAAGGCACCCAATTCCATCACACGCCGATACGCATCCGGCTGGATATCGCCCGACACGACGATCACCTTACTATTGATGTTTTCAGTGCGAATACTCTGCAATACGTCATAACCATCCATTTCCGGCATATTCAGATCGAGAAAAACGATATCCCCTTTGCCCTGTTTGAGCGCCTTCACGCCTTCAATACCGTTGCTGGCAAAGGTAATTTGCGCATCCCAGTCATCCGGCAAGGCACGCGCCATTTGCTTTTGTGCAAAGGTAGAATCATCACAAATGAGGATTTGTACGGTCATAGCCTAGAGGGGTATCGACGTTACCAATAATAAATTTAGAACATCCTAAGGCAGAAACCGGTGAAGTCAACGGCTGCTAACCAATTTCCATGGGAATACCAATAAAAAGGGTTTGCCTGACTGAAATTTAAGCTAACGGCGCGAACGGAAAAAGGCTTGCAAGCGTGCTACCGACTCATGGACCAGCACTCCGCGCCGAACAATTAGCATATGATTGTGCTGTGGTGCATCTAATAGATTGAAGGCGCTGCCTGCCGCGCCGGTTTTGGGTTCACTTGCGCCATAGATCACCTCTTTGACACGGGCGTGAACGATTGCCCCGGCACACATCACACAAGGCTCAACCGTTACATATAAGCTTGTATCCAGCAGCCGATAATTACCGATACGCACAGCGGCATCGCGCAGAGCGTTGATTTCAGCGTGGGCGGTGGGATCGTTGGAGGAAATTGGTGAATTCCAGCCTTGTCCGATAATACAATCATCTTTAACCAGCACTGCGCCAATGGGGACTTCACCTAATTGTGCGGCGCGATCCGCGAGTTCCAGCGCGTGTTGCATCCAAAAGACATCCAGCGATTCATTTTCGCCATCTGGTTTTGGATCGGTCATGTAAAAAAATTTATTCCCACTCGATGGTGGCAGGTGGTTTACTGGAAATATCATAAGCCACGCGTGAAATACCTTTTACTTCATTGATAATGCGGGTGGATACGATTTCAAGAAATTCGTAGGGCAAATGCGCCCAGCGTGCCGTCATAAAATCAATGGTCTCGACCGCTCGCAATGCAACCACATAATCGTAGCGCCGACCATCACCCATGACACCCACCGAACGCACCGGTAAAAATACCGTAAAGGCCTGATTGACCTTATCATACAGATCGGCCTTGCGTAACTCTTCGATAAAGATCGCATCGGCCAGCCGTAAGATATCGGCATACTCCTTTTTGACTTCCCCCAGGATACGCACACCCAGGCCCGGACCGGGAAAGGGATGACGATTGATCATGTCAAAGGGCAGACCCAGCTCCACGCCAATCTTGCGCACTTCATCTTTAAATAACTCGCGCAACGGTTCACACAACTTCAACTGCATTTTTTCAGGTAACCCACCAACGTTGTGGTGCGATTTAATCACGTGCGCCTTGCCACTCTTGGCCCCTGCGGATTCAATCACGTCAGGATAAATCGTCCCTTGCGCCAACCACTTTGCCCGTTTAAGTTTTTTGGCTTGTTCTTCAAACACATCAACAAACAGGTTGCCGATAATCTTGCGTTTCTTTTCGGGATCATTTTCGCCTTTGAGCCCACCGAGAAAACGCTGTTCGGCATCAACACGAATAACACGCACCCCCATGTGCTGGGCAAACGTTGCCATGACCTGATCACCCTCGTGCAAACGCAGCAAGCCATTATCCACAAACACACAAGTTAAACGATCACCAATGGCACGATGCAGCAACGCAGCCACTACTGAGGAATCCACGCCACCGGACAAACCAAGCACTACTTCTTCATCACCAAGTTGTTGGCGCAGCTGCTCAATACTGTCTTCGATTATATTGCCGGGTGTCCATAAGCCTGCGCAACCACATATCTCCAATACAAAGCGCTTGATAATCCGTGCACCCTGACGCGTGTGGGTTACCTCTGGATGGAATTGCACACCATAAAAGCGCCGTGTTTCATCGGCCATGCCCGCATAAGAGGTGTTATCTGTCGTGGCAATGGCATGAAACCCGCTGGGTAAGGTCGTCACCCGATCACCGTGACTCATCCAGACATCCAGCAAACCATACCCTTCCGGACTGGTGTGATCTTCAATGTCACGCAATAAACTGGAATGGCCACGGGCGCGAACTTGCGCATAGCCGAATTCACGATGGCTTGAGGTTTCAACCGTTCCACCTAATTGTGCTGCCATGGTTTGCATACCATAACAAATGCCCAATACCGGCACCCCTAACTCAAAGACCGCTTTCGCTGCTCGCGGTGTTGTATCGAGTGTCACCGATTCCGGACCACCGGAGAGAATAATACCTTTGGGTGCAAAGGCACGTATCGCCTCATCGCTCATGTCATAGGCATGTAATTCACAATAGACACCTGCTTCGCGTACACGTCGCGCGATGAGTTGGCTGTATTGCGCACCAAAATCCAGGATCAAAATACAATCCGCATGAATATTTTTTGTATTGGTAATCACGTGCGGTATTGATCAATTATTGGTTCGATAGTTGGGGGCTTCTTTGGTGATGGTCACGTCGTGGACGTGACTTTCCTGCACTCCGGCATTGGTGATGCGCACAAACTGCGGTTTGGAACGCATCTCATCGATCGTGGTACAACCGGTATAGCCCATACTGGAACGCAGACCACCCAACAACTGAGTGATCACACCTTTGAGCACCCCTTTAAACGGCACACGGCCTTCAATTCCCTCTGGTACCAGTTTTTCCGCGTCACTACTGTCCTGAAAATACCGATCGCTGGAACCATGCGTTTTGGCCATGGCACCGATCGAACCCATGCCACGGTACGATTTGTAAGAACGGCCTTGAAATAACTCAACTTCACCGGGGGACTCCTCGGTCCCGGCAAACATACTACCGATCATGACGCAGTGGGCACCGGCTGCCATCGCTTTGGCAAAATCACCAGAATAGCGAATTCCCCCATCAGCGATCACCGTTACTTTGGTTTTTCGCAAGGCATGCACTACATTGGCAATCGCGGTTAACTGCGGCACGCCCACCCCGGCAACGATGCGAGTAGTACAGATAGAACCGGGTCCGATACCTACCTTAACGGCATCAGCACCGGCCTCCACCAAAGCCAGGGCAGCATCAGCGGTAGCAATATTACCGCCAATGACCTGTACCTCAGGAAAATGTTTTTTGACCCACTTGACGCGATCCAGGACCCCTTGGGAGTGACCATGCGCAGTATCCACTACCACCACATCTACCCCCGCCGCAACCAGGGCGGCAATGCGTTCATCGGTCCCGGCACCCACCCCCACTGCGGCGCCGACGCGTAAGCGACCCAGCTCGTCTTTGCACGCATTGGGGTATTCCGTGGCCTTTTGGATATCTTTGACGGTGATCAACCCACGCAACTGAAATTGGTCATTTACTACCAAGATTTTCTCAATCCGGTTTTCATGCAATAAGGCCAGTACTTCATTACGATCTGCCCCTTCCTTGACGGTCACCAAGCGTTCTTTTGGGGTCATGATCGCCTTCACCGGCGCATCGTGGCGAGTCTCAAAGCGTAAATCCCGGCTGGTCACAATGCCAACCAAAGATTCACCATCCACGACAGGGACGCCAGATATGTTGCGCGCCCGGGTAATGGCCAGGACATCCTTAATACTGGTGTCAGGCGTGACGCTAATGGGGTCCTTGATGACCCCACTTTCAAATTTTTTCACCGCCCTTACCTGAGCGGCTTGGGCCTCGATACTCATGTTCTTGTGAATAATGCCTATTCCCCCCTCTTGGGCGATGGTAATCGCCAATCGGGCCTCCGTGACGGTATCCATCGCGGCCGATACCAGGGGTATATTCAACTCAATCGTACGGGTTAAACGGGTTTTGAGTACCACATCGCGCGGCACAACCGACGAGTAGGCAGGGACCAGTAGTACATCATCAAAAGTGAGAGCTTCCTCGACAAGACGCAGCATTGCGTAAATCCGCCCAAGTTAATTAAACATAATAGATTATAAAGATTTTCTAATAGACCGTAAATGTTCGCAAAAATAATCTTTCATTCCCCACCCCAGCATTGCCAAGCCCAGCTTCAACGAGCATAATCAGGCAATACGTTAATCTCGGGTTGACGAGCCTGGCCGAGTAAAAAACGGTTTATATCTGAGATGCACGGTACAATTACAAAAGTAATCTCTTAACCCACTTGGAGGAGCAATGCAAAAACTCTTATCTTTAGCCGCTGTTACGCTTTTAGTGACAGCCTGTGCCAGTACACCGGATAACAAACATACCAAGACAGACGCAGAAAGTGCAATTACTGCCGCAGAACATGAAGCCATGCGTGCCGACAAAATGGGCGGACAATGGCGTGATATTGCCGATATGATTAAAACTGCCAAAGAAGCGATTAAAGAAGAGAAATTTGACGAGGCCGTCAAACTGGCCAACACCGCCAAACACCACTCAACGCTGGGTATCGAACAAGCCACCAGTCAAAAGAACGCAGGCCCGCATTACGATTAGATCGCAATGCCTTAGCAGTACAAAAAAGCCGGGGCAATCCCGGCTTTTTTATTTGTGCGCAGCCCGGCAGAATTGCGTTATTATCGTGGCATGTCTACGCTTTCTCTCACAACAAATTCAGATAGTGCCTCATCACGTGATATATATAGCGTCAGTCGTTTAAATCGCGAGGCGCGCAGCCTGCTTGAAGGCAGCTTTCCGCTTTTATGGCTGGAAGGTGAAATTTCCAATCTCACCCGTCACGGCTCAGGACATTGGTATTTTTCCCTCAAGGATGAGGCGGCTCAAGTACGTTGCGCAATATTCCGTAATCGCAATATGTATCTGAAGTTTACGCCCAGCAATGGTATGCAAGTGCTGGTTCGTGCGCGGATTAGTTTGTATGAAGCACGTGGCGAATTTCAACTTGTTGCCGAACACATGGAAGAAGCCGGTGATGGCGCACTGCGTCGCGCCTTTGAGATATTAAAACAACGTTTGCAAGCAGAAGGGCTTTTCAACGTCGAACACAAAAAGGCCCTGCCACGCTGGCCACGTTGCATCGGCGTGATTACCTCACCCACGGGCGCGGCCATCCGCGATATTCTTACCACCTTACAACGTCGCTTTCCACTGCTGCCTGTTATTGTCTACCCGGTTGCGGTACAAGGATCAGCCAGCGCCGAACAGATCACACAGATGATTTACCTTGCCGACAAACGGCATGAATGTGATGTCATTATTCTGGGCCGTGGTGGTGGTTCGCTCGAGGACCTCTGGGCTTTTAATGAAGAAATTGTCGCCCGTGCCGTTTACAGCTGTTCCATTCCCATCGTCACGGGTATTGGTCATGAAGTGGATTTCAGCATTGCCGATTTCGTCGCCGATCAGCGCGCCGCCACGCCCACCGCAGCGGCGGAATTAATCAGTCCCCATCAAGATGACATTACCAGCGGCCTGCGGCAGTTATTGGCACGACTGGTAAAAATACAGACAACACGCGTGCAGCACCAGCAACAACAATTACTCTGGCTGGCAAAACGTTTACCGCACCCACAGCGACGCCTGCAAACATTAATGCAGCGTGTTGATGAATTACAGACACGTCAGCAGCATGCGTTGCGTCTGCACTTGCGTCATAAAGCGACACAGTTCAAACACCTGCAGCAACGATTGCTGGCGATCAATCCAAAACAACAATTGCAGCAACAGACACAACGTATGTCGCAGGTACACCAATCCTTGCACCGTGTTATGCAACATCTGCTCGGGCAGCATCAACAAAAATTAGCTAATCTGGGTCACGCGCTAAATGCGATCAGCCCGTTAGCTACCTTGCAACGTGGTTATGCCATTGTCACACGTAGTACGGACGGCGTGTTGGTACAAAAAGCGTCACAGCTGAGCATTGCTGACAAGGTTGCTATTCGTCTGGCCAGTGGCCAACTACATTGCACGGTAGATGCGGTGACCAATCCTGCCAGCACAGTGACACAAAGCAGCAAATGAGCCAGAATTAACGAATACCTAAACATTTATCGAATGTACGACTCCTGTATGACGTTTTTGCGAAGCTTTGTTTTTCTCCTGTTGACACTGCTGTGCCAACTCGCCTACGCGGATGACAACTCAGGATTGCCGCGTCACCAACCGGTGCCCGGTGGAATCGCCGTACTCAAACTACCGGCAACAGTCTCCCACCAATCTGTGTTTTACAATAACAAACGTGTGTTAGTTAAGGATAAGGATCAAGCCCGCTATGCTATTGTTGGTATCCCCTTAACTGCAAAACCCGGCACACATCGCTTGCACCTTTCCCCGGCAAAGGGAAAAACCACCACCTTCCCTTTCACCGTGACCACAAAAAAATATGCCACACAACATCTTCATCTGCAAAACAAACGCATGGTGAATCCCACGGAAGAAGATTTGGTGCGAATCCGCCACGAACAACGCATCAGTCAACATGCCTTTAATCGCTTTAGCGAGCAGACGGACGTCACCACCCGTTTCATCTATCCGGTAACCGGCAGACTTAGCAGCCCGTTTGGCCTGCGCCGATTTTTTAATGGTGAGGAAAAACGCCCCCACTCCGGGTTGGATATCGCCGCGCCAGAAGATACTCCAATCAAGGCGCCCGCAGCGGGTACGGTCGTGACGGTCGGAGATTTTTTTTATAACGGCAACACCATTTTCATCGATCATGGTCAGGGCTTAATTACCCTGTATTGCCATATGAATCGCATTGATGTACACGAAGGGCAACAGATCAGTCAAGGTCAGTTACTTGGCGTAGTAGGCAAGACCGGTCGCGCCACGGGGCCCCATCTGCATTTTTCCGTGAGCCTGAACGACGCACGTGTTGAGCCACTGTTACTATTGCCGGAGCATCCACCGCTAGAATCTAATGCGCCGCTGCCCGACGCGACACCCACAACCGATAGTAAATAAACAGGTTAATCACCACCACCAGCGTGGCAAACAACCATTGCAGCTCACGTGTCAGCCCCGCAGGATACAGTATTGGTAAAATATAGGTGGTAACAAAGTCACCCGTATAAACCTGCGCGCCAGCTTTTTCGCGCAAGGCATTCTCCCAATACGTGAGCGGGCAGATCCAGCCACCGATCTCAATCAATACCCCCCAGATAACCGCAGGGATATGCAGCCAAATCCACCCGCGCCGCTTTAGCACCAGCACGCCACCAGCAATAACAAATACCACAAAGCTGAAATGGATCAAAACCACTACATCAGCGAGTAACCCATACCAGTTTGACATCGATATTCCAACCCAACGGGCGATTATTTCTCGTTATCATAGATATTCGGCAGTGCCTACACCAGGGAATTATCAATGACGCATCACGAATCCACTCTTTTCACCCGGCTGTGCCGCTCCGTCACCAGTCAGGCAATACTAGGCAAAATACCAGGGATCGCGTACCCTTGGCAGCCGATGCTCAATCAACTGACTGACGAACAACTCATGCTGCGTTACCGCGATGGTGATTCGCGTGCGTTTGAATTGCTCTATACTCGTTACCAACGTCCGCTGTTTCGCTATTTGCAACATCAATGTGGCAATGCCGCCATTGCCGAGGAATTATTCCAGGATGTCTGGATGAACCTAATCAAGGCACGTGAGCGTTATCAGGTTACGGCCAGTTTTAAAACCTTTATCTATCGAATGTCGCACAATCGACTGATCGATCATTATCGTCGACAGCGGCATGGCATACCGGCATCGTACGATGACAACGAGGAAATGCAAAATTCCTGGTCATTTGCCGATACCATCACACCGGAGCAAACGGTAGCCGGTCAACAACAGCTGGCGCACATGCTTGCCGCCCTGGAATCATTACCGGAGGCACAACGCGAGGCCTTCTTATTAAAAGAATCCACCGGCTTGAGTTTGGAACAAATTGCCGAGATTACCGGGGTCAATAGCGAAACGGCAAAAAGCCGTTTACGCTACGCCACCTACAAATTACGTAAAGTTGTGGAAATATAGTCATGGCCAACAATACGCACGACGATTCGGAATTCAACGCCTACTTGCAGGGCCAATCACCCTTGTCTAAGTTGTATCAACAGACAACGGCGACCGGTCCCTCTGCCGCCATCGATGCAGCCATTCTCGCCGCCGCACACGCCTCAGTAAAAAAACGCGGTGGGCCGGTGTCACCGTTTAGCTATCGCTGGATGGTGCCCACCGCGCTTGCCGCCGTGATCGTGCTAAGTGTCACGTTGGTACTACTTTCCAATCATGAACAGGATAGTTTACTCCCGTTACCAGTGTCTGCCCCTTCCGCCGTGACGTCTGAACCACCAGCAGAACTCATGACGGAAGATCGACGTGCGAAACAAGAACGAGCACGTATCGAAAAAAATGACACCCTGGCAGGCATGAATACGCCCCAACTCGCCGATGAACTCAAAACAAAACGTACAGAGCCTGTCACCACCCTGGAGCAACTACCCGCTACCTCAGCGGGTGCCTCCGTAGCAGCAGCCCCTGAATCTCCGGCAAAAATGGCAGAAAAGCCGTTATTGCAGGGTTACGCTGCTCCCTCTGGAAGTGGCGCACTTGAAAAACGGCAAGCCAAAATGAAAGAAAAATCGAACGCCGCACTCGCTACTGATGCAGACACCAAACCCACGCCGGGAAGTAAGGGGCTACGTAATGATATAAATCCTGGCGCGGTAACAACGAAGTCGGCCGACACCTGGTTAAACGAGATCACGGTCCTGCTCAAGGCGGGTAAGGAAACGCAGGCGCGTGACGAACTCAAGGCATTTCGTAAGACCTACGTAAGTTTTACGATAGATGCCAAACGCTATCCTGAGATCAACAAATTAAATGTATTAATAGAACAAGACCAACAACACGATTAACTTATTTTCGTTTGATAAATTTCACCAGGCGTTTGCGTTTTGCCACCTGTCGTTTGGTCAAGGTGTTCTTCTTTTTCTTGAAGGGATTATCGGTGGTAACGAACTGAATCTCCAGCGGTGTCCCTTCCAGTTTCAAATGTTGGCGAAAGCTGTTGCTCAGGTAACGCCGATAACTCTCCGGGACGGAATCGGCCTGATTGCCGTGCACAACAATCACCGGTGGGTTTTTACCACCCATGTGGGCATAGCGTAATTTAATCCGTCGGCCATGCACCATCGGTGGTGGATTGGTGGTGACGATGTCGGTCAATAATTTTGTCAATTGCGGGGTTGGCACTTTTTTGAAGGCGGACTGATAGGCCTTAACAATGGCGCCGAACAAAGTTCCAACACCGGAGCCATGCAGCGCTGAAATAAAATGAATCTTAGCAAAGTTGATAAACGAGAGTTTCAGGTCGATATCCCGTTGTACTTTCGTGCGCTGATCCGACGTCAGGCCATCCCATTTATTCACCGCCATGACCACGGCGCGACCGGCCTGGAGTACCAGACCGAGCAAACTGGCATCTTGATCGGTGACGCCTTCTTGCGCGTCCAGCAAAATAATCACCACATGTGCATCTTCCATGGCTTGTAATGTTTTAATCACGCTGAATTTCTCGACCGTTTCATGCACACGGGCGCGGCGCCGCACCCCGGCGGTGTCAATTAAGGTGAA
>JAYSTO010000022.1:0-8130 GCA_043719675.1 Gammaproteobacteria bacterium | reverse complement strand
TTTTTAGACTAACCAATCTCGACCACAATGCGATCTGATGATTGCTCCGTGCTTGTGATGGCATGGGATTACTTGTGTTTATTTTGTTCTTTACAATGGAAAGTCATTGCGGAATTTGCAACACCTTTTTTATCTACATATTTAAAGTCATAATAATATGTTTTCCCATTTGGTTCTATTACAAACGAATAGTTATATAGGCCGTTTGGTAGAATTGACCCAAAATCCCATCGCCGGTCAAAACCTTCAACTTGGTATTTCGCTTTATGGGTTTTCCCGGCAACAGTTATAGTTCCGGATATAACATCATCGTTTATTGTTGCCTTTACCAGAACTTCTGTGCTGAAACTTATTTCAGTACAGATCCACGTTTCGCCCGCGAATACACTCTGACTGTAGACAATCAATAGAATGATGGATGTAATGATAGTTTTCAATGTTATTATCTCCTTACAGTATTTTTGAAAATAGACTACCAACAGATAGCTCGATAAAATATCGCAAGAAATGCAGCCACATTGATAATGACAGGAAACAGGTATTCAACAACATTAGAGTCAATCCACAATATTTTCCAACATGTCAAGAAAATATCTCTTTTTGCAAATTTTATAGAAAAGGCATTAAACTGTATCGGCCCACATGTAGGAACATCTATAAGATTTTGATTAGTAAAAACGGTTTTTAGTTTTCTAAAATCTGTGCTTAAAAATGGTATAATCGAACTGGTATAAATACGAACACTCGTCTTAATCGCTAGTTCTTCATCAATACTCATCTCGCGAGCAACTGACTGTTTCATAGCTTTAATCAGTTTTGACCGTACGCTTTCAAGATTTAAGCTGGCTTTAATGAAAGAAGTTTTAACGTTTCCACGAAAATCCCTTAGCGCTATATAGTACCGATACATGAAATACAGGAGTATCACCACACCAAACCATTCAAGCACAGCCTTTTTGTCAGCAGGCACTTTAACTACTGAAAACGCCGTGTCGTTAATAGTGGCGTGCGTGAGGGCATATAAAATGATAACTACACAGATAAAAAGCAGGTTCCGGCGTTTTTTGCTGAATGTGTCATCTTCGTTCATGCGTTCTTTCCCTATTCGCCATAAAGCCAAGTAGCATGATAGGAGAACTCACATAGGCATGCATTATTTATTGATGTGGTGTTCTAGACGTATTCTAGACACCAAATGAAAAAAGGCCTAGATGATTAGTCTAAGCCTTTGTTTTATATGGCGTCCCCAAGGGGATTCGAACCCCTGTTACCGCCGTGAAAGGGCGATGTCCTAGGCCGGCTAGACGATGGGGACGCAGACTTGCAAAACCTACTTATCTTTGTCACTGGGTTCGCTTAACAGGATCCCGACCAACCCTGTAAGCACACTGACAAAGCCGATTGGGACTAAACCCAACCATCCTATTGCGCTGTTATCACGGTTGATAAACATCACCGTGAATCCCACCAGCATTCCCACCACAATCAAGGCGATGCCAATGTACAACGCAATCCGTCCAAAACGCCTCATATCAAAAATAAAAGGGCCGGAACATCTGGCCCTTTGGCGAAGTTGGTGGAGCTAGCCGGGATCGAACCGGCGACCTCTTACATGCCATGCAAGCGCTCTCCCAGCTGAGCTATAGCCCCGAAAAACGGAAGGCGAACTCTACGCGAGTCATGCCGGGCTGTCAACAACAGCGGTACAGGTCGCTGGAATTTTATTGTTGTATTTCAATGCGTTAACTGCTGAGCTATTTCGCGGCCTTGGCCCAGGTGTCGCGCAGGGTCACAGTACGATTGAACACCCGTGTATTTTGGTTCGAGCCACTATCAAGACAAAAGTACCCTTCACGTTCAAACTGAAAACTGTCCCCGGCGCAGGCCTCGCCCAAGCTGGGTTCTAAATAACAGTTCGACAAGACATGTAATGAGTCGGGGTTGATGTACGCGGTAAACGGTTTGTCATCACCGGTGTTATCGGGTGTGGGATGGGTGAACAAACGATCATACAAACGTACTTCAGCACTGATCGCTTGCGCGGCGGAGACCCACTGAATCACCCCTGCCACTTTGCGACCTTGCGGGTTGACACCGAGTGTGTCGAGATCCACGGAACAACGCAGCTCGATCACCTGACCGTGTGCGGCCTTGATCACTTCATCAACACGGATTACATACGCATTACGCAAGCGCACTTCGCCACCGAGTACCAAACGTTTATAACCCTTGGGTGGTGTTTCGGTAAAATCATGGTGATCGATGTACAACTCGCGGGAAAACGGCACCTGACGCGTACCCAGGGTCTCATCTTTAGGATGATTAGATGCCGGTAATTGTTCAATTTTATCGTGCGGATAATTGGTCAACACTACCTTGAGTGGATGGAGTACAGCCATGCGTCGTGGTGCAGTGCGGTCGAGATCTTCGCGGATACAATTTTCCAACACGCCCATTTCGACGCGGTTGTCAGATTTGGTGACGCCGATGCGATGACAAAAATCGCGTAGCGATTGTGGTGTGTAACCGCGACGGCGTAATCCGGCGATGCTCGGCATACGCGGGTCATCCCAACCCTCAACGTGTTTGTCTTGCACCAGCGCGGTTAATTTGCGTTTACTCATCACGGTGTATTCCAGGTTCAAACGCGAGAATTCGATTTGTTGTGGATGACACGGCACGGCAAGTTGATCCAAACACCAGTCATACAAGGGCCGATGATCTTCAAACTCCAGGGTGCATAATGAATGGGTGATACCTTCCAACGCATCGGAGATACAATGCGTATAATCGTACATGGGGTAGATAGCCCACTTGTTGCCGGTTTGATGATGCACGGCACCACGTTTAATGCGATACAGCGTCGGGTCACGCAGATTGATATTCGGCGAACTCATATCGATCTTGGCGCGCAATACACACGCCCCGTCTTCAAATACCCCGGCGCGCATTTGTTCGAATAGTTTCAGGTTTTCTGCCACGCTGCGATCACGATACGGACTGGGTTTACCCGCTTCGGTTAAGGTGCCACGGTAGACACGAACCTCGTCGGCGTTTAAGTGACAAACATAGGCCTTGCCTTGTGTAATCAGATCGACGGCAAACGCATACAGCTTGTCGAAATAATCGGAGGCGTAAAATAAATTGGTCCACTGAAACCCGAGCCACTGCACGTCGTGTTTAATGGATTCAACAAATTCAATGTTTTCTTTTTCCGGGTTGGTATCGTCAAAACGTAAATTGCAGTTACCCTTGTAATCCTGAGCAATGCCAAAATTCAAGACGATGGACTTGGCATGACCGATATGTAAATAACCATTGGGTTCAGGCGGGAAGCGTGTTACTACACGTCCGTTGTTTTTATTTGCCAGCAGATCACCATCAATAATCTGGCGAATGAAATTGGTGGGTATCACTGTGTCAGTCATGCTTTCATCCCAGTATGTAATATTCTTGCGGCCATACCACTGCAAATTAATCGGTGGCTGGGTCAACCATCAGGCCGACACCACGGGTTAGCCGTTACCTTTATGCCATCTTGGCGATGTATGCCAATGCCATATTCAGACGTGTAATACAACCTTCCCTGCCTACCAGCCATAACGTTGCGTCGATCGAAGGGGATACGGGTCCACCGGCAATCGCCACACGCAACGGCATCGCGACCTTACCTATTTTCATCGCAAAGGCTTCCGCCGTCTCGGCAATCACCGTATGCAAGTTTGTTTTATCCCAAGATTCGAGGGTGTTTAATTGGTCACGGATCGAGGTGAGTACCGGCGCCAGGTCGTGGCTGAAATGTTTTTGCGCTGCCGCCTCATCAAACTGATCAAATTGCCGATAAAAACACACACTGCTGTCGGCCATTTCCGTGAGTGTCTTGCAGCGCTCCTGCTGCACCTTGATAACTTCCAGCAAATCGGGGCCGTTGCTGGGATCAATATTCAGTTTGGCAAAGTGATAACTTAAGTGCCGTGCAATGTGTTCGGCTGCGGTGTTTTTAATGTAATGCTGATTCACCCACAATAATTTACTTTTGTTGATACTCGAAGCAGTGTGGTTGATGTCTGTAATGTCGAACAACTGTACCAATTCGTCAAGCGTAAAAATCTCCTGGTCACCGTGCGACCAGCCTAATCGCACCAGGTAATTCAATAAGGCCTCGGGTAAATAGCCTTCTTCGCGGTATTGAACCACACTGACAGATTCGCCATGGACGCGCTTGGAAAGTTTGGCGCCATCTTCCGCCAGGATCATCGGCAGGTGCGCATAGACAGGAATGGGTGCGCCGATCGCTTTTAAAATATTAATCTGACGTGGGGTATTATTCAGATGGTCATCACCGCGAATCACGTGAGTGATTTTCATGTCAAAGTCGTCCACCACGACTGTGAAGTTATAGGTAGGTGAACCGTCTGAACGTGCGATGATCAAATCATCCAGTTCGCTGTTTGAAAATACCACGTTACCGCGCACGACATCATTAACCATCACGTCACCCTCAATCGGGTTTTTAAAACGCACCACAGGTTGTATGCCCACCGGTGGTGAACCCTGGTGGTGCCGACAGCGGCCGTCATAGCGATGTTTTTCCTTGCGCGCCTTCTGTGCTTCGCGCATCACCTCCAGTTCTTCTTTGGAGCAATAACAGTGGTAGGCCTTGTCTTCTTTTAGTAGTTGCGCAATGACTTCCTTGTAGCGGCCAAAGCGCCTGGTTTGATAAAACGGGCCTTCGTCGTAATCCAGATTCAACCAGGCCATGCCTTCCAGAATGGCGTTGACGGATTCGGCCGTGGATCGTTCCAGATCGGTGTCTTCAATACGCAGGATAAACGTGCCCCCGTGCTTGCGCGCATACAGCCAGGAAAACAAGGCGGTGCGGGCGCCGCCAATATGCAAATAGCCAGTGGGACTTGGGGCGAATCGGGTACGAACGGACATAAGGAGTTGAGCTTTTTTTAAAATAGACGATGCTTATTTTACCGGTTCTTGATCAAAATGATAGGGCGAGGTGCGCCGACATACTAAAAAACAACAGCATGTTCGCCCCTGTGTAGCAAAGAGTGGAACAACAGTGCACCGCATCGGCCTCCCCCTTTGAAAAAGGGGGATTGGGGGGGATTTAGTTATATTAAGGAAAAATGCCGTGATATGTTAACTATATTTCTACCTGTGTACCCAGCCCAATCACGCGGTTGGTTGGAATATTGAAATATTCCACCACACTGCCAGCGTTTTTTGCCATGGTGGCAAAGAGCCGTTCGCGCCACATCGCCATGCCGCTGTCTTTATGCGCAACCGGGATCACTGTCTCGCGGCTTAAGAAGAACGATGTCTGCATCATATCGAAATCCAGGCCCTGTGCCGGACACAACTCGGTCAACGATTGGGTGACATCGGGACGGTTTTTAAACCCGAAATTCAGAATCACCTGCTAGCAATCATGACCCAGCGATTCGATTACAACACGCTCACTGAATGATACCCAGGGTACCTCTTTGATGATAACGGTGAGAAACACCACACGCTCATGCAATACACGGTTGTGTTTGAAATTATGCAGCAAGGCGTGCGGCACGGCATCCGGTGTGGCAGTGAGGAATACCGAGGTGCCAGGCACGCGTTGCGGTGGGCATTGCAACAATGATTCCAAAAATACCCGCAGTGGAATGCCATTGCGAGGGTTAAATGTTTCTTTAACGGCGTAAAGTGGGCTGGTACCGATGTCACCGTAGACCACACCCAGCGCCGCCAGCGTCAATGCGCTGCGGGATTGCCGCAGTAATTTATCATCATTCATAACAAGGAATCGGTAATTGCTGATTCATGACATGCCAGGCGGTATTGATACTATTGAGTAAAAAACTCTAGACATGTTATTTATAATATATCCAGGTGGACAATACAGCATGGCGTGCAAGATGGAGACAAAGGTTTCTATAACCAGTTATTCAACATTAGGCCGACACTCAGCCGACTAACCGAATAGTTATAATCAACAAGACTTTCGCCATAGCCGTTGAAATACTGGACATAACCTTTGAGTTTACTCTTGATCGGATAGCTCCAATCAATCTGCACCGCGCCGCGGTTGTCGGAAAAAATCAGGTTGTTGCGTAACATCAGACCAACTCGTTGATGGTCATGGCGAGCCCAAATCGCAGTTAATTCAAACGCACCCATGTAGCGACTGATATCCGGATTATCGTCACCCGTCGGATCAGTCGGGTAAGTCTTTTCGGGCTCCGGAATACGATACCAGGGTTTAAAACTCAAATAAAAATCATCGTATTCAGTAATAAAATTCACGTATAGCCGATTCCAGCTACGTGACTGGGGTTGGTTGCCACCATTGGAATGATGCGAAAAACCCACAACAATCTCACGCGTAACCAGACTATCGGCCTGGCGCGGCCGGGTGAACACCCACATGACTTCAGGCTCATAATCGGTTTCACGAAATGAGCTGGATATCTCCGTATTAAATGCCTGCCAGTAGGATTGTTGTGTGTAACCAAACACCAACACACCACCGAACACATCATCGACAATGTTTGCCTTGAAACTGATTTGGAATTTCAATTCCGCCGCATCCAGAGCTTCAATCTGTTCATTTTGGTGGCTGCTGTAACTCAAGACCATGTAATTCGGTTTGTGCGTAATAAGTGAAAAATGTGTTGCACGAATCGCCCGCTCATCGGCGAGACGTTCATCAAGTGCGCTCGGGCGATCGGCAGCTTGTGGTTGCACTACCGGTGTTATGGCAGCATCCGGTGGCGTAACCGATTGTTCGGCGTACACGGTTGTTGTCAATACTGCAAGCAGCAAAACCGCAAATGGATTACCCATATTCATCATTATTTTTCTGCCGTTTCCGAAGTGTATTGTTAATTATTATTGGTGTGTATTTGATTTCGAATCAATAAAACCGGCTAACTCCCGCAAGGTCTGATATTCAAACATATCAGTGATGTCGACAATGCCAGGATAAGTATCATCTATCGTTTGATGAATTTCAGTCAGCGTCAACGAACTGATACCCATCTCAAAAAAATTATCCTGTACTGTCAGGTCTTTGTCTCGCACACTCTTTTCGAAAATAGATTTAAGCTTTTGTTCAGTCACACTCAGACCAGCGTATTGCTGCGCATGAGCGAGTGTCAGGACATGCTCCAACTCGGTTAGCGGCACGTTGAATTCCCCCGCCAAATAGGCGTCCCCCAGCAAGCCTCGCTGTAGTTTGCCGCTGGTGGTTTTTGGAATGCGTTGCACCGGGATCACACGACTGACTTCCAAGCCAGTTTGTTCATTAATGTGGCGCGTGACGTCGCGCACTATGCCGACAAAATCTTTTAGATCGGCACGGAATAATATAAATATCACCAGTTCATCTGCATCGTGTTGCGGGCGACGCACGCCACACGCAACGACTTTACCTAATTCCAATTCCGGCAATTGCAATGCAACCGCTTCGATGTCGTGCGGATAATAATTTTGGCCATGCGCAAAAATAATATCTTTGTAACGGCCGGTGATAACCAACTCGCCGGCTTCATTGCAAAAACCCAGATCGCCGGTATTTAACCAGCCGTCCCCGGTAAGCGCGGCACGATTGGCTTCTTCATCCTGGTAATAACCGTGCGTGACACTGGGCCCTTTGATTTGCACCAGGCCAATCGCCAGCGCCGACAACGGCTGATTATCTTCATCCGTGATCTTGATTTGCATGTCGGTAACGGGGCCACCTTCAATGGCGAAGCCGATAGCATTGGGATTATTTTCTGTGGTAAAAGTTACTTTCTCTGTCATGCGTATATGTTGCCGATTAACATACAAGGCACGATAGGGTTTTCCAACCGGCGGAAATGCCACCGCCAAGGTGGCCTCGGCCAAACCGTACACGGTGAACATCGCTTCGCGCCGTAACTTATAAGGTGCTAATGCTGTCAGAAATTGTTCGCAAAGTTCCACCGAGATCGGTTCAGCACCATTATAAATTACCCGCACCTGAGATAAATTTATACCGTCGAGGGTTTTGTCGCCCAGCGCCTTTAAATAGTGTTTATAGCCAAAGTTAGGCGAACAGGTAATCGTTGCCTTGAGTTCGCTCACCTTCTCCAACCATAACAA
>JAYSTO010000210.1:0-2325 GCA_043719675.1 Gammaproteobacteria bacterium | reverse complement strand
TATCAACCCCATCAGCAGCGTAACGATGAGAACCGGGTGCGCGGCAATACTTAATGCATTCAGACCAAACTGTGGTCCGAGAAATAATAATAGGAATGCACCGATCACCGTTTGTGACATCAAGGTAAAAAATACCAACGGATTTTCCCTGGAGTTGAGTTTTTGCAAATTCCACTGGCGTGATTGTTGTGTATCACGCACCTTGGTGTTAAACCCACCCTGCCCCTGTGCATCGCGCTCATAGCGCAGCGGCATACTGTCTGGACGTGTCATTTCGCGGGGAAGACTTTTTGTTTGCTGGAAACGAATGTTTGGGTGTGTAATCTCGGGTGAAGGGAAGCCGGGAATTTGCGTTTGCAATTGATCACGGTTCTCGGGCAAGGTTTCGATAACACCAAAATCCAGTGCCCCAGCCAGACACGCAGCGACACAGGCGGGTTTTAATCCCACTTCCAGCCGGTCAACACACATATTGCATTTATGGACATGCCCCTGCTCCATATCGAGTTGCGGCGCATTGTACGGGCATACCCAGGTGCAATAACCGCAGCCAAAACAGATATCCGGGTCCTGTAATACCGCACCATACTCAGCAAACTTGGTGTAGGCGCGCGTCGGACATCCTTTTAAACAGACGGGGTCGTCACAGTGATTACATGCCATGGAAATATTCAGGCGGGTGTAGTTGGGATAAGTGCCACCTTCGATATAGCCCACCGAACGATACGCAAGATATGGGGGTAAATTGTTTTTCTCGCTGCATGCCGACTCACAGGCATGACAGGCGATACAATTATCGGCATTAAAATAAAATCCATGTTGCTTATAACGATTGGGGTTTTCGCCAATACTGTTATCGCCGTTGATATTCAGGCTCTTGCCTGCCAACGCATTGCCGTCATTGGCTAACTGAATTTTGTCACCGTATTGATTAAGTTCCGGCACCGGCGTGTTAGGGATAAAGGCGTAATCCGGTTCATCTTTACGTACTTCAAACATCGTTATTTACCTGATTTTATGGTTAGTACAACTACAAGAAAGATGTGATGGTTCGTCATTAAAAAGCCCGTAATGCCTTATTGCGCATGGCGGCGGCGGCTTGATCATCGACGGCTTGAATGCTGACCGAACACTGTTTATAGGCGGGTTGACGTGAATAGGGATCGAGCAAGCCCAAGGTAAGCCGGTTCACGCATTCATGAAAATGAAACGGGATAAATACCATGTTGGGAGCGACGCGTTGCGTCAGTTGCACCATGACCACGGCGTCACCCCGGCGCGAGGTGAGCCGGGCATAACTGCTATGTGTAATCCCCAATTGTTTTGCTGCATCAGGATTCATTTCCATGTACGGTGTTGGACTGAATTTATTGAGATTGCCAACTTTACCGGTGCGCGTGCGGGTGTGAAAGTGTTCAACCACACGACCGCTGTTTAACCAGAACGGATATTCCTCATCCGGTCGTTCATTGTTGTCGACAAAGGGCAAGGGCATGAGTTTTGCCTTACCGTCACGATGCTGAAATTTACCATCGGTATACAATCGTGGTGTTCCGGTTTCCGCGCCGTCAGCGCAGGGCCATTGAATACCGCGCTGCTGTTCAATCTTCTCATGTGTCATACCGGAATAATCCAGCATGCGCCCCTTTGATAACTGTCGTAATTCATCAAATACCGCAGAGGCGGTCTCTGGAAATTTAATTTTAGCACCTTGGGAAAATCGTTTGGCGAGTTGATTGAATATCCACAAATCGGCTTTGGAATTTGCATGGGGTTTGATTACATTACGCGTTAGATTCACGCGACGTTCGGTATTGGTAAAACAACCTTCTTTTTCCGCCCAGACGGCAGCGGGTAAATATACATGGGCATATTCATTGGTTTCGACATCTTGATACGCATCCTGCACCACCAGGAATTCCAGTTTTTCCAAGGTCTTGCGAATGCGTGCGGTATTGGACATCGAGGACATGGGATTGGTGGCGACGATCCACAGGCCTTTGATTTGCCCGGTTTCTATCGCAGGGAAGATGTCTGTTTGAAACAAACCGCGTTGTTTGGGGAAAAACTCTGGATCAATACCCCAAAAATTCGCGATGTCTTTGCGATCAGTTTCATTCTCCAGATAGCGATAACCAGGCAGGCCAGAACAGGACGACCATTCGCGAGTGCCCATCGCGTTGCATTGACCGGTGATCGACAAACTGGTACCACCGGGTTTGCCGATGTTACCGGTGATGAGATTCAAATTGTTAATTGCACAAACGCCATCCGAGCCGTGCGTGCTTTGATTAATGCCCATGGTCCAGATGCTCATGGCTTTAG
>JAYSTO010000209.1:0-2328 GCA_043719675.1 Gammaproteobacteria bacterium | reverse complement strand
TGCGCGCCAATCTGCTGCTTGCCAATGCCGACGCCAGTGAAACAGCGTTGATCGATGCCGCGCGCCATGCGCAAGCACACGAATTTATTACTCAGCTGCCACAAGGTTACGATACACCGCTGGGTGCGCAAGGTGCGCGTCTGTCCAGCGGCCAACGACAGCGCCTGGCGATTGCGCAGGTATTACTGAAAAAATCGTCGTTGCTGATCTTTGATGAAGCCACCTCCGCGCTCGATGCACAGTCGGAGATGGCTTTACAAAATGCCCTGGCCTTTGTGCGCCGTGGGCGCACCACCCTTGTTATCGCGCACCGTTACTCCACCTTGCAGGGTGTTGACCGTATTGTTTACCTCAACGGCGATGGCAGCACCGATATCGGTACGCATGCTGAATTAGCGCAGCACCATGCCGGTTATCGTGCGGCGCTGGCACATCAACGACAATGACAATGTCTATGCTGCTGCTTCGTGTGATGCCGCAGTTTGTTTTTGAATGAGTTCATCGATCACCCGCAGGATGGTGCTGGTGCGGACTGCTTCACCCTGCTGCGCCACCTTGTCGGCCAATATGCGCAAACGTGTTATCTCGTTGCTAATGGTTTTTGTCAGTTGCTGTGTCTTGGCGGCAAAGACGGAAGGGTTGGTGGTATTGGCATAGTACTGTAACAACACCAGCATCTGCGGGATGTCATCGGCGCCATTCAACGCCAGCCCGTCCAATGCAGCACCGGCAGCACGTGGATTTGATCGGGCGATACCCAGCAACTGCCATTTACGTTCTTCCGCATCCCGTGGCTGAAGTGCAGCAAGTTGGGACCAGGCCTTTGTTTCGTACAGCAACTGTGCGTAGGCGGCATGCCGCAGGGCCGGATCGTTAATGCGTTGCAAGGTTTTGTGCGCTGCCTTGACCTGCCCCTGCTGCGCCAACATCAGCGCATGTTGCTTGTGCGTGCGGTCCGGCCATTGCGGGTGTTGTGCATAGAGCCTCGCGGCGGTGACAAAATCATATGCCCGCCAGGCACGCTCGTACTCCACACCACGACCACGCACCGGATCAATCTTGCTGAGTTGTTGCGCGGCTTTTGCCGCAAGCTCAGTGTCATTCAAGGAAAAATAATGATCGGCCTGTGCATACAACCGATCCGCGGCGTTGTCGCCGAGATAGGGGATTAAATCCAAATGGAAATGCTTGCGTAAAAATGCATACGGATCTTCATCGCCGATTGGCTGTGCAGTTAATGCCGACAGGCGTACTTCGGAAAGAATGTTGGTATCGGTGTTGGGTCTGGCATTACCGGCGGCCACCATCATTTCGTCACGCGACAACGCAAAGTACCAGAGCAGATCCGCCGGTATATTAATATCATGCGTGCCAAGCGTTGCGTTGATCTTGGGCTGGGCGAGAATGCGGGCAATACGATCATGATCGAAAGTGAGCGGTTGTTTTGATCCGATCAACACCAGGTCGCCGGTGTTGATGTTAGCGAAACTCAGGCCATGCGGATAGACTTGATAAAACGCCTGAAACAATGAGCGCAACGTAGTGGCGTCCATTCTGAATAAATTGACCCATTGCCCGAATATACCGTTGTCGTTCAAACGGGATTTGGTGAGCGCCCAGAACTGGCGCGTGAACACATTGGCTGCACCGGCGAGCCACGGATGTGAGGGTTGCGCGACGATCAGATCGTAGCTTGTTCCCTCGACCAATAAAGTATTGCGGGCGTCATTAAAATCCAGGCGCACACGCGGGTCTTGTAACGCGGGGATTTCTCCCACGTAAACACGGCGATCCGCCTCGACCACCGCCGGTTCGAGTTCAACCACGCGGATCGATGCCACATCGGTGAGCGTCAAGGCGCGGGTTGTGATCCCGCCGCCGAAACCCACCACAAACGCGGACTTCGGCTCACGATGCAACATATATGGCACAAGTCCCAACAGTGTTTCCGCCAGCAGCGCCTTGTTGGGATCCTGCATGTGGATCAAGGATTCATTCAGTCCGTTGTTTTGCAATTTCGCAATGGTATTGTCGTAAGTCACCAGGCTGATAACACCCGCCTTGCCCTCGGCAAGAAATAAGAACGTGGGTTTCTTGCCACTTTGTGCGTCTGCGTCCCATTGATAGTCCACCGATGAAATGAGCGCTTCATAACTTAAATGCGGTGCCTGCCACGCGGCCAACAGGGCAAACGTGACGGCCCCCAGCAGACCAACACGCCGCACTGTACGTTGCAGCGTGCCTACAAAAATAAGTGAGAGTAACAGGATTACCACCGCCATGAGTGTCAAGAGCTGGTCGGTACCGTACTGCGGAATAAACCAAAAC
>JAYSTO010000208.1:0-2335 GCA_043719675.1 Gammaproteobacteria bacterium | reverse complement strand
CGTCCTCTTGAGTGCTTTTCCAGCTTTTTTGCGCCTTGTTCAGGGCGAGATAGTAATCCGCTTTACGCTGCTCAATCAATTTTTCATGAGAAACCAGTGAGGTAAAAGCATAACCTCGCTGTAACAACATTAAATTGGTCAACAGCCGACTGGTGCGGCCATTGCCATCCTGAAACGGATGGATCGCGAGATATTCAAAGATGAAATTAGCAATCAAAATAAGCGGATGCCTGAAATTCTCTTTGCCTGCCCAATCATACCAGGCAATCAACTCCTGCATTTCCTTTTGCGTCAGATGCGGCGGCGTTGGATCAAAAATGACGCCAACCACATTGCCGCTTTGATCTTTCGCCTCGACACGATTGGGGCTAAATTTATACTGTCCCCTATGTCGTTGGTCTTTTTCGCTATAGGTCAGTGTACTGTTGTGCAGTTGCAAAATCGCAGATTCACTGATTGATATATCCTGATGGTGCGCGAATACAAGTTGCAGCGATTCAAGATACCCGGCGACTTCCTGCTCGTCGCGTGTTTTGAATGATTTGATCCGTAGCGACTTGTACAGTGCTTCAACTTCGTCATCACTCAGCTTGTTACCTTCAATTCGGTTTGACGCACCGGTCGACGTCACGATAACAAATTGCGTCAAGCGTTCGATGGTCTGCGGTAACAATTTATGGGCAAGGCGAAATGTATTTTTGACAGCATCTATTTCAGCGATTCTGGAATAGATCTGCTCTGCAAGCTCAGATGAAAGCTGCAACCGCGTGCTAAGTCTAAAACTGAGCCAATCCATCCTCACCTCACAGAGATGTGAAATATAGTGAGTTTATGTGAGATTTTGTCAATGAATAAAACACCTTTACGTCTGGCTTCTACCCTTCGTCATAGTAAGCCGAACTTACATTCCCAAGATGTTATGAAAATAAAACTGATTGATCTCTTTGCCCCAAATTAACACCACCCAACCCGCACCGGCGAGGTAAGGGCCGAAGGGGATTGGGATGCGGCGGTCGTGTTGGCGGAAGATAATCAAACTGATGCCGACCAGCGAACCGATCAACGAGGAAATGATCACAACCGCCGGCAACACCTGCCAACCCAACCACGCGCCCAGCAACGCCAGCAATTTAAAATCACCAAAGCCCATGCCTTCGCGGCGCGTGATCAATTTAAATACCTGATACACCGTCCATAACGTCAGGTAACCGGCGATTGCGCCCCAGAACGCGGAAGCAAAATCGGTGAACAGGTGATTGAAATTCAGGATCAGGCCTAGCCACAACAGCGGCAAGGTAATCTCATCCGGCAAATATTGGGTATCCAGATCAATAAAGGTCAGGCTGATCAACGCAAACGTCAACACCACCGCCATCAGCATCGCCAGCGTCACGCCAAATTTCCAGGCCACGACCACCGCCAGCAACGCGGTCAATGTCTCCACCAACGGATAACGTAATGAAATCGGCGTCTGGCAGCCACGGCAACAGCCACGCAGCCACAGATAACTGAGCACGGGGATATTTTCCAGCGAGGTAATTTTGTGGCCGCAGTGCGGGCAGGCGGAACGCGGCACGACCAGATTGTAGGGCGTGGTCTGCGCTATTTTTTTTGTCACCGCGTCGTGTTGCAGCAAGGTCTGATGATGTTCGATTAAATAATTCAAACACTCGGCTTTAAACCGCCGGTGCAACATGATCGGCAGCCGGTGGATCACGACGTTGAGAAAACTGCCGATCAGCAAACTGAATATAACGACGCTAAAATAAAACAACACCGGTTCGTGTTTGAAAACATCAATGATCTGCATAGGATAGATTTTGTCTTGTTGTTATGGTTGTTGTAGAAAATACGAATACCGCAAAGGCAAATACCCGGCTATTCCCCCCTTTGAAAAAGGGGGGCGAGGGGGGATGTGATCTGAGCCGAATAGCAAAATCCCCCTCAGCAACCCGTATGCGTTGCAATTCTACTTACTGCCACCCACCACCTTACCCATCTGGAAGATCGGCATGTACATGGCGATCACCAGGCCGCCGATGAGGACACCGAGGATCACCATGATGAACGGTTCCAGCAAGCTGCTCATCGAATCCACCGCGTTGTCGACCTCTTCTTCATAAAAATCCGCCACCTTGGAGAGCATGGTATCCAGCGAACCGGCTTCTTCACCGATGGCCGCCATTTGCACCACCATATTGGGGAACAAACCGGTCTTTTGCATCGCCACGTTGAGCTGGGTACCGGTGGCGACATCATCGCGCATGCGCATCACCGCCTCGCCATACACCACGTTGCCCACCGCACCCGCCACCGAGACCATCGCCTCCACCAG
>JAYSTO010000207.1:0-13312 GCA_043719675.1 Gammaproteobacteria bacterium | reverse complement strand
TCAGGTGTCGCACTGATTAAGCCATCATCAAATTTGTAATTTAATATTTGTTTATGATCAAGAATTCGATGGTAAGTTATTATTGTAAATTGTTCGCTGTCGAGAACACGTCTCAATCGGTTAACCATGTAGTTAAAACCCGACTTTTCCATGACAAGTGAAAGCATCTCTTTTTTGCGCATATTAAAAGTCCATATCGCTTTCAAAGATTGGTGACTTTTTCATATATTGAGCAAATGCATCTTTGTAAGATAGCGGGTATATAAGCAATTCACGTTCATATTGTTTAACAATAAATCCGTTTAACATCAACATATTTCGAAATACTATACCACCCGTAAATATAACTTCTATTAGAGAAATATTTTTTGATCTGGAATAAATTGTTATCTTATTGATAAGTGCAAGATAGTCTGTTTTTCTTATCACCCCGATAATATCGAGCACTGTTAGTTTATTATTACTGATACTAATTACTGCAAGTCCCCTGATATCTCCATTACCATTTCTTATCCCCAAGGTGATAGGATGTTTAATAGCGGGGTTTAATTCATAACGCCAAATAAGATAGCGGAAATCTTTAACTTTCTCTATTTTAGGTGGGGAAGGATTACTGGGCATCTGTACGTTAGCTTTTATTAATTCTTCGACACTATTT
This sequence comes from Gammaproteobacteria bacterium, assembly GCA_043719675.1. Lineage (GTDB taxonomy): Bacteria > Pseudomonadota > Gammaproteobacteria > UBA6429 > Thiohalophilaceae > JACQBC01. The sequence continues at coordinate 12,654 of JAYSTO010000207.1, read as the reverse complement.
ATCGTTTGAATAGTCCATTTTCTAAATATGGCACGAAAAATGGCATCCAGCAGGATCACTTGATAATTATACACTTTCGCAAAAATAGCAGCTGCATAGCGAGGCTTGACGAATTTTCCAATAATATCTGTGCCATCAATATATTTAACGCACATTGTAGTTTTGCTAACAGAACTATAACCCACGCTCTCCATTAATTTCATGGCTTTTTTATTAGGATACGCAAGTATAAAAGCGACTTCGTGTGTTTCTACTGAATTAATAATGTTGCGTTGAAGCGCTTTGGCTGGGCCGAAGACACGGTATTTAGGCATGACCCCAAAGTCAGCTGCGATTGCTACTTTACACTTTTTACCTAAGCAGAGATATTCGCTTACGTGAAGAGCAGAAACACCAACCGCCTGGTCAGTATAATTTTCAATTGCAAGGTAAGTAATGGGTTTTAAATTTGATAACTTATATAGCCAGTTATATCTTTGCGCAGGATATGGAATTTTAAATATCTCAGACCATAGAAAATGTATATTTTTTTCATCCGCTTCGGTCGCTGCTCTGATGTGGCACTTTTCACTCATGTCATCTCATTTTAGCTAATAATGAAAAGTCTTGGTTATAATTAGTTAATTTATATTTCACCGGTTTGATATGTAATACCAATTCCATATCTATATGTCATATATTCTGATGCAGGTGTTGTGCTGTTACGATCGTCGTAACCAATATTAGTAGAAATCGTCCAGCCACGTGTTAATGGGTACGTTAAAAGTGCGCGAAGGCCCTTAGTATGGTCAAATCTTGCAATGTTAACTAATTCATAAAGTTGATAGCTGTAAGAAATTTGAAAAGAAGACTGATTCGAAAACCTATGTGTAAATTCTACGCCATAGGTTGCAGTCGTGTTATCACTCGACACCAATTGGTAATCAATATCAGCGTACTCGATAGAAAAACGGAGTTGATTTAGTGACTCGTTAACCAAATATTCAATATTGGCACCTTTTACTCTGAAGACATCTGATGTTGCATCCGGCAGTACTGCACTGGGCGTTGGAGGTATCGCGCCGGGTTCACTGATCTGGATATTGCCTAATTCCTGTGCCACAGTACTTAATTCATCACGTAAATGTACCGCCATAGCATGCGTTGGTGTTATTGACCTTCTGATACCTATGCGTTTTCGGTTGCCTGTGGCTGTAGTCCCATTAGATCTATCAACATCGGTACTGCCCACCTCAAAATAATATCCGGTAATGGGCGAAGTATTCTCATAACGAAGTGAAATATCTTGTTGTTTATAATCTACTAATGCTGAGTCATCAAAATTTATACTGCGGTTAACATAATTTAGCAGTAATTGGCTTACCGGTGAGAGTCGGTGCCCTAAACGAAGCCAGGTATTTTCCATACCACTGTCGAATGTCGTGATTTCATCGTAATACTCTTCATATCTATATTCAATTTCTACGTAATCGACCGCTGAAAAATGAAATCTTACAAATGGTCCTATTGAGAAAAGATTTATTTGCTGACGATTAGCAGGTATATCATTGCCCGATGCGCTAACTGGAACGTACGCAAGATGATCATCAATATTAATCCGGTAGTCTAAGTTCGATAATATCAGGCTATTTATAGTGTCGAGTCTCAGTACCTCGGTACTTGGGTTTGTATTGTCTGCATAGCTATAATAGTCAATTGCACCTGTGGTACTACTTTGAACGAATCTATTTTGCTCACTGAGCCGAAATCCGGCGCCTAACCGGGTAATGGTATCAGCCTGTTCATCGCTGGCAGCATAATTTATATTCGAAACATATTCCGCCCCAATCCCTACATTATAATCAAAATCAACCGCAAACAAGTCTTGTGTAAAAGCAAAATTCGCCGTGACAATAAATAATAAATATTTGTCTACCTTCATGAATGTTTCCATCGTTTAATTTAAAACTATGCCGGCAATTTTTCGCGCATCAATTGATGATATCGCATCGCGCAGTTTGGACTCTGTAATTTTTCCATAAGGAACAACAAGTACAACAAAATCACATAAGTCTGCAAGAATTTTCGCATCCGCAAATCCACCGATTGAAGGGCTGTCAATAAAAATAAAACGATCAGGATAGCGTTTTTTAAGAGCCTCAATTAGAATTCTCATTCTTAAAGAAGTGAAATACTCAGTGGCCGATTCGCGTCTTTTGCCAACAGGTATCAGCCTTAACCGGTGCACCCCTGTTGGGTAGATTATCTCAGATAATGAAACGCTATCATTCTCAACATAATCTGTTAAACCTAATTCAACATTGACATGCATTAGTTCATGCAGTTTAGGGTTTGACAAATTACAGTCTACTAACAACGATGTCTTTGTCGAATCAAATGAAAATGAAGATGCTAAGTTCATTGCGATATGAGTAGCCCCCCCTGACTCTGCCACAGAAGTTACCAGTAAAATAAAGTTTTTACCCTTGCTGATGTGTAATAACTTCGTGCGTAGATCTCGATATACATTTGCTATTGACTTATTCTTCATGTCCGGATAAATAATTTTAAGTTCATCCAGAACTGGAGCCGCCAATTCTTTGGGCTCCTTCATTTTGATAATTTGCTTACTCGCTGCCGCAATATCAGCAAGACTAAGATGTGTCGTATTCTCTCCCTTAGTATTATCCAAACGAACCAATGCAGTAGTGCCAGCCAAATCAAAATCTAAATTTTCTTGATTTAATTTTTTATCTGGATTTTCATTATTTTCTTTGTTGTCCATCGTTATATAACCTTGCTTAGTTTTAATATCGTAACCACAACATAAACAATAAATACACCACTAAAAATTAAAATGATAAGTCTATTTTTCTTCAATGACATATCGTTTTCAATCGGTGAATTAAGTTGTGGAATTGCAGCCAGCACAGGTAGTTTAAATTTTTCAGAAATAATCGTTTCAGAACGAATACGTGGGTCCAAGAGTATCAAGGCATAAATAAACGCTAATGGCATTAACAACCCCAATAGAATACCACCCAGTATAAAATGAAAAAACCGTAAACCGCTTGGTTTTTGAGGTAATGTTGCAGGTTCCTTAATAATCAAACTAACGCCTTTCTGGCTTAGTAATTTATTCATCGCATCCTTTGCGTTGTCGCGATTGCGTAAAAGATTTTCGTAGTGCGTACGATTTGCGCCATAGTCACGCGTGATTTCTGCCAGCTTCACTTCTACGTCATGAATTCTTCTTGCTCTTTCTAATTCTTTGTTTAATAAAGTTTGATTTTCAGTAATACGTGTAGCCAGCGTGGCAATTAATGTTTTCGCTTGTGATAATTCATTTTTCAACTGCTGATACAATGGACTAAGAGCCACTCCTTCATCAATTCGTGTCGCGCCTTTTTGTTCAGTGCTTTTTGCGAGCTCTACTTTACGCCGTTCTGTTGCGACAGACTCCTTCAGGTCATCAATTTGATGCTTAATTCGTACGATATCCGGGTATGTATCATGATAAGTCAATCGCAACGTTTCTAATTCTTGTTGCAGTTCGGCTATTCGTTGCCGATACTGTCCTTCCCGACTTAATGCTATGGTAATTTCTGCTTCACCTGATAATTGATCCTGAACAGTCTTTTTACGTATTTCGGCTTCCTTAAGCTCAAGTTGTGATTGCTCAATACGCAGGCGCAATGCATTTATCCGCGAGTTAACGTCTGCCTCGTTACCCGGCGTGGCGCTAATATTGTCTTTGCTGATATCATTGCGTTTTTGTTCCGACTCGACTAGTTTTTTTGAATATTCGCGCACTTGATTTTCATAAAAATTAAATTCCTCTACTGCCTTTCTTTGCGTATCCTCAGTGCTTTCGCGAACAAAAACCTCACCAAAATTTTGGGTGATAATAAATGCTTCTTGGGGATCAGTGCTTGTATATTGTATTTTTAATAATGAAGGGTTGCTACGCGAAAATTCGGTCCTCTTCTGTACACTTTCGACAATTCTTTCTCTTTCCAGCGGCGTTGTCGTATCACTTATTAAATTTGCAGACCTTAGTACCTCATCCATTATTTTCTGACTGAACACCAATTCCTTTGCCATCGCGACCTGATCTCGTTGTATACCCGCAGCACGTGCCGCTCTGGCAGCTTCCGGATCCAAGACCTGTTCTTCAACTAAAATGTTGGTGAACGCTGTAAATTTATTTGGCCAACTGACACCTAATGCTAGTAATAAAACACTAATCACGCCAAATGAAATAGCAATTTTAAGCTTGTGTAACTCGATCTCTTTTAAAAAGAGGCTCGTCAGTTGTTCAACAGGAAGTTGCATATCGGAAATAATTAAACCGTACTAAAAAAGACGCTCAGGCACCGTTATTACATCGCCCGGCATTAAAACATAATTAGTCTGAAGTTTGCCGCCATTTAGTATCTCCCCTAAATCAATACTAATCGATTTTGTCTCGCCATTTATATTACGGTAAAGTTTGGCACGACCAGGAGCGGCAAAATCATTTATCCCACCAGAAGCGAGAATGGCATCCAATACTGTCATGCCTTGACGGTGAGGTAGGGAACTGGGATTACGTACCGCTCCCGTTATGCGTACACGCGTCAGGTATTCATGACTGTGCAATGCAGTCAGAATGACAGCTACTTGTGGTTCCCGAACATAGTTAGATAATTTACGTTTGATTTCCGCTGCGACTTGTTCCGGTGTCAGGCCACCGGCTTGAACGTCACCAATCAAAGGCATCGATATTTTGCCATCCGGTCGCACCGGTACTATTACCGATAATTCAGGATTACGCCACACACTCACCTGCACTGTATCATCGACCCCGATGGTATATGTCGGTTGGCTGACAGCAGTACCCGAGACGCTCAATTTAAGTTCATCCGGTCCTAACACCGCCCCTGAAGAACACGCAGTCAGTCCAAAAATAACTGCCAACAACGGTAAAAAAATATTTTTTCTCTCAAAAATATCCATTTATTCAATTGACCTCAATATAGTTTGGAGCAGAACGTTTCCACGGGGCAGTATGGGATTCTACACTATGGGCATTTTAAACGATAACCAATGATGCAACAAGGGATTGATTTTTATAGTCTGTCGGCCACGCCAATGGTAACTTTAAGCATGGATAGGCAGGACTGTACTACACCAGCATATAGTTGGAGGCGCACGGCCCCCTAGAGGGGTAATATTCCGCGATGCACCGCCCATCCCAACCCGTGTGAGGAAAAAATCGATCAAGCACGAACTAGTAATCAATTTCCAGACATTCAGACGCTTACGCCCCTGCTACCACCAATTAGCCAGAAAATGGCCAAATTTCAGGTTGATTCAGCAGACCATCTTCCTCCATAATCGGTGCGGAATTATTCACGGGTCCGGGGTAGCTTGGCGCCCACCTCACTACTTCTTTCTCAATTACAGCGCCGCCACCAAGTATAATTATGCCGAATTCGGAATTAACGTTTGAAAAGTGTTACCAATTGCTTGGGGTGTCTGCTGACACATCCTGGCAAGAGCTTAAACATGCGTATCGCCGCCAATCGCAAAAATGGCATCCAGACAAAGTAAAGTACAATAACACCGATTCGGCCACCGCCAAACAACAGTTTATGCTAATCCAGGAGGCGTTTTCAATCTTGGACTGTTATTACCAAGCCCATGAATCGCTACCCGCGATTGAAAACAATACCAACCAGGAAGTTGATTTAGGCGCTACAAGCCAGTCAACCTCAAGTAGTACGTGGTACACCGAACCCCGCCATACCCAGAACGCAACAGAACCCCGTAAATCAAAACGCATTCTTTCATCATTATTCATGTTTTTAATATTTGGTGTATTTGTCTATATTCTGGTAATTAATGCTGATGACGAAGTTATATCTTCTGTTGAAGCATTATCGGAGCGCCGAACAGATCCGCCCTTAGAAATACACACCAACTTATCCCCCAATGCCAGCGCCAAAAAAACATTCACTCATGGCTCAACAATGAGAGAAGTTACCGAAGCACAAGGCTTTCCTACCGAAGTTAAAGATAATGTCTGGTTTTATGGTAAATCACACGTGCAATTTAAAGACGGCATAGTGGAAATTTGGCATCTTGATGAAAACCATCCTTTGAATATCCGCAACCCCTACTATGCGATCAGTAACTCCAAAAATGTTGATTATGTTCTGCGTATCGAAAAAGATCTCTCCAAGATGCAAGTGCGCGCTATTCAAGGTGAACCTATGCAAGACCTTGGCGATGTCTGGGTTTACGGTACATCAAAAATTTATTTTAAAGATAACCGGGTCGTTTCATGGATCAATTCGCCGCTCAACCCGCTGAAAGTTGATTAATTGATATTGGGCAACAACCAGACTTAACGAGCACCCCGCCCAAACAGCACCACCTCCGCTGTTTGCAGCAAAATAAGAAAATCCAGAAAAATACTTTGATTTTTAACGTAGTAGAGATCATATTGAAGCTTCTCTAATGCATCTTGTTCAGTTGACCCGTACGGATATAACAATTGCGCCCATCCGGTAATTCCAGGCTTAACCCGATGGCGTTCGGAATAATATTGAATTTTTTCTGCCAGCATCACCACAAATTCCGGTCGCTCGGGTCGTGGCCCGACAAAACTCATGTCACCACGAAATACGTTGTAAATTTGCGGCAACTCGTCGATGCGCGTCTTACGGATAACAGCCCCGACTTTGGTTACGCGTGAGTCATTTTTGGTTGCCCATTGCGCCCTGCCACTCTTTTCGGCATTTACCACCATACTGCGGAACTTGAATACCTGAAAAGGTCGTCCGTCGATACCCACCCGTACCTGGCGATAAAAAATCGGTGTTTTAGACTTGAATCCGTTCTCCGCCCAAATCGCCAATGCCGTCATCAACATCAGTGGCCAGGAGAGAGTCAGCAAAAAACCACTCGCAAGTAAGTCAAAAGTACGTTTCGCACTGTTGCGCAGCATACTTTGTTTAAATCCTTCGGAAAAAAGTAGCCAACTCGGTTGTAGCTGGTCGATACGGATCTTACCGGTTTCACGTTCAAAAAAAGAAACTACATCAACGATATCAATGCCATGCATTTTACAGTCAAGCAGCTCCTGCATGGGGATACCTTTTCGCCGATCATCAATCGCCAGTACAATTTCGTCTACATCATGCTTGGTGACGTATTGAACGAGTGGCGTATCAATTTTTATGATTTTTTCCGGGGAAACAACATCCTGTTCGCCACGCATATGCACAAAACCCATGATCACAAATCCAAATTGATCAACGCGTCGCCGCAACTCCGTCAGTGCACTCGCGCGTTTCCCGCCGCCGAGCACCAGGATACGCCGCTTGAAAATATTTGGCTTGAAGAAATACAGATTCGTGCGCACGATCGTAATAAAAACAAACGAAATGATCATGGTAAGAATCAGAATGCCGCGCCCAAAAAACAAATTGGGAAAAATATAAAATACAACAGAGGCGCCCGCCGTCCCCATTAAATAACTGGCACTCAACCGCAGAAAAAATCCCAAGCCACCTTCGCGTAATCGAGCCTGATATAAACCCGAGGAAATCATTGCAAGCAACATAACCAGCGAAAAAACCAGCGTCTGCAGCCAGACTTGTTCATAGGGGATTTCTTCACTCCAAAACCGCACAAACATGGCTGCGTAAACAGAGCCAATGATGCCTACCACTTCCACCAGCCCTAATAGAAGAAAAGGGGTTTTGACATGATGATTAAAAATGCGAACAGTACTCACATTAACGGTCCTGTAATGCTGGTCATGTTATTCTCTCTTTGCCCGGTTCCAGCTTTGTATTTGATTCACGGTTCATTGTATTATACATAAAGTTTCCTTGGCCTAGGCACCGGCCGCGCACTTCTAACAATACCGGTCTTGAACCACCACACGTTAACGGAGCCCCTATGTTCAAACTTGAGAATCTCAACATCGGCATCATTGGCTTGGGCTATGTTGGCCTGCCACTGGCTGTTGAATTTGGTAAACAATTCACCACCGTGGGCTTTGACATCAATTCTCCCCGCATCAAAGAACTCAGAGCGGGCATTGATAACACCCTTGAGGTCGAAGCTGAGTTATTACGCAGCGCAACCAAACTGTCATTTACTGATAATCTCAACGATATCAAGCCCTGTACCGTCTATATCGTCACGGTGCCTACCCCCATTGATCGGCATAAACGCCCGGACTTCTCGCCACTGGAATCCGCGAGCCGAACAGTCGGCAAAATCATCAAAAAAGGCGATGTTGTCATTTATGAATCGACGGTGTACCCCGGCGCCACCGAGGAAGTCTGTGTGCCTATCATCGAATCGGTATCGGGACTGCGTTTTAACCACGACTTTTATGTCGGCTATAGTCCAGAACGCATTAATCCGGGTGATAAGGAACACCGCGTCACAACGATTTTAAAAGTGACCTCGGGCTCCACCCCAGCAGTGGCGGATTTTGTCGATAAAATTTATAAAAGCATCATCACCGCCGGTACCCATAAGGCCAGCAGCATCAAAGTTGCCGAAGCGGCAAAGGTGATTGAAAACACCCAACGCGATCTGAATATTGCCTTGATCAATGAACTTGCCCTGATTTTTAATAAACTCGGCATTGATACCCTGGAAGTCCTCGAAGCCGCCGGTACCAAATGGAATTTTCTGCCCTTCCGTCCCGGTTTGGTGGGCGGACACTGTATTGGTGTTGACCCTTATTATCTAACCCACAAGGCCCAGGAAATCGGTTACAACCCCGAAGTCATCCTGGCAGGCCGCCGGATCAACGACAACATGGGCAGTTATGTCACCGGCTGTGTCATTAAACTCATGATCCAGCGCAAGATTCAGATTGTCGACGCCAATGTCTTGATCCTGGGACTCACCTTCAAAGAAAATTGCCCGGACATTCGCAACACCCGCGTGACGGACATCCTCCGCGAATTTAGCGATTACCAGGTCAATGTCGATGTGTATGATCCCTGGGCGGACGCAACCGAGGCGAAGCATGAATATGGTATCGATTTGATCAAAGAACCCGCGCTGGGAAAATACGATGCCATTGTTCTTGCGGTTGCCCATCATCAGTTTAAAACAATGGGTGCGGAAAAGTTGCGCACCCTGGGCAAAAAACACTGCGTACTCTACGACGTAAAAAATGTATTACCAAAAAATGCGGTCGATGCCCGTCTCTAATCAGTCTTAAAGGATATGTATGAAAATTTTAATCACCGGTACCGCCGGGTTTATCGGTTCGACGCTGGCCATGCGGTTGTTGGCCCGCGGCGATGAGGTCATCGGCATTGATAACCTCAATGACTATTACGATGTAACACTCAAACAAGCCCGGTTAGATCGCGTTAAAGCCTATGCTAAATTTACGGATGTGCGCACCAATATTGAAGATCGCGATCAGATGCAGGCGATTTTCAAAACACATCAGCCACAACGGGTCATTAATCTTGCCGCGCAGGCCGGGGTGCGCTATTCATTGGTCAATCCGCATGCCTACATTGACACCAACATCATCGGCTTCGTCAATATTCTGGAAGGTTGCCGCCACCACAATGTAGAACATTTGGTCTACGCCTCCAGCAGTTCGGTTTACGGCGCTAATACCAATTATCCGTTCTCGGTGCACAACAATGTTGATCACCCAGTGAGCCTGTATGCCGCCTCGAAAAAATCCAACGAGCTGATGGCCCATACCTACAGTCATCTATTTAACTTACCCACCACCGGACTGCGTTTTTTTACCGTCTATGGTCCGTGGGGGCGCCCAGACATGGCGCTTTTTATGTTTACCAAAAACATCCTGGCGGGTAAACCTATTGATGTATTTAACTATGGCGATCACAAGCGCGACTTTACCTACATTGATGACATTGTCGAAGGGGTAATCCGCACCCTGGACAAGGTCGCCACTCCTAACCCTGCCTGGACCGGTAATGAACCCGATCCCGGCACCAGCAAGGGGCCGTGGCGCGTGTATAACATTGGCAATAACAACCCTTGTACCTTGATGCGCTATATCGAAGTTCTGGAAAATTGCCTGGGTAAAAAAGCCGAAAAAAATATGCTGCCGCTGCAGCCGGGCGATGTCCCGTACACCTACGCCGATACCAGCGACTTGATGAATGATGTCGGCTATAAACCCGATACTTCTGTTGAATCAGGTATCCAGCGTTTTGTGGATTGGTATCGGGGTTACTACAAAATTTGAGTTGACTTTCTGTATGTCGTATCACTTGTCGCTACTGAATTGGTCGGGGCGAGAGGATTTGAACCTCCGACCACCACCACCCCAAGGTGGTGCGCTACCAGGCTGCGCTACGCCCCGTTTATTTCAAATAGGTAAAACAAATGACAAGCTGCGCATGATAGCGTAGTTCGTGGTGGTCAGAAAGACTAACGCATAAGAAGTAGTTTGATTTCTTCGAGTTCCTGGCGTAACTGCCGAATGGCTTCTTTGGGAATTTTGCCTTCGGGACGCGGAGTATCGACCAGCTGTAAACGTGCGCCACCAATGGTATAACCCTGTTCATATAACAAACTGCGTATCTGACGAATCATCACCACATCCTGCCGTTGATAATACCGTCGATTGCCGCGCCGTTTAACAGGCTTGAGTTGCGGAAATTCCTGTTCCCAATACCGCAACACGTGCGGCTTGACCTGGCAAAGCTCGCTGACTTCACCGATGGTAAAATAGCGCTTACCCGGAATCGGTGGCAGTTCGTTATTGTTGCTTGGTTCCAGCATAGGCCTCTACACGCGCTTTGAGTTTTTGTCCGGGTCGAAATGTCACGACACGTCGTGCTGTAATGGGTATCTCCTGCCCAGTTTTGGGGTTTCGACCAGGACGTTGCTTTTTGTCCCGTAAATCAAAATTACCAAATCCGGACAGCTTGACCTGTTCACCACGCTCGAGCGCCCCACGGACCTCTTCAAAAAACTGTTCGACGAGCTCTTTCGCTTCCCGCTTGTTGAGCCCAAGTTCCTCAAACAGGCGTTCAGCCATTTCCGCCTTGGTCAATGCCGCCATTGTTTTTCTCTGTTCATTGGTTCGCGGTTATTGCCGTAAAGTTGCGCCAAGATCGGTTTGAAGTTTACCGACTATTCGCTGCATTACGTCTTCTACTTCACTATCCGTAAGAGTGCGCGAAAGATCCTGCAAGGTCAAGCCCAACGTGACACTTTTTCTTCCAGAATCAATGCCTTCGCCTGTATATAGATCAAACAACTCGATGCTCTGTAGATACCTGGGCGCTGCATTTTGGATGCATTCTTGCATACGTTGCGCAGAAATATCTTGTGGCACGATCATGGAGATGTCCCGACGAATAGCTGGAAACTTCGATACCTCTTGGTAACGCGGTAGGTGCCCTTTTGTGAGCGCCGCCACTTCTATTTCGTACATGTACACATCCTGACTAATACCCAGGGTCTGCATAATTTGGGGGTGTAATGCACCCAACCAGCCCACTGACTGCTTATCGCGCCATATCTGCGCCGTTTTACCCGGGTGTAAAGCCGGGTGGTTACCCGCGCTAAATTGAAAAACTGCATCATTACCGGTATGCGCCATCAATGCCTCGAGGTGACCTTTTACGTCGAAATAATCAACCAGCCTTTTAGATACCCCCCACTGCTCAGGCGCCACATCTCCTGTGGCAATCCCAGCAAGAAACATAACCTGATTATAATCAGGTGGTTGTGGTAAGAACCTAAGGCCGCACTCGAATAACATTAACCTATTTTGCTGGCGATTCAAGTTATACAGCAAAGTTTGTAACAAACCAGTCCACAAATTGGTACGCATGACCGCCATTTCGGCAGAAATAGGGTTTGCCAATCGAACGGGCTGCACTTGAGGGTCAAGCAAGGATTGCATCTTAGGATCGACAAAGCTGTAGGTAATAACTTCTTGATACCCCACAGCCACTAACTGTTGTTTAATCTTGCGTAGACTCAGGGTTGCCTCAGATTTCGCAACCATTTTCAAAGCAGCAACCGGTGAATGTAAACCCAGGTTACCGTAACCTCGGACCCGCGCAAGCTCCTCGATGAGATCTTCTTCAATTTGGATATCAAACCGACTAGCCGGTGCTGTAACATGCCACCCCCCCACTGTGATCACCAGCGGCATGCCCAAACGGGTCAGGATATTCGTAATTTCTTTGGCTTCAATCTTCACACCCAGCACGCGTTGCACGCGTGACTCGCGTAGCAGGATAGGCCGTCTTGGCGGACATTTATCCACAAACAGCACTTCAATCAGCGGCCCAGGACGTCCACCCACAATCGATTGCAGCAGCGCCGTGGCACGGTTAATCGCTCTACGTTGAATCTCAGCCGAGACACCGCGCTCAAAACGATGCGAAGAGTCCGTGTGTAACCCGTAATATCGTGCCTTACCGGCCAGCACTGCCGGGGCAAAAAAAGCGCTCTCGAGAAAAATGTCTTGTGTGGTGTCATTTACTGCGGATTCGGCGCCACCCATGATCCCGGCCAAGGCAATCGGCTGATGATCATCCGCAATGACAAGGGTATCGGCTGTCAGCGTGATGTCGTTGCCGTTGAGCAACGCAAGCGCTTCACCTGAGTGCGCCATACGAATATGCACACCACCTTTGAGAC
>JAYSTO010000206.1:0-4963 GCA_043719675.1 Gammaproteobacteria bacterium | reverse complement strand
GGCTTGACAGACCCAGCAGATAGAGCATTCTTTATTCGCGAATCGCGAACAGAGAATATGCCGATGATACTTAAGCCTCAAGATGTCCTGTTTTTACTTAAGCTTGTCGCACTGGGCAAAAAAAACTGGTCTTACAACACCTTAGCAACGGAACTGGGCATGAGTCCGTCTGAGGTGCATGCGGCGGCGAACCGTGCACTAGCAGCACGGTTAGCCGTCAAGCACGAGGATAAAATCCGCCCGAATATCCGCAATCTCCAGGAGTTTTTGCTGTACGGGATACAGTATGTTTTTGTCCCGGAACGTGGTGAGCTCAATCGTGGCATGCCAACGGCGCATGCCGCTCAACCACTGGCGGCACATTTTGTTGCTGATGGTGAGCCACCACCGGTTTGGCCCGATCCAGAGGGTGAGGCAAGGGGGGTGGCGTTTTCGCCGTTGTATCCGTCGGCCCCGAGCGCCGCAAAGAAAGATCCGCAGCTATATGAATTATTAGTCTTGGTGGATGGGATTCGGGGTGGTCGCGCCCGCGAAAGAGAGGTGGCTGCCAAGGAATTGAAAAAAAGGCTGGATGGCTATGGCTAGGGTAAAAAATCCAAATCTCGAGTTATTGGTGCGTGTAGTAGATCAGGCCGGGATCACGATAGCGAGCATTTTATTGATCTGCAGATTTATCAGGGCTGGTTTTTTGCAAACGTTTTAAAAACACGCGCATTTCTTTCGCGGCCTGGACATCGCCTTTGGCTTCCGCAATGGTTATGCCTTGTTGATAGGCTTGTATCGCCGCTGCATCATCACCTTGCGCGGCAAGGGCTTTGCCGAGTAATTTCCAGGCGGCGGAATAATGTTTGTCGTGTGCGACAGCGCGTTGCAAATGATTGACTGCCTTGGCAAATTCATTGGCCTGCAAATAGGCCTGGCCCAAGCCGAAGCGCAACAAGGTGTTGTCCTGGCCATTGGCCAATAGTTTTTCAAAGTTATCAATGAGTGACATCGTATTTTTAAAAACCGATCAACGCCGCCAGAAGGCCGGGGTGAATAGCACTAAGATCGTAAAGACTTCCAGGCGGCCAACCAACATGGCAAAGGTCAAAATCCATTTGGCAGGTTCGCCGATGCCCGCGTAGTTTGCACCCACCGCGCCCAACCCTACGCCGGTATTATTAATGGAGAATGCCGTTGCTGCAAACGCGGTGACTTGATCCAGTCCGGTCAACATCAACGCCAGCATGATCAGGATAAAACAGGCGGCGAACGCGGCGACAAAACCCCAGACGGATTCAATGACACGTTCCGGGACCGGTTTGCCGTTGAGTTTGATCACGACGACGGCGCTGGGGTGAATGGCGCGTAATAATTCACGATGGCCTTGTTTGAGTAATAATAAAAAGCGGATGGCCTTGATGCCGCCACCGGTGGATCCCGCGCTGGAACCGATAAATCCCGCGAACAATACCAGCATGGCAGGAAACACCGGCCAGGAGGCATAATCGTGCGTTAACAAACCGGTGGAGGTGGCGACCGAAACCGTTTGAAAGGTGGCGTGTAATAACGATTGAAACGGATCGGTTATCACTTGTTTCATGTATAAATATATAGCGGCGGTGAGTGAGACGACAACAAGGATGCTAACGTAGGTTTTAAATTCGCTGTCGGCAAAATAGTGACGCAGACTACGGTGCCGCCAGGCAACAAAGTGCAGGGCAAAGTTAGCACCGCCCAAAAACATAAACACAATACCAACCAGTGCGATCACGGTGTTGTTACTAAAAAAAGCCAATGATGCATCGTGCGTCGAAAAACCGCCGGTTGAAACCGTCGAGAAGCTATGGCCAATTGCATCAAAGGCGTTCATTCCCGCCAGCCAATAGCCCAGCGCACAACCGACACTCAGCACAATGTAGATATACCACAGTGCCTTGGCGGTTTCGGCGATACGCGGCGTGAGCTTAGTATCTTTCATCGGTCCGGGGGTTTCGGCGCGATATAACTGCATGCCACCGATGCCGAGCATCGGCAGGATGGCAACGGCCAGGACAATAACCCCCATGCCGCCCAACCATTGTAATTGCTGGCGATAATACAAAATGGATTTCGGTAATTGATCCAATCCGGTAATGACGGTTGATCCGGTGGTGGTTAACCCCGAGGCGGTTTCAAAGACTGCGCCCGCCAATGAAATCGTGACTTGAGGGCTGAGTAAAAAAGGCAGGGCACCGAACAGGCTCAATACGGTCCAGAACAACGCGACAATAAAAAATCCATCACGCAGGCGTAATTCTTTTTTATGATTTTTGACCGGCAGCCAGATCACCAGTCCCGTGATCAAGGTAATCGCAAATGAATCAAAAAATGGTTCCAGTGAATTATCCAGATAGATGATCGAGACAATCATCGGCGGGATATGCGTGGCGCTGAAGATAACCAATAACAGGCCAAGGATGCGTAGTGTGACGAGGAGATGCATAGTATTAGATAAACATCACATCGACCTGGAACAGACGTTCCACGTCGTTCAGGTGTTTTTTATCAATCACGAATAAAATGACGTGGTCGCCAGATTCAATGACGGTGTCGCGATGGGCAATGAGCACCTCTTTGCCGCGCACGATTGCACCGATGGTGGTCCCCGGTGGCAGCTTTAATTCCTCAATGCGCCGACCAACCACCTTGGAAGATTCTTTATCGCCGTGCGCTATGGCTTCAATTGCCTCTGCCGCGCCTCGGCGCAGGGAGTGGGCCCTGACGACATCACCGCGCCGGACGTGCGCGAGTAAGCTGCCAATGGTCACTTGCTGTGGCGAGATCGCAATATCGATCTCGCCGCTTTGGATCAGATCGACATACGAGGCGCGGTTGATCAAGGTCATGACCTTGCGTGCCCCCATACGTTTGGCAAGGATCGAGGACAGAATGTTGACCTCGTCGTCGTTGGTCAAGGCGCAATAGACATCCATGTCTTCAATATTTTCTTCGCGCAGTAATTCTTCGTCAGAGACGTCACCGCGCAGGATAATCGTGTTGGTCAGCTCTTCAGCCAGCGCCTGGGTGCGCACACTATTGTGATCAATTAATTTGACCTGGTATTTTCCCTCCAGCCGTTTTGCCAGGCGCCGCCCAATATTGCCACCCCCGGCAATCATGATCCGCTTGTAAGGATTGTCCAGCCGCCGCAACTCGCCCATCACCGTACGGATATTTTTCTTTGCGACGATAAAAAATACTTCGTCGTCGGCTTCAACGACGGTGTGGCCCTCGGGGATGATGGCACGATTGCGCCGATAGATGGCAGCAACACGGGTATCGATATTGGGCATGTGTTGTCGCAGTTCGCGCAACTCATGGCCCACCAACGGCCCGCCATAATAGGCACGGATAGCAACCAGTTGCACCAAGCCGTCAGCAAAATCCAGAACCTGGAGGGCGCCAGGGTTTTCAATCAAACGAAAAATATTTTCGGTAAGCAATTCTTCCGGGCTGATAAACACATCGATCGGCAAGGCCTCTTGGGTAAACAGTTGGGGATATTTGAGGTATTCCGCCGAACGGACCCGGGCGATCTTGGTAGGGGTGTGAAACAGGGTATAGGCAACCTGGCAGGCCACCATATTGGTTTCATCATTGTCGGTGACGGCAATCAGCATGTCGGCGTCGTCGGCACCTGCCGCGCGCAACACGTCCGGGTGAGAGGCGGGACCAACAACCGTGCGGATGTCCAGGCGGTCCTGCAGGTTTTGTAATTTTTTGGCGTCGACATCAATCAAGGTGATGTCATTGGCTTCGCTGGTAAGATTGGCGGCCAGGGTGCTGCCAACGGAACCGGCGCCGAGAATAATAATTTTCATAGTATTTTACGAGTGCGCAAGGCCATGGGGTGATCTTATGGTGAAGTATCGTCTTCTTCGAGTTGTTTTGGGTCAATACCTAAGGCACGCAGTTTGCGGTACAAATGGGTACGTTCCAGTCCGATGATCTTAGCAATTTTTCCCACGCTTGTACCGTGCTGGCGTAGCTGATAGGCCAGATAAGCACGTTCAAATTCTTCGCGGGCCTCGCGCAGGGGCAGATCGTAGGCAATCGGCAGTTGGGGTGGTATCGGCATGGGCGTGGCGCCCAACGCTTGTTCGACCTCGTCAATACTGATTTCCGGGCCGCTGCCGATGATCAACAGGCGTTGCACCAGGTTACTGAGTTCACGGACATTGCCCGGCCAGGGGTGGTTGCGCAGACGATTTTGCGCAGCCAGGGAAAATTTCCGGTACGGCAGTTTGTCCTGGCTGACAAACAGGTTGACGTAATAGTTGAGTAATTCCGGGACATCTTCACGGTGTTCGCGCAGCGGCGGGATGTGGATCGGCACAATATTGAGCTGATAATACAGATCACTGCGAAACTTACCCTGGCCGATGGCCTGTTCAAGGTGGTAATGGGTTGCGGCGATGATGCGCATGTGTAACATCACCGGTGTGTTACCCCCCACGCGTTGAAACGAGCGTGTTTCCAGCGCAGAATTGAGCTTGGCCTGTGTCGTCATGTCCATGTCGCCGATGTCGCTGAGGAACAAGGTCCCGCCATTGGCCTGTTCCAGCAGACCATAACGCACAGTGTCGCCGTGTTCCGTACCAAATAACTCCTGGATCGCCGTGTCGCTGCGCAGCGCGGCGACATTTACCTCAATAAACGGCCGCTCACGCTGCGGACTACAGTGATGCACGTAACGTGCAAAAATATTCAGGCCGCTGCCGGACTCGCCGTGTAACCATACCCAGGTATCATGCTGCGCAATGCGTTTGATTTGTTCACGCAGTCGTTGCATCACGGCAGTTTTGCCGATGGGTTCCGCCGGGATAGGCGTGAGTCGATGCAATTGCAAATTTTCACGGCGGAGTTGATCTGTTTTTAATGCGTGATCAATCGTCAGTAATAATTTTGCCAGTGACAGGGGTTTTTCAATGAAGTCATA
>JAYSTO010000205.1:0-13321 GCA_043719675.1 Gammaproteobacteria bacterium | reverse complement strand
GACGAGGTACGATGCCGGTTCAATAAGGTCTGGATGATTTCGACATCACTGGGGGAATTCTTTCCGCCTTTACCGACTGAACCTTTGATTCGTTCCATCATTACGCTCCTGCTATTTGTTAGTTGTTGTTAAGGGAGGGTTGGTTAGTCATGTCTTCCCCGTGAAAGTCATTCTTTGTAGCGCCGGTTCTCGTATTGTTGCACACTGGGATAGAATTCAACGTTAGCGAAAGCCGCCGCACAAACCATTTTCGCCCTAGTGTAAGTCTGTCCGCGAAAAGCACGCAATGTGATTAAAAATAAGGTTAAAGACCCGAGGCAGACCACCCAACGCCTATCCGTACCCTATATATATGAGTAGCCACCAGCAGCTTAATGGGAATGATTATTATCTGTGGAGTATGCTAGCGAACCTCGTCCAGCATGCGGTTGAGGACCAACCCCTGGACGGAAACGGAAAAAATCACGACAGCGTAGGTGAGCACTAACAACACATCCCGTGTTGTATTTTGCGGTAAGGTGAGGATTAATGCAGCGGATATCCCGCCACGCAACGCGCCCCAGGTAAGCAGCCGCGCCATCCCCGGATGGAAGCGACGGTGCCGCTGTAACACGAGGATCGGCAGCCCCACACCGACATAACGCGCAAACACCACGACGGGAATGATCGCCAAGGCCGCCAACAGATACTCCACCCGCACCGGCAGCAATAACAACTCCAGCCCCAACACCACGAATAAACCCACCAGGACAATCTCGTTGATCAGACCCCAGAACAATTTTAGTTGTTCGCGAATCCCGTCGGTCATCGCGCTGTTGTTGGCGAGAAACAGCCCGGCAATCAGCAACGCGACGGGCACTGATAATCCCAACCACAACGCGACCGCCTCACCTGCTAGCGACAGGCTCAGGGTTAACGACATCGCCAACTGCGATTGTTGTTCTATGCTTTTGAGCAAGTAATGCATCAGCACACCCAGCAGGACACCCCACACCACGCCACCGAGGAGCAGTTGTAGCATCGGCAGGGTGAGCAGAATATTTTGTCGCGCTGGCTCAGCAAACATGGCAGCAAACAAGGCAAACAACATTACTGTAATGGCGTTGTTGCAGACGGATTCGCCGGAAATCATGGTTTCCATCGATTTGGCCACGCGTACACTGCGCAACACGCCCAGCAAACCAATCGAATCTGTCGGTGAAATCAACACCCCAAAAAACAGACAATAGAAATAATCCAACGGTGTGCCCAGGGCGCGCAACACCAGCCACAACACACTGCCAATCAACGCGACCGATATCGCCGTGCTGATCAATGCGATGGTCGCCACCACCCAGGATTGAAGTTTTAATTCCTGCAGATTCAATTGCAATGCCGCCACAAACAGCAGCAGGCCCAGTAAGCTTTGCATCAGCGGGGAGAATTCAGTATTCCCTCGCAACACCTGACTGGTGTAGAACACCAAACCATCCCAACCAAATTTGCCCAGCAATACCATGACCAATGACGCCACTGCTGCCACGGTCATCACCACAATCGTATTGGGCAGACTGACAAAACGGTAATTCAGGTAGCTGAATAAGGCAACCAGAGTGAGTATTATTGCGGCGGAGTGAATGACGACCATCATGCGTAAATCATAATAGGATAGTGGCGGCGAAGATAGTGAAAAAACTCGGTCACTGGCTCAACCGTGGGTTAATTCAGCGCCAACTGATCGGTTCGCCACGTGCCAACTTGGGTAAATCACCGCGGTTGCCCATGGCGGATTCGATGATCCAGTTTTTTAATGGTGAAATCCGGTTCAGACACCACATGCCGGTGTTACGTAACCCGTCGATCAATACATGCTCGGTATCAAACAGGCGTTGTAAACCATCGACACTGACAAACATGGCGAGATTGTCTGCGCGGCGCCAGCGTTCATAACGCCGTAACGCAACGATATCGTCCAGGGGACGTTTATTTCGCAGCGTATCAACCAGCACTTGTGCAAGACTGGCAGCATCTGCCAACCCTAGATTCACACCTTGCCCGGCCAAAGGATGCACGGTGTGCGCGGCATCACCGACCAACGCCAAACCATCGCGAATGTAGTGCTCGGCCATGAAAAAACGCAACGGGAAGGTGGCACGTACACCCACGTGCTCAATCGCGCCCAAACGCGATTCAAACGCCTGTTCCAGATGCTGTGCAAACTCCTGAGCCGCCATGTGTTGCAACTCCCGTGCATGGGCATCGCGTGTTGACCAGACAATCGAACTATAACCTTCGGTCAATGGCAGGAACGCCAGCGGTCCGCTCGGTAAAAATCGTTGCCAGGCGGTGGCCTGGTGCGGTAACGCTGTTTTGACATAGGTCACCAGGGCGGTGTGATCATAATCCCAGCCGCGTACCCGTATCTGTTGTTGTTGGCGTAACCAGGAATGACTGCCGTCGGCGCCCACCACCAACGCGCTGTGCAATACCGTGCCATTGTCTAACTCAATGTGCCAGCCCGCCTGATCACGCCCTATCTGCTGGCAACTCCGCCCGGCGAAAACCACCACGTTCTCCGCTGTGTCCAGGGCCGCGAATAAACTGGAGGTCATCACGCGGTTTTCTATGATATGCCCCAACAACGGTTCGCCCAATTCAGCGCTGTCAAAATGTATCTCACCCCGCTGTGCCTTATCCCACACGTGCATTTCGCGAAACGGCGATACCCGTTGCTGTTGCATGGCGGACCAGACACCGAGGGTTTCAAAAATGCGTTGCGAGGCGCGGGTAATCGCGCTCACTCGCAAATCAAATAATTGTTCAACGGCATGACTATCGACGCTACTGGGTTCAATTAAGGCGACTCGTAACGGCGCGTGACGCAAGGCACACGCCAACGTCGTACCGACGATCCCGCCGCCGATGATCACCACATCAAACGTTTGGATATTGTTGCTCATAAATCCAAGCCACGTGCGAGCAGGGAAGATTTACCGATATAGCCCATCGCCTGCCGCGCCACCCGTTTACGCAAAGGGGTGAATAATTCCAGGGCGAACATCGCCGCGTTGCGCGCCAGTACCAGCGGCAGTCTATCGCTGGAAAAGAACCGCACCAGGCCATCGGTAAACGCCGCTGTCTGTAGCTGATCACGCCGCCGCCATGTCGCATAGTGTTCGAGACTGGCTTGCGCACCGATGTCGGCCTGCTGCTGCATGGCATCACGGATGATCTGCGCCAAAGCGGCAACATCGCGTAAACCCAGATTAAACCCTTGGCCGGCAACCGGGTGTAAGGTGTGCGCGGCATTGCCGATAAAGGCCACGCGCGGGCGGATATGTTCACGAATTTGCATCATACCCAGCGGATAGGCACTGCGTTTACCGACACGGATAAAACGCCCGGCGCGATCGCCGAACTGTTGTTGTAGTTTTTGTAAAAAGGTCGCGTCATCCCAAGCCAGTATCGTCTCGACTTGCGCCTGCGGCGCCGACCACACCAGACCATAACGATGTGGGGTAGCGGCAAACCCTGCTAAGGGTAACAAGGCCATCGGTGCGGTTTTGGTGAAACGCTCGTAGGCATTGCCGTGATGCGCTTGATCACAGGCGACGTTAGCAATAATCGCCTGCTGATGATAATCCAGTCTCCACGTCTTCACGCCAAGGTGATCACGCACAAACGATTGCGTACCATCGGCGGCCACCACCAAGGACGTGGTGAGGATTCGCATGCTGCCTGCCGTATCAATCTCGACGCTGGCCTGGTTTGCTGTCACTTTCACTGCCATGACCTGCGCCGGGGCGATCATCGTCACATGCGCAACTTGTTGCAATGCCGCCAGCAAGGTTTGACCCAAGACACGATTCTCCACCACATAACCCAGGGCATCGACACCTTGCTCCTGTGCTGACAAACGTGTCATGCCGGGATGGCCCTGATCGGAGATATGAATGATCTGAATCGGCGCCACACCCGCATCGATGATCTCTTGCCACAAACCCAACCCTGCAAAGATTTGTCGTGAACTGTATGACAATGCGACGGTGCGTGCATCAAAACTCGGCAGGTCTTGTTGTTGATAATCGTGTGATTCGATCAACGCGACGCGCGGTGGCGTGGGTGTGATACGACCCAGCGCCAACGCCAGACTGATGCCGACCAGTCCGCCACCGACAATGACAACATCAAAATCTGATGTCGCGTTCATGCCGCGCCTGACATTAAGGCCTCGATCTCATCCGGCGACTTGGGCACGTCTTTGGTGAGGACCTCACAGCCGTTTTTAGTCACCAACACATCATCTTCAATACGAATGCCGATATTGCCCCATTTTTTTGCCACACCTTTTTGACCGGCAGGGATATAAATGCCCGGCTCCACAGTCAACGTCATGCCCGGTTCCAGCACACGCCATTCGCCACTGACCTTGTAATCACCCACGTCATGCACATCCATACCTAACCAATGGCCGGTGCGGTGCATGTAGAATTTTTTATAGGTTTCGTCTTTAATCGCCTTGCGCGTCGTCCCCTTGAGTAACCCCAGCCGGATCAAGCCATCACTGATCACTTCCACTGCCGCATCATGCGCTTGATTCCAATGATTACCAGGGCGAATCTGTGCGATGGCCGCCGCCTGCGCCGCCTGCGCTATCTCATACAACGCCCGCTGTTCTTTGTTATAGACGCCATTAACCGGAAAAGTCCGCGAGATATCCGCCGCGTAATATTCGTATTCCGCACCCGCATCGATCAGCAAGAGATCACCGTCATTGAGTACATCGGCATTGTCGGTGTAATGCAAGATGCAGCCATTGGCACCACCACCAACAATCGACGCGTAGGCCGATGATCGCGCACCGTTCTGCATAAAGGTATGCAGGATGTCGGCTTCAATCTGGTATTCCTTCATGCCGGGCTTGCAGACCTGCATCGCCCGTTTATGTGCGGCGGCGGAAATTGTCGCCGCTTTACGCATCATTGCGATCTCCTGCGCACTTTTAATCAGACGCATGTCATGCAATAAATGATCGAGCGAGACAAATTCACCGGGGGTATGAATCCCGGCGCGCGCCTGTTTGCGCAGGCGATTCACCCAGCCAATCAAGCGCTGATCAAAATCAGGGTGCGTGCCCATGGTATAAAACACCCGCTGCTTGTTCTCCAGCATGCCCGGCAGGATGTCATCGATATCATCGATGGGGAAAGAATCTTGGGCACCATAGTCATTCACCGCACCTTCCTGTCCGGCCCGCGAGCCGGTCCAGATTTCCGCCTTGGTATCCCGTTCCCGGCAGAACAACACGTATTCGGCGTGTTTACGGCCGGGGATCAACACCGCGACGGCTTGGGGTTCGGGAAAGCCAGTCAGGTAATAAAAGTCACTGTCCTGCCGGTAAGCGTATTCAGTATCGCGATTACGCATGCGCATCGGGGCGGCTGGCAGGATCGCCACCGAGCTGTCATCCATCAGATGCATCAAGTGTTTACGGCGACGGGCGAATTCATGTTTATCCATGGGGCACCTTGGCGTTGTCTGAGCAGGTGATAGTGTGTATTAAACCGCTTTAAAGTTAAAGCAAACTCTATTTTGATTTGTCTGGCAGCCTGTTGAAAAACGTGATCAGGGGATACAGCGCAAGGCGGAAACGAACGAAAAAGCGCAGTTTACACGGAGTAAATGAGCATTTTGAGTTTGTTTCCAACGCCGCGATGCGCCCCTCAGCGCGTTTTTCAACAGGCTGCTGTAGAGCGCCGGAATACAACGAACTCAATGCACCATTAGTCCATCATTGTCCGGCCTGCGCGTTAAAAATTCCTCGCTAAAGGCCATCACCGCCACCCGTAGATATTCGACAATTTCCGTATAGGCCCGCTCTTCTGTTTCATCGTGTTGCATGCCGCCCAGCGATATCTGACTGATCTCGGCCAGATCACGTACTATCTCAGCCAGCTCCTCGGGTAGATCACGGGGATTATCGAAACCTGCTGCCTGCAACCCCAGCAAAAACCCCTGACACCAATGGCCCAGTGCCTCTGCGCGCAGTGCCAGGTCTTCCTCGTCATCAGGCAACA
Source organism: Gammaproteobacteria bacterium (assembly GCA_043719675.1). Classification (GTDB taxonomy): domain Bacteria; phylum Pseudomonadota; class Gammaproteobacteria; order UBA6429; family Thiohalophilaceae; genus JACQBC01. The sequence goes on along the minus strand of JAYSTO010000205.1, from coordinate 7,265 downwards.
ACAATATATAGGTACATTCCCCTGTGGCCAGTTGTTCCACAGTCGCCTGATATAATTCAGTCAACACCTGATCCGCCTGGATCGCCAGTGCGTCGCCTTGTTCTATGGCGTCCACCAATTCCGGCATCACCTTGCTCAACCAACGCGGTTTACCGGTCTCACCCAAGGTTGCGACTACCGCGCTCAAACCACCATGACATTCGGCTGCATCGGTCGCAATCTCCAGACGCGTCAGGGCGGTATTTAGATTTTCGTAATTGAATAAGTCCATGTCAAAATCATAATGCGTGAAGGTGTAGCCCATTTTCGGCCTGAAAATAAGTATATCATGGGAACCTCTAAAAATTGCTGTTCTGCCCGTTGACCCCTTCCCCGGCTCGCTCTATATTGAATACCATCTAAGGCACGGTTTATCCGGCGGAGTATAAGAAATTGGATCTGAAAAAACTTGAAGAACGGGTCGATGAGTTGATTCAAACCGTTGAACGGCTGCGCGGTGAAAACAAGTCGCTCCGCGAGAGCCAAACCAATCTCGTTTCTGAACGTGATAAACTCATGACTAAAACCGAACAAGCACGCGTGCGTGTCGAATCCATGATTGAACGGCTAAGGGCGATGGAAAATGACTAATGAAGTAGTGGCAAAGGCGGTCACAGTAAGTATCCTGGGTAAAGAATATGTCGTAGCCTGTCCCGAGCATGAACGCCCGGAATTACTTGAGTCTGCGGGTTATCTCGATAAGAAAATGCGCGAAATTCGCGATGGCGGCAAGGTACTTGGCACCGACCGGATTGCCGTAATGGCGGCACTGAATATCGCCCATGAGCTGTTGCACCAGAAAAGCGGTTTCAACCTCAATGGCGGCGCGGAAGTAGAAGGCCGCATACGCAATTTGCAAGCCAAAATTGAAGACGCCCTGTCCCGTAGCCGGCAAATGGAGTTTTAACACCGTTTGGTGGAACGCGGAAAAAGTGGTATTTTATCGCTATGGGTGTCCCCTGCAGTACGCGTCAGTCAACTGGGATATTTCTTGAGCCTTAAATAAAATCCCCGGGGGTATTTTCGCGATACTGTGTGCATGTCCGCCTCGTTGCGGAAAGCCTGATGTATCGGTACTGCTCCCACCTTGAGCCACAGGTTCAAGAACGATGTTGGCAACGGTATCCGTGGGGGACATCCTTTTTTCATATCATAATCGTCGTCGGCTGGGCTTCCATGCCCCCACGGCATTCGTATAATATCCTATACATCAAGCCCGCCCTGCCCAAGAAGCCTGGATCGCAAGCCTCTTCGATTTAGTGGACACCTTTATGGCGCAGTTATTTGGGTACAAGAAACAAAATGTTAAGAACTCGCAATTAGGATTTATCAATGAGTAGTCGTACCGAACTACGAAAAGCGCTGCGGCAACGCCGACGCGAATTGAATAACCTGCAGCAGGCACAATTATCCCGCTCCATTTGCCAACACCTCTCCCACAGCCAGCTTTTCCTTCGTGCACAACACATTGCATTGTATCTGCCCAACGATAGCGAGGTAGATCTGCAACCGCTGATTCAACATGCCCAGGCAATGAATAAAACCGTGTATTTACCGGTACTGGGGCTGCGTTTTACCGGCCGGTTGTGGTTTGTCCCTTACCAAACCGGCGATAAATTATATCGCAATCGTTTTGGCATAGCGGAACCGGTGCATGCACATAAAGATCGTTACTCACCGCCGCGTAGCCTTGATCTGATCCTGATGCCCCTGGTTGGCTTTGATCGCGCTGGCCACCGATTGGGAATGGGGGGCGGCTTTTATGATAAATCACTGGCACAACGGCACATCGCACCACGCTGGCGTCGTCCCAAATGCATGGGAATTGCGTTTGGACTCCAGGAAGTACCGCAACTGGATGCACAAGCATGGGATGTACCCTTGGACGGCGTTGCGACAGAACACGGTATTCAAATTTTCTAACTATCAGTGGTGACAGAATGAATTATTGGTTAATGAAGTCCGAACCCGAGGTTTTTGGCATCGATCACTTGGCCAAACGGCCGAAACAGACCGAGCATTGGGATGGTGTACGCAATTATCAGGTGCGCAATATGATCCGCGACCAGATGAAACCAGGTGATCAAGCCTTTTTTTACCATTCCAGCTGTAAAGAACCGGGCATCACGGGTGTCATACAGATAAAAAGCGACGCCTATCCCGATTTTTCCGCCCTCGATCCCGAAAATGAACACTTTGATCCGAAGAGTTCAGTGGATAAACCGCGTTGGTACATGGTCGATGTGCAATTGGTACGTAAATTCAGCCGTACCATTGGGCTTACTGAACTCAAAAACATCGTTTCACTGGCCAACATGCCCGTGTTACGACGTGGTAACCGTCTTTCAATCACACCAGTTACGTCTTCGGAGTGGAAAACGATCCTGAAACTTGCCGATCACCCTCGCTAATCGGCAATGCAACACGCAAGCAACGTCTTTACACATCGTTTTTCATCGCAACAGACCAAAAAATTATGAAGTATTGAGCCTAAAACAGGTTGTGAAGCCGATTTTTTTATTCAAAAGCGCAAAATGCGATGTTTTTATCAAGGCAAAACATAAAAATATCCTATTTCTATTCAAAACATGCACACTAACCGTCTTACACGACGTCTCAGACGAATTACTACAGAGCTTAAGCTTTACCAGGGAAGAAAAATCCCCTCTGAGAATCGGTTTCATTTCTTGTAAAGCGCATCACACCTGACAAACGTATTCAAAACACACCTGCACAGCAATTTTTCAACGACAAATTACCCCAACGACCAATTTTCTTCATCGCAAGATACTCAGCAGCCGGGTTTGAGCGTGCAATCAATTAAAAAATCGGCTTAACGCAGTGTTCGTAACAGCCAATTTAAAAAAATTGGTGTGTGCGATGTGTAATATTGTTGATTCAACCTGGTATTTTTTCGCTTTCATGTCGCACACCCGTCTCAATACAACAAAAATTCATTTCGCACGCATCAAATTTGGATTTTGTTACCGTGTTGAACAATATTTTTTGTCTTCACAGACATTTTTTTAGAAAAATTTTATAAAAAATTGTGTTTTAACCTCTTTCGAACACTTTTTTTTACAAAAATATGAAAAAAAATGATCTAACTCTAGATTTTTTTTTTCGTTTAGCTATACTCCCCTAAACTCAGTGTTCAGTTAATTACCTTGGAGGGTATACAACATGGCAGCAAAGAAGAAACGTCGTACCAAAAAGAAAGCAGTAGCGAAAGTAGCAAAGAAGAAGACCGGCAAGAAGCGCCGCACCAAGAAGAAGGCAGGCGCAAAGAAGACTGCAACCCGTAAGAAGAAACGTGGTGGTGGTCGCAAGAAGAAAATGGCTTAACCCGATTTAACATCGGTATAGCTGGAAAAGGGCCTCAAAGGGCCCTTTTCTGTTTTTGGGGTTCAGTGTCGCGTCACCAGCATTAAAAACTAACTAAGAAACAAGGTGTACGCCGGGTTTGTCGTCTCTTCCCAATACGAATAACCCGATCCCTGCAAAAATTCCTGAAACACACTGTCATCCGACTTGGGAACCTGTATCCCGATTAACACCCGTCCATACGCCGCGCCGTGATTGCGGTAATGAAACAAACTGATGTTCCAGCGCTGTCCCACAAGATTTAAAAACCGCAACAAGGCACCGGGGCGCTCGGGAAATTCAAAACGGTAAAGCCGTTCATTCATGACGTTATGCGCGTGTCCGCCGACCATATAGCGGACATGCATCTTAGCCATTTCGTTATCTGTCATATCTACAACGGGGTAGTCTTTAGCGCGTAACTCGCCAAAGAAGTCATTCCTTTCCTTGCCGCGTGCGTGCATCTGCACGCCGACAAAGACCTGCGCCAAAGAGGAATCCGAGTAGCGGTAATTGAACTCGGTGATACCACGCAGACCAAGTACCTCGCAAAACTGGTGAAAACTGCCGGGACGTTCGGGAATGGTAACGGCAAACAAGGCTTCACGCCGTTCACCCAGTTCCGCACGTTCGGCAACATGCCGCAGCCGATCAAAATTCATGTTAGCGCCGCTATCAATGGCGACAATCATCTTGTTACTGAGCTGTTCGCGCTCGATGTATTTTTTCAATCCCGCCACCGCCAGTGCCCCCGCCGGTTCCGCGATAGAACGGGTGTCTTCAAAGATATCCTTGATTGCCGCGCAGATTTCATCGGTGCTGACCAGGATCACTTCATCTACGCACTGTTGCGCGACACGAAAGGGTTCTTCACCTACCTGGCGAACCGCAACCCCGTCGGCAAATATCCCCACCTGATCCAGCTTCACCCGTTCCCCGGCTTGTAATGCGGCATACATACACCCTGCATCATCGGGTTCGACACCGATGATTTTGATCTGCGGAAAGAGCGCCTTCACATAGGCGCTGATCCCGGCGATCAATCCGCCGCCGCCCACCGGGACAAAGATCGCATAAATTTCATCGGCATGGTGCCGTAGGATTTCCATCGCAATCGTGCCTTGTCCGGCAATGACCAGCGGATCATCGTAGGGATGCACAAACACCAGGCCCTGTTCATTTGCCAATTCGGTTGCCCTGGCATAGGCATCATCATAGGTATTACCATGCAGGAGAATTTCCGCGCCGAACGCCGCCACCGAATTCACTTTGATCTCGGGCGTGGTCTGGGGCATGACGATCACGGCGCGGATTGACAGTTTTTGCGCGGCCAGTGCCACACCCTGCGCGTGATTACCTGCCGAGGCGGTAATGATGCCTTTGTCGCGCTCCGCCTGATCCAAATGGATAATCTTATTGTAGGCACCGCGTAACTTGAAGGAAAAAACCGGCTGCAAGTCCTCGCGTTTCAAGTAAATCTCATTACCCAGCCGCGCAGACAACGCCTTGGCCCGCTCCAAAGGGGTTTCTTGCGCCACATCGTAAACAGGCGCTTTCAGGATCATTTGAACATAACGGTTTGGCATAATTTAGTCTGTTTCTACTGGATTATTGTTGTGTTGTGGGTAGTGAAGCCCAATACTGGATTCTGCCATAGCTTGGCTCATATAATAAGCGTTTTAAACAGGGATAATCGCCATGACACAAGATGAAATGAAACAGGCCGTTGCCAAGGCCGCGCTGGAATACGTTGTAACGGGCACCATCATCGGCATTGGCACCGGTTCCACCGCCAATTATTTCATCGATCAGCTGGCGGGGATCAAACACAAGATCGATGGCGCCGTGGCCAGCTCCAATGCCAGTGCCGAGCGCCTGAAGAAACACGGCATCCCGGTACTTGATCTCAACTCGGTCAGTGAAATATCGGTGTATGTCGACGGCGCGGATGAATCCAATCGTCACTTGCACCTGATCAAAGGCGGGGGCGGTGCGCTCACCCGTGAAAAGATTGTCGCCGCCGTCAGCAGGAAATTTGTCTGTATTGCCGATGAAAGCAAACTGGTCGACATCCTCGGCACGTTCCCGTTGCCAGTGGAAATCATCCCGATGGCACGCAGCTACGTCGCCCGTGAGCTGGCCAAACTCGGTGGTCAACCGGTATTACGTGAAGGCTTCACCACCGACAACGGCAACGTGATCCTGGACGTCCACAATCTGCAAATCATGAATGCCGTGCAACTGGAAGAAACCATTAACCAAATTACCGGCGTCGTCACCAATGGCTTGTTTGCCCGCCGCCCGGCGGATGTGTTGTTGCTTGGTACTAAAGACGGGGTTAAAACATTAAAATAACCCTGGCGCAAAATAAAAAACCCCGGTCATCTGACCGGGGCCGGAGTACACACAACTCAATTTCGGTTTAGAAAATGTGCGTTAACTGCACCGAATACACACCGGAAACACCATCTAAGTTAGCATTCGGACCCGCGAGTGCACCAAAGTTAACCGCAGTGGCACTGATATCTTCATAGTTGATCGCTACCCGTGTCTTGCGGTTGAAATGATACTGGGCGCCATAGGTAATGGTTTTGAATTCCAGTTCATTGGTTCTGCCTTCAAGACGGTGATAGATGTCATAGCGCAGATCCAATTCCCAATTTGAATTAGGAATATACCAGCCACCATCCAGGTAATATCCCGATGCCTCGGCAAAAATACCATTGTCATCCGCGTTAGGATTACCAGACCCGGTGGTTAAGGCAAACGACGGTTTGTCCGGGCCGTTCCAGATCATCCCTTTACCTTTCATGTACTCAACCGTCGCACGAAAAGGTTTCGCAAAATATTTCACGCCCAAGCCCGAACGCTTGCGATCATATTCTTCCACGGCACCTGCATTATCACCATTAAACGAACGCTTACCGTCTTGACTCCAGGCGAAAAACTTCAAGCCTTCACGGAACAGCCCTGTGCCACTAAACACCTTTTCTGCCGCCAAATACAGATAGGTATCTTTGTTCGAGTCGTTATCACCAAAGTTCAGGCCATTACCATTACCGATCATCACGGCATACGTAGCTTCCCAGGTACCCAGGGTGAAGGCATCGAAAACCTGCACGCCGACATCGCGGAACGCGCCAACCGGACGATTAAAGGCATTCAGGCTGGTTTGTACTGGCAACGTTTGTGGTGCGACGTTTGCGCCATAAAACCCGGACGAAAACCGTTCCAGCATTAATTGATTAGTGACGTTGCTAAAGTTGACATAGTCAAATACATGGATCGCCTGGAGCCCTTCTTCCGCCCCCGGATATTTAAACAAACCGGTACGAATACGTGCGCCAGGGATGTGATTCAAGGTAATACTGGCATCAGTCACGTGAGTTGAACCAGAGCTTGACTCGGTGATCCCGTTTTTACCAAACTCGGCCAACAGGAAATAATTCACCTTGTCGTCCAGGGGAAACCCGGCACCACGCACACCGATACGCGCACGGTTAACATTAAATTGCTCCTGAGACGTCAGTTGCGGACCGACTAATTTTGCTGGTATGTACTGGTTACTGGCGTTTGGATCACTGGTGTTCTTCTGGTACTGCGTCTGAATAAAGCCCCAGACCTCGGCACGTGATGAGGTGCCAACCGGTTCCGTACCTTGCAACATCACCCAGTCAGCCGCACTCGCTGTAGTATGTAAGCTACCCAGCGCAGCTGCTGTCGCTGCAGCAATCAATGTCTTTTTAATTGTCATATGCATTTTTGTTCTCCCAAAAAATAGGTGTGTGAGTGTTGTGATCAGGGTTTAATTAATACATATCCCTCTTTAACCAGCTCCATAATGCGCCCGGCACCGGCATCGA
>JAYSTO010000204.1:0-4992 GCA_043719675.1 Gammaproteobacteria bacterium | reverse complement strand
AGCAGGTTGTGATACGACTCGTCTTTAATGCGAAATAGTTTCATGTGAAAACTGCCCTGCGGAAAACCACGCTGCTGCAAAAACTCCGTGAGTGCAGGATATAATTGCCAGGGAGATGCCGAGACATAATGAAAGCTGACGCCTTGTTCATACCAATTGTGGTAAAGCGTACTCATCGCAGGCACTGGTTCAAATTCACGTAAAAAGGTGTTGCGCATTAATTCTTTTTTGTCGAGCACATTGCTGACCTTAATGGTGTCATCAATGTCCGAGATCACCGAGACCCCCGTGTTGTGCATGAGTTGGATGTCTCCGGTAAACTGTCGTTTATCTTTGTTGGGAGTAACAAGAGAAACAGGTAGCCAACGGTCCTGGGTCGTGGGGGCGAAGCTCGCGCTGTTTAACAAGGCGGTGGCATAAAAGTGGCCGTTGCTGGCGGATTTTTCGGTGAGAATGATCTGGTCATGGAGGCGAATCTGCAACTTCTTATTTCTTTCATTATCAACCAAAAACATCTGTGCCCGTTTACGAAACAAGTCGTTTTGCTCAATACCTGGGCCATCATCAAGCCCGAACAACTTGCCCAGATTTTTGATCGTTACCTTGCGCCACAGCGAGCTGGTTTCGCGCTCGAAGATCCAGCCGTGAACCGGTACAACCCATTGCTTGTCGAGGGCGTTGAAGTGTGCCTGCGTCGTAAAGAGAATGACGCTCTCATCACTTTTCAAGCCGGAGGCAAAAGTGAACAGCGGGATAAAGAAAAAACAGCTGGCAAGTAAATAGGGTAGGAAGATATTCATAAAGTACCTTGCAGCTTTGATATGCATATTGTGGTTCAGCGATTCTGAACACCCTTGAAGATTGGTGGGCCCGGTAGGATTCGAACCTACAACCAAGAGATTATGAGTCTCCTGCACTAACCGTTGTGCTACAGGCCCGATAAAAAATGACTAGTTACTGGGGATGAGTAGTTCGGGAAAAACAAAAACATCCTTGTCGTTATTTTATTCTATATCTAAGAAACTGCGCAGCGTTTCCGACCGGCTGGGGTGACGCAATTTGCGCAGGGCCTTGGCTTCAATCTGGCGGATGCGTTCACGCGTCACGTCAAACTGTTTGCCGACTTCTTCCAGGGTATGATCGGTATTCATATCGATGCCAAAGCGCATACGCAATACTTTTGCTTCACGTGCGGTCAAGCCTTCGAGTATCTGCTGGGTGGCTTCACGCAGACTCCATGATGTGGCGGAATCCACCGGCGAGAGGGCGTTACCGTCCTCAATAAAATCACCCAGATGCGAGTCTTCGTCATCACCAATCGGCGTTTCCATGGAAATGGGTTCTTTGGCGATTTTCAGCACCTTGCGGATCTTGTCTTCCGGCATTTCCATGCGTATGGCCAGTTCTTCCGGTGTGGGTTCCCGTCCCATTTCCTGCAACATCTGTCGCGAGATACGGTTGAGCTTGTTGATGGTTTCAATCATGTGCACGGGGATACGAATGGTGCGTGCCTGATCCGCAATGGAACGCGTGATCGCCTGGCGAATCCACCAGGTTGCATAGGTCGAAAACTTGTAACCACGACGATATTCAAATTTGTCCACGGCCTTCATCAAACCGATATTGCCTTCCTGGATCAAATCCAAAAATTGCAAACCACGGTTGGTATATTTCTTGGCAATGGAAATGACCAGGCGCAGGTTCGCCTCCACCATTTCTTTTTTGGCCCGGCGTGCCTTGGCCTCACCCAGCGACATGCGGCGATTGATTTCCTTGATCTCGCTAATCTTAAGGCCGCACTCATTTTCCAGGGTAATCAGCTTTTGTTGTGCCTTGACGATTTCATCCTCATGTTGTTTTAATATCAGGGAAAATGTCTTGCCGGAGATGATGTGATCTTTCAACCACTTTGCATCTGTTTCATGTTCTGGAAAGGTGGTGACAAATTCCCTGCGCGGCATGTGTGCCTTGTTGATGCAAATATCCATGATCACGCGTTCATGAGACCGAATCCGCTCAACCAGGGCGCGCATATTTTTTTGTAAGTGCTCCGTCATGCGCGCATTGAGTTTTAATGTCATTACCTCGGCGATCAGTTCCTCGCGCGCTTTCTCGGTTTTTTTATCGTTATTGCCGTGTTTAGCGATGGTGGCGACATATTTTTTGTGACATTTTTGCAGACGTGCGAAATGTTCCCGCGCTATTTCAGGATCAGGGCCGGTATCGACCGCCTCTTCTTCTTCACCTTCAACACCTTCGGCAACGACTTCAACATCGACCTCGGCGACAGATTCAGCCATGATTTCGGCTGGCGTAGGAATTTCCTGGGGGGCGTTTGGATCGATAAAGCCGGTGATAATCTCGCTGAGTTTGGCTTGTCCGACTTCAAACAAATCAACATAGCGTAACATTTCACCGACGGTGTGCGGATACGCAATGAGTGCAGAGAGCATTTGGTTAAGCCCCTCTTCAATGCGCTTGGCAATTTCAATTTCACCCTCGCGGGTCAGCAATTCAACCGCACCCATTTCACGCATGTACATGCGCACCGGATCGGTAGTACGGCCAAATTCACTGTCCACTGTCACCAGTGTGGCGGCAGCTTCTTCAGCCGCATCTTCATCGACAGTGGTGGTGTCGTGCATTAACAGCGCATCCGTGTCGGGCGCGGTTTCATGCACGGTAATACCCATGTCATTGATCATGGCAACGATGTCTTCGATCTGTTCCGGATCGACAATGTCATTGGGGAGGTGATCATTGAGCTCCGCGTAGGTCAGGTAACCTTGTTCCTTACCTTTGGCGATTAACAGCTTCAATTGCGATTGTTGTTGGGTTTCCGTCATAATTCTCTCTAAATACCTACTATTATACAGGTTAATCGGCTGGGACAGAAAATCCGCATATTTTAACCGATCATATGCAACTTATCTAATAAACGCTGGAACTATCTAAACGGGGCCGGAGGTGGCTTGCTCAGGGAGCAACAGCTGCTTAAGTTCAGTTTTTTCATCAGGGCTTAAGGCCCCGAGGTTGGCTTTTGCCAAAAGGTGTTCTGTTCGGGCTTCGCGATGTTGCGCCACAAGCCGACTCAGGGCGCCCAAGAGTTCCTGTTTCAAAGAGTCAGGGTTATCGAAGGGGGGTTGCCAACTCGCCAACTTTGCCAATTGCTTACCTTCGTCCGTGTCACGCCAGCGTTCGAGAATGGCTGCCGTGTTTAGAGTAGGATTTTTTTCCAAGGTTTCAAGTAGATCGGACAATAATTCTATGCCCGGTATATCTAAACCGGTAAAACGCTCACGATTCGTCACATGCGCGGCTTGTTCGGGTGCATATAGCAATATCTCGATGGCCTTGCGTACCAGGGAGGGGGCCGCACGTTGACTGGTATTGGCTATCGATTTTTTTTGTGCTTGTACAGGTGCCGATGTCTCCTGTTCCATACGAATAAACATTGTCGCCAGATCCATCCGGGCCAATTGACCAAGCTGGTTGACCAGCATACTGCGTAAGTTTCCTTTTGGCATGCGTACCAACAACGGGCCAGCCAGCTCGACAAGCTGTGCGCGGCCTTCCTGGTGGCTCAAATCCGCCTGTTTCTGCAATGCAGAAAAGAAATATTCGGACAGCGGCTGGGCTTGTGTGACCAATGTCTCAAAAGCCTCTTTGCCAACCTTTCGTACCAGGGTATCAGGGTCATCGCCTTCAGGTAAAAACATGAAACGTATCGTGCGACCTTCTTGCACCACCGGCAGGGTTTGTTCCAGGGCGCGCCAGGCGGCATCGCGACCAGCCCGATCACCATCAAAGCAGAACACGACCTCCTCAGTCAGACGAAAGAGGCGTTGTAAGTGTTCAGGGGTGGTTGCCGTCCCCAAGGTCGCAACGGCATAGGCGATATCAAATTGAGCCAAGGCAACGACATCCATATAGCCCTCAACGACCAACAAGCGTGGGATATGCCTTAATGCCTGACGTGCCTCATACAGGCCATAGAGTTCCTGGCCTTTATGAAATAACGGTGTTTCCGGGGAATTTAAGTATTTCGGCGACTCCTCTTTATTTAAAACTCGACCACCGAAGCCCATCACCCGTCCACGACTATCCCGAATGGGAAACATGATGCGGTTGCGGAAACGGTCGTAGACCCCGCCGCCGTCTTTTTTGATCAGCATGCCCAGGGTAAACAAGGCTGCCTCATTTTCCTTGCCCATCGCGGTAGTCAAACCATCCCAGCCCGGCGGGGCAAAGCCGATATTAAAACGTGCGGCAATTTCACCGGTTAAGCCACGTGATTTGAGATAGTCCACCGCGACAGTGGCTTGTGGATGTTGCCGTAGTTGCTGGCGGTAAAAGCGATCACAACGCGCCATCAGTTCAAATAAAGTGGCTTGTTCTTGTTTCTGGCTTTGCCGTACCTCGGGCGCTACTTTGGTTTCATACGGGACCTCCACCCCGATCATGCGTGCGAGTTCTTCCACGGCGTCGATAAAATCCAGGTGTTCGTAGGCCATCAAAAAACCAATCGCCGAGCCATGTTGGCCGCAACCGAAACAGTGATAGAACTGCTTGGTCTGGCTGACGGTAAATGACGGGGTTTTTTCGTTATGAAAGGGGCAACAGGCGGTATATTCGCGACCGGTTTTTTTCAACGGCACATGCTTGTCGATGACCTCAACGATATCCACGCGCTGGAGCAGGTCATCGATAAACGCTGAAGGGATACGGCCGGCCATATAGGTATCATTCTACGACGACAGCTGTAACAGTGACTAGCGACGGACTACGGGGAAGACAGGAAGGCGGGTTAATTATACCAGGCCCTTGTCCCTCGGCCCGTGTTACTGCGGTTAAGATAATTTCGCTTTAATCTTGGCGCCAACCGCAGCCATGTCCGCGCGGCCTTGCAGTTTGGGTTTGACGGCGGCCATGACTTTGCCCATGTCTTTGATGCTGGCCGCACCGGTGGCGGTAATCGCCTCAGCGATGAGC
>JAYSTO010000203.1:0-4998 GCA_043719675.1 Gammaproteobacteria bacterium | reverse complement strand
GTGTGGTGGTGGGTATCCTCGCCGGATTATTTGGTGTGGGCGGGGGTCTGGTGATCGTCCCGGCCTTGGTATTTGTGTTTGCGCGTCTGGGTTTTTCTGCTGAGATTATTGTGCATCTGGCGGTGGGTTCATCGCTTGCAACCATTATCTTCACGTCGGTTTCTTCCATTTACGCACATCATAAGCGTGGCGCGGTGTTATGGACGGCATGTTGGCAGTTAACACCGGGGATAATTGTTGGTGCGGCCTTAGGTGCAATGCTTGCGGATGCGATGCCAGCGTTGTTATTGCGGCGGGTCTTTGCATTTTTTGAGTGGGCAGTGGCTGCACAATTATTATTAAACATCAAACCCGTTGCCACACGAACACTTCCCGGTCGTGCCGGGATGGTAGCCGCCGGTACCGTGATCGGCAGTGTCTCCAGTATTATCGGCATTGGCGGTGGTACGCTGACGGTGCCGTTGTTGTTGTGGTGCAACGTAGTGATGCAGCGTGCGGTGGCGACATCCAGTGCCTGTGGCTTGCCGATTGCCATTGCCGGTAGTATCAGTTTTACACTGACCGGCTGGAACGAAATGGCGATCTTGCCCGGCTATGCCACGGGTTATGTGTATTGGCCTGCGGTGCTTGGGATTACGCTCAGCTCGGTGTTGTTTGCGCCACTGGGCGCGACACTGGCGCATCGCTTACCGGCGGAAAAACTCCGGCGTAATTTTGGATTTTTCCTGATAGTGCTGGGTGCCTATATGTTTGTTAAAGCATAACGGCATGCCACTATCTGGACAGTAACGCGGTGAGAGCTACACTCAATCTTATGAAACGAAGCACAGGTAAACTATTTTTTGTATTGATTGGCTTGGTGTGCGTCGCGCCGCTGAACGCGCTGGACATGATGGCCGGTGAGTGGGAGCTGGTGGTTAAACAGGACATTGGCGGAATGCCAATGGGTAATCCTGCCGTGTATTATCGAGAATGTCTCCGCGCCGAATCACCCATACCCAAAGTATTCCTGGCCGCACAGAGCTGCGACGTAACGTATCAACACACGCGTTATCACACCGTCTTGTGGAAAATGAACTGCATGACAGACAATGGCACGGTGTATAACGAAGGGAGTATTACGTATCAGAATCTTAAGATCAGCGGCCAATCCAGATCAGCCGCAGGGGATGTGTTGGGCAGGAACACCACGGTGCGTTATAGCTTTACCGGTCGGCGCATCGGTGAGTGTGCGCCATAGACAGATAAACCCGGTTTAACCGCCGGTCATCGACATAAAACGCACGATTTGTTGCGGCTGTTCATTAAACTCATGCCGTTCGGGTTTCAGCTCAATTGCTTTGAGCAGGTGTGCCTTGAGTTCATCGTCACTGATGCCGCGCCGCAAATGTTCGCGCAGTGGGTAGGCGTGATTCTGACCAAGACAGAGATACAAGGTGCCATCGACGGCGAGACGGACGCGGTTACAGGTTTCGCAAAAATGTTGTGACATCGGGGTAATGAAACCGATACGTAACGCGGTGTCGGCGACGCGCCAGTAACGCGCGGGACCACCACCGGATGAGGTGGCAGGGACTAAATTGTATTTTTGGCCAAGCCGTGCCTTGATGGTTTGTAGATTGACATACTGATCGACCGCTTGTTGTCCGGTGTTACCCATCGGCATGGTTTCGATAAAGCGCAAGGTGAAGTCATGGGCGAGACAGAACTCCACCATGTCTTCCACCTCGTCTTCGTTGACGTTTTTCATTACGACCATGTTAATTTTAATCGGTGCGAATCCTGCCGCCTTGGCCGCCATCAAACCATCCAGTACTTTCTGCAATTTGCCGCTGGTGATCGCTTTGAAACGATCAGCGCGTAATGAATCCAGGCTGACGTTAATTCGCTGGATACCGGCGGTTTTGAGTGCGCCTGCCACTTTTGCCAAACGGGTTGCATTGGTGCTCAAGGAAATATCATCAATCTGCGGAATCGACGTCAAGCGCTGAATGAGTTCGGGTAAATTGGCGCGTACCAACGGTTCACCGCCGGTGATACGGACACGGCGTGTGCCTAACTCGGCAAATGCGCGCAATACACGTTCGATTTCATCGAAGCGCAACCATTCACTGGGTTCCTGGAAATCATGGAAGTCTTTGGGCAGGCAATAGGTGCAGCGCAGATCACAGCGATCAGTGACAGAAACCCTGACATATTCAATTTGACGGCCAAACCCATCGCGCAGCATAAGGATCACGTGTCGTGAATAAAGATGGTTAAAGTATATCCCAGTTTGTTACTGGGGCCAGCGAGAATACCGGGGTTATATTGATCTTGCTCAACTAAAAGGTGGTAGACCTGCGCAAGGTATGGTTAAAGTACAACGCGCAGGTCAATAACAACACGGCCCCCCCCTGATGTGCGGCACCCAGTGCGACCGGCACGTAATTTAACAAGGTTGTGATACCTAGACCGACCTGTAGGATAAATACTGTCAACAACAAGTGGCTGGCGAAGCGTGTTGGCGGGGCGAGTGAAAAGCGCCGCGCATAAAACCACAGACCCGGGATCATCAGCGCTAATATATAAGCCAGGAGGCGGTGATCAAATTGTACGGTTGCCAGATTTTCAAAAAAATTCCGATAAAACGGCTCCAGGGCAAACAGCCCCGCGGGGATGAACTGGCCATCCATCAACGGAAAGGTGTTGAACACCTTACCGGCATGGGTACCGGCGACAAAGGCGCCGGAAATGATCATGATTACCACTGTGCCGGTGACAAGGAGACTGAAACGCCGCAAGCTGAGCATGTCATGTTTCCATGTTTGTCGAGGGCTGGGCTGTAACAATGACCATGCCGTCCACAACATCACACCATATATAAGTAGCGCCATTGACAGGTGCAAGGCCAGTCGATATTGGCTCACGCGTGGTTCATTGACGAGGCCGCTTTGTACCATGTACCACCCGATAAATCCCTGCATGCCGCCCAGCGCAAATAACACGATCAATATAGGCAGCAGACCACGGCGAATTTTGTGTTGAAAAAGAAAATACAAAAAGGGTAGTGCAAAGGCGACGCCGATTAAACGGCCTAACAGGCGGTGCGCGTATTCAAAGGCAAAGATCGATTTGAATTCATTCAGAGCCATGCCTTGGTTGACCTGCTGGTATTGCGGTGATTGCTGATACTGCGCAAAGGTTTCCAGCCATTGGGTTTCAGTCAATGGCGGAATGGCGCCCATGATCGGTTGCCATTCGACAATGGACAGACCAGAACCGGTCAGGCGGGTCACCCCACCTAAAATGACCATGCTATAAATCAAAATCGCAACTCCGATTAACCAAAGGGCAATCTGGCGATCATCACGACGTGGATTGGAAAAGAATTTTGACATGGTAATTTGGTTATGTTTTGTTCTAACAGCACATACAATTCAGGCGGGGCAGGGCCGATAATAAATTCCTAAGGCGCAGAGTGTAGCGTATTTTCATTATAGGATTTACCATTTTTATCATCTGAGTCAGCAACAAACCGCGAGCTTTGCCCCAGACTTTTCCCATGACGTCATCATCGGTAGGGCGCAACGATGCAAATCATTGAGGATTCAGTCACATATTCAATTTTCTTTGCCGAGAGAATGAGGCAATACATTGGTATAATCGCCAAGGCCTGCTATATCCTGGTGTGAAATTCGTTATACATTCATTGGGTGGTACATTTATGGGTTTGTCAGCACAACATGATGCGGCAGCGGCGACACCAGCAAAAACGCCAGGCGGTTCCGCGGTATCCGCCGCGCAAAAAGTGGGACGTCGGCGTAATACCTTTGAGGTGACGTTAGATGCCGGATTCGGCAAACGACTGTTAATCTGGTTGTTTGCTGTGGCGATAATTCTTGTGCTGTTGGCGGGCTGGGCAAACCGCGATGAGACTAATTTGAGCGCGGATGAAGGTCTCGGTTATACCCTGGGACTGGTCGGCGGTATCATGATGTTGTTGATGTTCTTATATCCTTTACGGAAGAAGATCCGTATCTTGCGCCATCTTGGTGCCGTTAAATATTGGTTTCAGATTCATATGTTAATGGGGGTATTGGCTCCGATACTCATTATGTTTCATGCGAATTTTTCCCTTGGTTCGCTCAACAGTAATCTTGCGCTCTTCTCGATGCTCTCGGTGGTGGCCAGCGGGCTGATAGGACGCTATGTCTACGGCAAGATCCATTATGGGCTTTATGGCCAACGTGCCGGCCTGCAGGACCTGCGGCACAATTTGAAGATCACTAAGGGCAAGCTCAGCGATAACCTGACCTTGTCGCGCAAAAGCATTGAACGGATTAAACGCCTGGAAGTGTATACCCTGGCTTCGCGCGGTTTTATTAGTGGCATGTTCCATTTACCTTTTGTCACCTTTGCGTGTTTCTCGACGCGGTTTGCCATTATTGGTGAGCTGAAGCGCACGTTGCGCAAGCAGGCGAAGGAGCGTGGTTGGGATAGGCAAATCAGCCAGCATTTTTCGCGCGAGGTGCTGGGTTCATTGCGGCAATACATTGGTTTGTTGCGAAAAGTCGCACAGTTTAATGTATATGAAAAATTATTCGGCCTGTGGCACGTTGTTCACCTGCCGCTCTTCATTATGCTGGCCATCTCCGGTTTTGTGCATGTCTTTGCTGTACACAGCTACTAACAATGACGCCATATATATCAGTTGTGAGGCTCCTGCGTTCTATTATTACGGCGGCAATGCTGTTGGGCTTACCGCAGGCGTATGTATTGGCGGACACCATCGAAACCCTCATCATGCCCGGCAAGGTCATTAAAGGGCACGCCAAGTACGAAGATGATTGCAACAATTGTCACCGGCTGTTCAGCAAAGAAGATCAAAGTCAACTTTGCCTGGATTGCCACAAAGAGATTGCCAAGGATGTGAAGGCGAAAAAAGGTTATCACGGCCTTATGAAGATCGATACCAAGATCGGTTGCAAGACCTGTCATACGGATCATAAAGGCCGT
>JAYSTO010000202.1:0-2362 GCA_043719675.1 Gammaproteobacteria bacterium | reverse complement strand
TGGGTTATGCCTGTCTCGATTTGATTCGCACTATGGAAAATGGCATACCGAATCCGCCGATTGAAGTACATGTGCCGGGTACAGCAAATGAACACATTGATGTTGTGCGGCCGATTGTAAAAAATGGCAAGGTGATTGGTTACATCCAGTTGATTAATAATATTAAGGCTATCACCGTCTGGTTACATGAGAACACCAGTGACACTTATGTGGAACTCAGCCAGCATGTGGATGCGAAAAAACCTGGATTATTGCTGGGTGCTATTGGTAATAAAGATCTGAAGAGTGGCAGTGCCGCGACCTATACCGTTGGCGGCACACGCTGGCGCGCCCAGGTCTGGTCCAAGGCGTCCGCACCGATCCTGCCACTGGGTTTGGATGTATTGTTTGTGTTTGTCCTGGCGGTCGTATTATTAGGCGGCGTGGTGTATTACCTGAAGAAGGCCGTCAGTGCCGCCATTCGTATGGATGCGGATAATCTGTTACGCATGACAGCGGATGCCTTTCGTGGGAACAAACAGCATCAATATCATTTGCAGATGGATGAGTTTGCCGACGCCGCGAAACAGATCGAGGAGTTGCGCGTCAGTCCGCCGATCGAACGTGAACGTGACGACGATCCCAACGCCATCAGTTATGGCGCGGCCAGTCAATTTAATCAAGTTGATCCGTTGTTTATGAACAAGGATGCCTTTGAGGTTGAGGAAATTGATCCCTCATCGCAGGGCACTGCGCAACCAGGCAAGTTGGCAGCAACAAAAGTATCAATGCCCAAAGCCAGTTTCGGTACACCCGCCGCAGCAAAAGCGCCAAATGCAAACAACATCGGCACGCAAAATGCCGCTGCCACCAATGTGCCCGCATTGCCGCCCGCAGAAATTTTCAAGGCCTATGATATTCGCGGCATTGTCGGTGTGACCTTGACCGCGCAACATGTGCAATTGATTGGTCGCGCCATTGGTAGTGCGGCCATTGAACGTGGTTTAAAGCAGATTGTGTTCGGTCGCGACGGCCGGTTATCCGGCCCCGAGTTAGGACAAGCTTTGGTACAAGGTTTACGCGAGGCAGGTATGGATGTGATTGATGTTGGCATGGTACCAACTCCGGTGTTGTATTACGCCGCTTATGAATCAACGGGTGGTACCGGCGTGATGTTGACAGGCAGTCACAATCCACCGCAATACAACGGCATTAAGATGATGTTAGGTGGTGAAACCTTGTCGGGCGATGCCATCATGGCGCTGCACACCCGCATCGTGCAGCAAAAATTAACTAGTGGTGCTGGTGCTTACACAACGCAAAGCGTGACCAAGGCGTATCTGGAACGTATTCTCGGCGACGTCAAACTCAAACGATCATTGAATATTGTGATTGATTGCGGCAACGGTGTGGCAGGGGCAGTGGCGCCGTTACTGTTTAAATCGCTGGGTTGTCAGGTCACGGAATTGTACTGTGAGGTGGACGGTAAATTTCCCAATCATCACCCGGATCCAAGCAAACCGGAAAACCTGCGTGATCTGATCGCTATGGTAAAAAGCAAACGCGCCGATATCGGTTTGGCTTTTGACGGCGATGGGGATCGGCTGGGAGTCGTTGCCTCTGACGGCAAGATCATTTATCCCGACAGACTGATGATGTTGTTTGCCACCGATGTGTTATCGCGCAACCACGGTGCACAAATTATTTATGACATCAAGTGCAGCAATAATCTGACCAAGGTCATTTGGGAAAAAGGCGGTGAACCTTTGATGTGGAAAACCGGCCACTCCTTTATCAAGGCCAAGATGAAGCAATCCGGCGCCTTGCTCGCCGGTGAGATGAGCGGTCACATCTTTTTCAAAGAACGCTGGTATGGGTTTGATGACGGCTTGTATTCCGGGGCACGCTTGCTGGAAATACTCGCCAATGATCTACGTAAGTCCAACGTGGTCTTTGCCGGGTATCCGGATTCCGTCAGTACCCCGGAATTAAATGTCGCGATGAAAGAAGGCGAGCAGCATAAATTCGTCGAGGAGCTCATGACCCGCGCCGATTTTGGTGACGCCAACGTCACCATGATCGACGGCATCCGCGCTGATTATGCCGACGGCTGGGGCTTGGTGCGGGCATCCAACACCACACCGGTGTTGGTGCTGCGCTTTGAAGGACAAACCGAGGCGGCGATGAAACGTGTGCAACAGGTTTTCAAGCAGCAGATGTTGGCGGTCAAAGGGGATTTGAAACTGCCGTTTTGATGTTTTGTTATTTAATTTTTGATCCGCTAACGCGGGGTGATTCCCTGTTCCGCCCTTAGGCGGGTTACTTTCTTGTGCCGACAAGAAAGTAACCAAAGAAACTCTCTCGGCAATTGCTCCTGCATTGC
>JAYSTO010000201.1:0-2365 GCA_043719675.1 Gammaproteobacteria bacterium | reverse complement strand
GCGGTTGACACGGGAAAATAATAAAACCCTGCCCGCGCGATTGGGTAATGTCATGTTGACCAAACAGGAGTTTGTGATTTTTGAACTCAGTGCGCCGGGGATGTCGTAATGGAATCTCTGAAGCGAATTTTTCCCCCTTTAAAAAAGGGGGACTAAGGGGAATGGCACTTAGTTAAGAGCGCTACCCAGTCAGTTTACGGCATGTACCCCAACACTCAGCATCCCGTCATTCCCGCTTTCGCGGGAATGACGAAAAATCTGGACAATGGCACTTAACTAAGTGCCATTCCCCTCTGCCCCCTTTTGCTAAGGAGGGAATAACATACGATGATTGCATGATGCGTTCCTAACGCAATTGTCTTAATTGATTGAAATGACAAATAACATGAAAATGACAATTTAATCAGAAGTTGCCTACGTCGGCGTTCAGCGTTCAACAACAGTTTGTATACGCATGGACAGATCCAGTGCGCGTACATGTTTGGTGATGGAACCCACGGAAATAAAATCCACGCCGGTCTCAGCAATCGCACGAATGTTGGCCAAAGTAACGTTACCAGAGGCCTCCAGTTGTGCGCGCCGGTTGGTTTGCTGCACGGCGCTACGCAGGGTCGGGAGGCTCATGTTGTCGAGCAGGATGCGCGTGGCGCCAGCCAGCAGTGCTTCATTTAATTGTTCCAGCGTTTCAACTTCCACTTCCACGGCTAACGATGGCGAGGTTTGCCGTGCCAGAGCAATCGCGAGGCTGACGGAACCGGCGCTGGCGATATGATTTTCCTTGATCAGGATCATGTCGTATAAACCCATGCGATGATTCGTGCCGCCACCACAACAGACCGCGTATTTTTGCGCGTGCCGCCACAGCGGAATCGTCTTGCGGGTATCGAGCAAGGTGCTGGCGGTGCCCGCCATCGCATTGACATACTGGCGGGTGGTGGTCGCGGTGCCCGAGAGGGTTTGTAAAAAATTCAGCGCGACACGTTCGCCGGTCAATACCGCACGGGTCGGTCCGCGCAATTCACAAATCAGTTGTTGTGGCGCGAGATTGTCACCATCCTGCCTCTGCCAGATGATCGTAATGGTGGGGTCCACCTGGGCAAAAACACGGGTAAACCAGGCAGTACCGCACAACACACCTGCTTCACGACTGATAACGGTTGCGGTGGCGAGTTGTGTCTTGGGCAGCAGATTGGCGGTAACATCGCCGCCGCCAATGTCTTCCATCAGCGCGTGCTGCACCATGCGATTGATCAGGTCTTGCTCAGGTAGGGTACAGTTCATCGTCTTGTCCAGGTAGTAAAGAATATTCGTATTTCGACCATGGATCATAATTTTACACGCGAGAGCAAGAAAAAGTAGCGTTTATTCAAAGAACCGTTAATATAAAGTTATCAGTGATGATCACTGGCAAGAGGCAGGATGAAGGCAACCATCATTAAGCTGTTATATCCTTTTTATCAGAGTCTGCGCGATATATTGCCGATTGTTGCGGTGATTGCGTTTTTTCAACTTTTTATTCTTCGTCAACCGTTGCCAGATATAGTAGAGATTGTTGTTGGTGCGTTGTTGGTGATCATTGGCTTGACGTTATTTTTACGCGGTCTTGAAATGGGTTTGTTTCCGTTGGGGGAAAACATGGCCTATGCGTTTGCGCGCAAGGGCAGTGTGTTTTGGTTATTGTTGTTTGCGTTTGCCTTAGGGTTTGGCACGACAGTGGCGGAACCAGCACTCACGGCGATTGCGGAAAAGGCCGGTGAGTTGGCAGCTAAGGCGGGTGCGCTGGGTGATGGTGAATTCGCGCGCCGTGATTATGTCTTGGGTTTACGCATTACTGTTGCGGTTGCGGTTGGCGTTGCCATTGTGCTGGGGGTGCTGCGTATCTTGAAAGGCTGGCCAATTCAGTGGCTGATTATCGGTGGTTATGTGGGTGTCATGATGCTCACGCCGTTTGCGCCCGCACAGATCATCGGCATTGCCTATGACTCCGGTGGTGTGACGACGTCGACGATCACCGTGCCTTTGATCACCGCCTTGGGGGTGGGCCTGGCTTCCAGTATTCGTAATCGAAACCCGATTGTGGATGGTTTTGGCCTGATTGCCCTGGCATCATTGACACCAATGTTGTTTGTAATGGGTTATGGCATTTTATTATCATGATGACAAGTCAGCACAACTGATGTGGCAGGCCCTCACCCAATCTCTTTTTGTAAACAAACTGTTGGCGACGGTTATCAATGTGTTGCCGATTGTGACCATTATTATCGGGTTTCAGGTTGTTGTATTACGCCGCCGCATTCCGAACCTGAAACGAGTCTTGATCGGCTTTGTGTATGTATTGCTTGGTCTGGTGTGTTTTCTGGTGGGC
>JAYSTO010000021.1:0-3491 GCA_043719675.1 Gammaproteobacteria bacterium | reverse complement strand
TTTTCAGGTATTCACCCGCCGTTGCCGCCACTTTGCGTCCAGCGGGTTCGCTGCCGGTTAAGGTCACGGCGTGAATACGTTTATCCGCGATCACCCTTTGCACCTGTGAGGCACCGATCATCAAACTGCGAAATACTCCGGCCGGAAACCCGGCGCTGACAAATATCTCTTCAATGGCCATCGCACAACCCGGGACATTAGAGGCGTGTTTTAATACACCGGTATTGCCCGCCACCAATGCTGGCGCCGCAAAACGAAACACCTGCCAGAACGGATAATTCCACGGCATCACCGCCAGCACCGTGCCAATGGGTAAATAGGCGACGTAACTGCGCCCGGCATCGGAGACGATCACCTCATCCTGTAAAAATTTGGGGCCATTATCCGCATAATAATCGCACACGGTTGCACATTTGAGGACTTCGCTGCGGGCGTCACCGATGAGCTTGCCCATTTCTTGCGTGATGATCGGCGCGTAACGATCAACATTATCACGGACTACCTGCGCGGCGCGGCGCATCAAATTGCACCGATCCAGTAACGGGGTCATTGCCCACTGTGGCGTCACTGCGGCGGTCTGTCGTAATGCGCCCTCCAGCTGCTCTTCATTCCAGACAGGGATGTCCCGGATTTTCTCGCCAGTGGTGGGGTTAATCACACTAAAACTCATGGGGGCTCCTTGTGGTTAAGACCTGGCCAACTGAACTATGTGCAGTTGGATAACTAATTAGAGTATAGACATGAACGCAAAGGATGCTGACAATAAGACTATTGCACTATCGACCTCAACCACAGCCACTTTAACTTAGGCGTGTAAAAATTTTATGAAACAAACAATTTGTATCCTCGGTGGTAGTGGTTTTGTTGGCAAGCACCTGATTGCCCGCCTGGTCAAGGCAAGCTGCGCGGTACGTGTCTTGACCCGGCAACGCGAACAGCATCGTGACTTGCTGGTGTTACCCACGCTGGAGTTAATCGCGGCCGACATACACAACCCGGATGTTTTACAACATTACTTTCAGGGCTGCGCTGCGGTGATCAACCTGGTCGGCATCTTGAATGAAAAACGCGATAATGGCCGGGGCTTTGCGCGGGTACACGTTGAACTCACCCGCCACGTGATCCAAGCCTGCCAGCAAACCGGGGTTAAACGGCTCTTGCACATGAGCGCATTACATGCCGACGCCCACAACGGCGCCAGTTATTACTTGCGCAGCAAAGGGGAAGCGGAAGCCCTGCTGCGGACGGCCAGTGATCTGCACGTCACTTGTTTCCGGCCCTCGGTGATCTTCGGCCCTGGTGACAGTTTTTTTAATAACTTTGCGCAACTGATCAAGTTGTCACCCGGCATTGTGCCGTTGGCCTGCGCCCATGCCCGCTTTGCACCTGTTTATGTCGGCGACGTGGTCACGGCATTTGTACAGAGCCTGAATAACCCTCACACCCACGGCCAATGTTATGACCTCTGCGGACCAAAAATATATACGCTAAAAGAGCTGATGCAGTACACCGCCCGCTTGATTGGCCGTAAACGCTGGATCATTGGCTTGGGAAAATTTCCTTCCTGGCTCATAGCCAATATTTTTCAATATATGCCGCTGTTTCGTCCGCTCACCCGGGACAACTATCGCTCACTACAAATCGACAGTATTTGCGACAAACCATTGTCCGCGATTTTTACTTTTACGCCGACATCGATCGATGAAGTGGTACCCGGCTATCTTGCCGATTGACCAGGTAATTAACCAAATTTATCCCGGTACCTTCGACAAATTGACCGTGTTCGTCCTTCACCATCCGCATCCGTCGGGGCGGGTTTGGAACCCAATCGAAATACCTGCCCTGATTCATCAGAATTAACCCCGCTGCCTGCCACATTCATTGGTTTAAATAGGGATACACAACCCTATCGAGACCCAAACCATGAATACACCTGTCCCGCACAAAACGGAATCCTTTTTCCAGCGCCTCACCCAGTCACCCATTACCCGCCTGTTGCTGATTGGCATGGTGCTGCTGGTATTACAAATCCCTCTCGCGATGATCAGCAATCAGATTTATGAACGCGGCGCACAAAAAGATCGTGCAGTGCAGGACGTCACCGGCAAATGGGGTATGCAACAAGCGGTCCTCGGCCCTATCGTCGTCATCCCCTATTACGAATACATCAATGAACGCGACAAGGATGGCAAGATAATCCGCCAGCGTTACAAACGTCACGCTGGATTTTTACCTGATCAACTCAACATCGACTCCACCGTTAAACATGAAACTCGTCAGCGTGGCTTGTTTGACATCCCCTTGTATCAAACCACAATTGCCATGCATGGCAATTTTACCCGACCTGACTTCAATCACTGGTCTATCGCCGAACAAGATATTCTCTGGCAGGAAAGCGAATTGATATTACTGGTGCAAGATGCGCACGCCATCCAGGAACGCGCACAACTGGACTGGGGTGGCAAAAAACATTTTTTTAATCCCAGCGCAGGCAGCGTCATCGAAAAACAGCAGGGTTACCACATCAAGCTCGCCGACAAGGTCAAAGCCACCACACCGTTTTCTATTCAACTCAAACTCAACGGCAGTCAGCAGCTCTACTTCGCCCCCGTCGGCAATGATTCGGTGATTCGCATGCAAGCCGATTGGGCCGATCCCAGCTTCAGCGGCAAGTGGCTGCCCACCACACGGCAAATAACGGAACAGGGTTTTAACAGTGAATGGCGGATTTCATCCATCAGTCGCGGTTACGCTCAGCAATGGCTGTTCCAGCAAAATGATTATATTGCCCAGATGGAACAGAGTTTAGTGGGTGTTGATTTTCTTGTTGCAGTGGACAATTACCGCATGAGTGAACGCAGCATCAAATACGATGCGTTGTTTTTGATACTCACTTTCCTGATTGTCTGGATCATGGAAGTGATCAGCAAACAACGCGTGCACGTCGTGCAATATTTGCTGCTCGGTACATCACTGAGTATGTTTTATTTGTTGCTGGTCGCCTTGGCGGAACACCTGGGTTTTTATCTGGCCTACCTGCTGGCCAGTCTGGCGATCATCGTCACTGTCGGTCTGTATAGCAAGGCCATCCTCAAGACACGGGGGCGGGCAATGACCATGGCTGCTGTCATCAGCGCACTGTATGCCTATCTGTTTAGTCTTCTCAATGAACAAAACTATGCCTTCCTGATTGGCGCCATCGGTCTGTTCATTGCGTTGGCTGCAACCATGTACCTGACACGCAATATCGACTGGTACAACAACAATAAACCACAAGGCTGATCCATGTTCCTGGCACATTTACCCGGCGGTTTCTTGCTGACACAGGCGCTCATCCAGCGCCATGTTAAGCAAGACTCCGCCGCCTATTGGCGTTTAATGGTGTTAGGCTTGCTTGCGAGCCTGACACCGGATCTTGATCTTTTTTATTTTTATCTCATCGATCAACGGCAACACCCTCATCACAGCTATTGGACACATATACCAATCTA
>JAYSTO010000003.1:0-1716 GCA_043719675.1 Gammaproteobacteria bacterium | reverse complement strand
CGCGTAATCCAGCGCGGCAACCGGATCATGAATCGAACACGGGCCGATAATAACCAGCAAACGATCATCTTCACCGTGCAAGATCTGATGAATCGCATTGCGGGTGTTATAGATCGTCTCGGTGGCCTGTTCAGTGACGGGATATTCAGCGTGCACCACCGAGGGTGGGCTGACCTCTTTGATCTCAACAATCCGCAGGTCATCCGTCCGGTATTTCATTTTGCTTCGCCTGCCATCTGTTATGTTCGTCATTGCCCTTAACCATTGCGCACTGCGCATTTCACCTTGAAACCTGTGTTACCTGTTTGCGCAAAATGCCTATTCTACAGGCTAGCCTGCGATTTCCCAATATCAGCAAGACACCCCTCAGTAGATAGATAACGGCTCCCCCCGGCCAGCAGGATTGCGGCGCTAAATTGCGCTCGACCAGCCGAGTGTCCTAAGTAAGATCCGACCAATTACGCTTGGCTTTGATGCGCCTGTCTTTGATGAGGGCAGCAACGAACACCTCAAAGCGGGGTTTCACCGTGAGTGCTTGAACGGCTTGGACCTCTTCCAATACTTCCGCATACAACTTCATGACTCGAACCAGCTTCAGTCGCTTGATCGCTGATCTGGCATCCGTATCCTCCGCCACCGCGAGGCGATAAAACAAATACATGACCTTTTGCGTGTTGTCGCAGACATTACCCTGGCGATCAACTTGTGGGCTGAATTTCGGCGCGATGATCCGCAACAATTGTGCAAAGGCGTGACCGGGCAAGCAGTAACGATGCACATCATCGGTCATGAGCACCATCACTGCAAAATCCAATAAGGGCAGAATACGTTCGCGTGAACGGCCCATGTAGTCGGCTAACACCATTTCATATTCTACGGGGGCAAGCAAAAATGCCGCCGCTAACCACAAGGTGTAACGCGCCGGTTCATTTGGATTCCAATTTTCCAGCGCCTGCTGTGCCACCGCTAACAGCGGCTCCCTGTCTGCCACACGTAATGCCACATGCAAGATATCGCGCAGGATTTTTTTGCGGCATTGCCGCCAGTCGCGCAAGATCGGTAACACCAGCTGCCGGGTGATGTTGTCATTCGCTTGATGGCTGATGATCGGGTACAGCCCCGGCAAATAATCCAAATCACGTCTTATCAATTGTTGCCAGAATGCCGTGAGTGCCGCAGCAACCAGGTTTTGTTTGTGTTGAATGATGTACGTTAACCACTGATCCGAGAGGGCGGTTTGATTGGCATAATAAAAACATATCAATGCCACCCGTGTTTTATCCGGCAAGGCCAGCGCCGCCGCCGGGTTGTCCTGCGTCAAACGATCAATCCCGGCGAGCAGGACATAACCCATGTCCAAGGGTTGCCCCGCAACCAGACTGTCCGCAATGGTGGCCGGGGTAGCAAGATCATCGCGCAGCAAGGCCGCCGCGAATCCCTGCCATATCGCCTCTTCCAGTAAAGGATTCGCCAGGATCCGCAACCGATCAGCCGGGCCGATACTGTTATCCATATCCAGAAACAAGCCCAGATAGGCCTTAGCAAATTGCGCCAGGCTCTCGGTGTCGCGGCCTTGTTGTATTTCGATGAGCCGTGGCAGTAGCGTTGCGTCATTCTCGCGGCGTGCGAAGGCTTTATTGTTGTATTCTTCGTCGAAACGCTGTGGTGGGGTCTGTGCCATTGGCTGGGTAGTAGACTCAATACAAAATACAGGTG
>JAYSTO010000200.1:0-13621 GCA_043719675.1 Gammaproteobacteria bacterium | reverse complement strand
GCACTTGGGCTAAGGCGCGTTGACTGTCGAGAATACGTTCAATCAGTACTTCGACCTTGCCACCACTCTCCTTGTGACCCAGTAATCTGGCCGGGATGACGCGCGTATCATTAAAAATCAACAAGTCCCCCGGTGCGACCAGCTCCGCAAACTCGATAAAATGGCTATCGCGCCAGGATGACGTGACAGCATCCACCACCAACAAACGGCTGGCATTACGCTGCATCGCCGGGTATTGGGCAATCAGTGACTCGGGCAACGAAAAATCAAAATCAGATAACTGCATGGCAGAGGAATTTTCGCTTCAATAAAGGTAGACAGTATTCTAACCCGAAGCGCTTCAGTAGGGTTGAACCATGCGATGGCCTCGTCACTTCTTGAAAATATCAGGAAGCTTGGTACTAAATATACAGAACTCTGTTTGGCAAAAAAGATACAATAGAGTGGGCAGAGACATCATAACTGCCCCAGATTTAAGTTGACACCACTTCCCCATGAGCAAAGACCCCGTGACGACCACTGATTTCTCTTATTTGCCGCTGAGTCCAGCCATGTTAGCCAACTTGGTCTCGCTGGGTTATCAGACCATGACACCGATTCAAGCGGCGAGCCTGCCGACGGTATTAGCTAATCAGGACCTGATTGCCCAAGCGAAGACCGGCAGCGGCAAGACGGCGGTGTTTGGCATCGGACTGTTGGCCAAACTAAACGTGCAACTGTTTCGAGTTCAGGCCTTGGTCTTATGTCCAACGCGTGAGCTGGCAGATCAAGTCGGCAAAGAAATCCGTCGTCTGGCGCGTTTCACACATAACATTAAATTACTGACCTTATGTGGCGGCGCTCCGATTGGCCCGCAATTCGGTTCACTTGAACACGGTGCGCATGTTATTGTCGGCACGCCGGGACGCATTCTAAAACACCTGGGCAAAAGCAGTCTGCAACTGGACAACGTCACAACATTGGTGTTGGATGAAGCGGATCGCATGCTCGACATGGGTTTTTATGATGACATCGCTGCGATCATCGCCGCCACGCCCAACACGCGCCAGACCTTGTTATTCTCAGCGACTTACCCCGATTCGATTAAACAACTCAGCGCCGCCTTCCAGAAAAACCCGCTGCAAGTGAGCGTCGAGGCCACCCACAGTGATGCGGATATCAAACAATTATTTTTTGAAACCACCCCGGCACAACGCCTGCCACTCTTGGCTGAAATATTGGCGCACTACCAACCGGAATCCAGCGTGATTTTTTGCAATACCAAACTGGCGTGTCAGGAGGTAGCCGATACCTTAACGCAACAAGGTTTTCATGCGCAGGCCCTGCACGGCGACATGGAGCAAAAAGATCGTGACCGGGCACTGGCCTTATTTGCCAACAAGAGCTGTCCGATTCTGGTTGCCACCGACGTCGCCGCACGTGGCTTGGATATTAAAGACCTGCAAGCCGTGATCAACTTTGAACTCGCGCATGACCCTGAGGTTCACATTCACCGCATTGGTCGCACCGGTCGCGCCGGCAAAGAAGGTTTGGCGCTGAGTTTATTTACTCCATCGGATGCACGCAAGGTAACGCTGATCGAGGAATATCAACATCGTCCGGTGGTGTATGGCGATGTGGCTCAATTACATGCCAAAGCCGACACCGAGATTCAAGCGGCGATGGAAACCGTGTGTATTTCCGGCGGCCGCAAAGACAAAATCCGTCCCGGCGATATCCTCGGCGCACTCACCGGTGAAGCAGGCATCAACAGTCAAGACGTGGGGAAGATTGATATCTTTGATAATCACGCCTATGTCGCCATCACCAGCGCCATGGCTGCCAAGGCGGTAAAACGACTTGCTGATGGTAAGATTAAAGGCAAAAAATTTAAAGTACGGTTACTGCAATAAATTATTACTAGGAAAAATCATGTACGACGATCTGATCAAACAACTCACCGCCACCGGTAATTACAAAGTCATTAAACGGCTCGAACCTGTCACGCAGTATCACGCCGCCAATGACAGCGCAAAAAAGATCGGTATTTATCTGGATACCGAAGCCACTGGCATGGAACTGGATACCGATAAGATCATCGAGTTGGCAATGGTACCGTTTGAATTTGACGAAGAAGGTAACATCTATCGTCTCTTACCCGCCTACACGGAATTTCAAGATCCGCACATGCCCATTTCCGAATTTATCACCAGCATTACCGGCATCACCGATGAGATGGTCAAGGGTAAGTCGATCAACTGGGACGCTGTCACTGCTTTGTTGGACAGCGCCGAGATCGTCATTGCCCACAATGCGCGTTTTGATCGGCCTTTCCTGGAAAAGAAACTGGACAAGTTTAAAGAGGTCGCCTGGGGCTGTTCGCTGGCGGACGTGGATTGGAATGTCGAGGGCTTCGAAGGCGTGAAGCTGGAATATCTCGCCTACAAATTTGGTTTTTTTTATGAAGGCCACCGCGCCCAAATAGACTGCATGGCGGGTATCGAACTGTTAAGCCGCACTTTACCCAAGAGCGGCGTGCCGGTATTAAAACGCTTGCTCGACAATGCACGACGCACGGATGTGCGTTTATGGGCCGAAGGCGCGCCGTTCAATATGAAAGATACCTTGAAGAAACGTGGTTATCGCTGGTCGCCGGGTGAAGAAGGAAAACGCAAGGCCTGGTATTTTGATTTGCCGGAAGACAAATTAGCAGATGAGATGCGTTTCTTGAATGAGAGCGTGTATTCCAAACCGGTGTGGATTTTACCAATGGATCGGTATGACGCCAAGGTGCGCTATTCAAAACGGGTTTAGGCAAGCAAACCTCATTATCGCACCGGTATTGCTGATTTCTCTGGCGCACGAAACACAATACATTCACGAATTTTTGGGTCGAAGGGATCGGCATTTTGTGTGGCGTAAAATAAACTCAGCAAATAATCCACCCGCGCCATCACATACGCCGTTCGGCGCTCGGCACTTTTTTGTGCGTTGCCCACACGGGTATTTAATATGGCGTCACTGAGAGGAAAATCCCGATCACGCAGCGATTTCCATTCCGCCTGCGCCTGCTCTAATTTATCCTGGCAATTTGGACTAAGCCGACCGCGAAATTCCGAATATAACCGCTCCAGCCCGGCCTCCCACATTTTATACACCCAGGTTTCGCACTCTGCATACTGAGCATCACCAGGGTTCCCCGATTTTTCAACTCTGTTATTACAATCGACATAGAGCGCCTTGGCTTTCATATCGATTTGCTTCTTGTCAAATGAAATAGCATGCGGCATGACCACGTCAAGCTCCTTCAAGTAACGGCTTGAATAAAACCTGACATTACACAATGTGCCAGCAGACTCACAGCGCAAGGCGATCACCGTCGCCACACCATGCCAAAGATAATAATCCAATTCGGGAGCCAGCTTTTCACCAACACCGTAGTTACTATTAAATGTTTTGACAAGCGTTTGTTTGTTGTCAGACTGAAAGTTGACATAAGAGAACCTGTCTTTGGAATATACATAACCGACATTCAACGGTTTCACGGAACCAATTGATTGGTTTTCTTTTTTACGCTCATACGTGACAATATTGGAATTGGTTGTGCTGACGGACGTTGACCACATCTCCTGCACATTCTCGACTATTGCAGTACCCCATTTTATGCCGCCGAAACCATCCGGTTCGTTTTGGAAAGAAAATCCAGTGGTATGAATCGATGTAGTCAGCAGAATAATAATGCCGATTTTTTGCATGATTAATATCCTTCAATAAGTTCTATATTTTTGACCCCGTACAAAGAAAAATACAGGGACAAGACATCATCTGTCGGGTTTGATGATAACGGCATTATGTTTTTGCACTTGACCTGCGTCGGTAAAAATCATCCATTGATCAGCCGACAACTCCGCAAATACCGTCGCAGTCAATCGATCCCGCGCGGCCGCAACGTCGTGGATCAAAATCTTAATAATACGGTCTGGATATTGCTTGGCAATAGTGGCGTAGATTTCCGGATCTTTCTCACCTGAATCCCCCACCAGAATAAATTTGCGTTTTGGGTACCGCGTCAGCAGTGCGGTAATCGTTGGGATTTTTCCCTCTTCAGGTGTAGCAAACAGGTTCAAGAAACTCGAATCTTTTAATCGCACCTGTTTTAAATGCATGCTGCCCGACGGATAACCGGAATCAAGCAGGAACTGGTTCAGGAACGGGTACAACTGCCAGGGTGAGGAGGAGACATAATGAAAAACATACCCCTGCTTCGCCCAGTGCCGATATAAATCCGGCATGTTCGGTACTGCAGTGAAAGGCCGGACAAAGGTATTTTTCATTAATTCTTTTTTGTCCAGCACATTGGATTGTTTGATCGTGTCGTCAATATCGGAGATGACGGAAATACCGGCTTCATCGGGACATTGTATGTCCCCGGTAAATATGCGTTTATCTTCGCTGTTCATCAGCACGTTCGCCGTCACGTGATTCTGGCAGGCAGATTTGCCAGCGGGCAATGTTACAGAGAATTCAAAATGGCCGTTGGCTGAGGTGTCCGGTGCTTGGTAAGCCTTGCCATTGATACCAATGATAATTTGTTTCTTACGCTCATTATCCACCAAAAACATGCGCACGCGTTGTTCAAACAGCGGCTGTTGTGCGTCGGTCACATCAATAAAACTACGGAGCGAGTTGACCACGGCATGACGCCACATCGACTCCGGCTCGGGTTCAAAAACCCAGCCACGAATCGAGGCAACCCAGGCTTGCTGGGTGGCATCGAAGTGGGCATTCGTGGGCAGTAGGATAACGTCTTCGTCCGTTTTGAGGTTACTGGTAAAACCGGGTGCGACCGGTTTAAATTGTGCACAACCGGTTACCATCACGCCGATAATCAGGATGAAAATAGCTATTTGATGAAATTTCATAGTGTCAGCCCACTGTGATAAATAGATCAGCCCTCATTAGAAGCGCCAACCAAGTGTAAATTCTGCATTCGGCACCGTTCCACTGAGAAAGGATGTGTTAATTGGCAACGAGGCACTACCGATTTGACCAACAACAGTTTCAGGAAGAGAAAAATAAGACACGCCGATACCCGTGGTGATATTGAAATGTTCCCACATTGCCTGGTAAGACAGCACCAATGTATAGATACGCGTGCTGATATCAGCATAGTAACGTTGATTGTCCGACGGATTTACTTCCGATATAGTGAACGAGCCATACAGAGCAGAGAGCCCAATTAACCAACCCCCATCACGCACATTTCGAAAATAATAATTCCCTCTTAGGCCGATGGCCGTGCTCTCATATTGAACATCAGAAAGCTCATAGTCAAAATGGTACACCATCGGCCCGATGGTATATTTCTCAGCAATAGAGTAATCCAGTTCCAGATTATAAATTCCGATGGAGTCGCTTACCGGTGCGGTACGGATATTCCAGCTTTGGTCGGCATACACCGAAGATACCGTCGTTAATGTACCGAGGCAAATAACACGACTCCATCGCCAAATTGCGATATTCGCAGACATAGAGCTTACCTTTCTATTAGAAATCATGACTTCTCCATATTTTTAATTAATATCGTTTAAGTATAAACTTGAATGCGTATTTAATAAAATATCAATCATTACTCTATCGCACGAATTGTCGCACCTAACTGTGTAGAAACATACAGACGTGAACCATCTGTGGTGATCCCATATGGCATCAGGAATCGTGCCGTACTCGCGTTACCATTGATCTCGCCACTTTGCCCAAATGTCCCGGCAACCCCTGAAACGGCACCGGTGGAAAGGTTGATTTTACGAATAGTATGAAGTGATGAATCTGCTGTATAGAGATAGGTACCGTCCGTAGTGAGGCCATACTCCACGCCAAAGTAATTGATGGTAAGGGGCTGAGAGTTTCTGGCAATTGTACTCACCACCGAGGAGTTCAGGTCAATTCGCCGAATACTGCCGATGACGACATCTGAAACATACAAAAAAGAACCATCTGTTGTCAGTGCCAATGGCCTTCGAAACCGCGCGAGATTACCTGGACCATCTACATCACCAGATACGCCTGTGACTCCCGCAAACACACTCATCTGATTGGTAGTGATGACAATTTTGAGAATGACATAGTTTCCATAATCTGCCACGTACAAGTAAGTGCCATCGGTGGTGATTCCTGCCAAAAGCATACTTGGCGATATCGGAATTGGAATAGTGGATACGGCACCGGTGGCAATCACGATCTTTCTAAGACGCTGTTGCTCAGTCACATATAGATTAACGCCGTCTGTCGTGATACCTGTGGGTGCGTTGAAGCGAGCGGCACTACCGGTATCATCCGTTGTTCCAGGATTCCCTGACAAACCTGCAAGAGTCGTTACAGCAGCGGTTGCAATGTTAATCATCCGAATAGTATGGTCACGATACTCGGCGACATATAAATTTAAACCATCTGTAGTCATGTGCCTGGGTTCAGAGAAACGTGCTTGTGTACCTATGCCATCTTTGCTCGCAGCAGCACCAGGTAGCAGACTCACAACAGTATTGGTCGCAAGTTCAAGCTTGCGAACTGGTGGTGCGCTGCCTGTATCAACAAAGTACAAATCATTTGCAATTTTAATAACGACTTTTGGGTAGGAAAGCTGTGCTGTAGTGCCGATACCATCAACATGTCCGGCAAGTCCTGATGTACCAGCCAGTACAGTAAGTGCACCTGTCGTAGTATCCATTTTTTGAATTAGATGAAAATTTGAACTGGTAATGTAAAGATTGGCGCCATCCGTTGCTAAGTTACCAAGTAAATATGACGTGAAACCAGTCGTTAACGTGGTTACAGAGGCGGTGGCGATTTCAATTTTTCGAATAGCTTTTCCAAAATCATCCACGACATATAAATAGGCACCATCATTTGTAATGCTGCTCAGTAAAATATCAAATCTGGCGGCAATGCCAATACCGTCTTTTGAGATACCAGTGCCACCACCTGCAAACACGCTGATTACGCGACTGCTAATTACAATTTTATAAATACGTCCATGAGCACGATCTGTGGCATAAAGATTAGTGCCATCGGAAGTAATGCCTGAAAAGAAAGGCGCTTGAGCCCCACTAATGGGGCCAACAAGCGTAGTTACTTCAGCAGTAGCCAGGCTTATCTTACGTATTCGATCAATATCGCAGACATATAAATAACCCGCGACGTTGGTAATGCAGGTTGGGAAATAGAACGTGGTTGGCAGGAAAGGTGTACCGGCAAAGACTGTGACAGTGCCTGTCATCATATCAACCTTGCGTACTACGTAAGCTTCAGGATCAGTAATATAAAAATTTGTACCATCATTAGTAATAGATTCCGGCGTCTTAAACGTTTCTGTGGTTGCTATACCTGCAAGAGTGCTGACATTTCCAGTGAAATTGAGTGTCTTGCCTTGAATTGATCCACCAATTAATGTTCCAGATGTTGTTCCACCACCTCCACCTGCGCCAGTACTACCACTGCCTCCTCCGCCACCACAGGCGCTGATGAGTGCAAGGATAACAATGCCACTTAAACGGGAGAATGTTGAGAGGAAAGAGATTGATTTCATGTGTATCTCCATCTTAATGGGTTATTTTAAATACCCAACCGGCTGGGGTGACGATGCTATTTTGCACTTCCAGCACAAGACTAAGGTAGAAAATGTGAACATTGACTTAACGCGGCGAAGTATGGCAAGGGATCCTCCGCCGCAATGTAACAACTGTTCCAGATTTTAACAATGCCAACTTCATCACACTGGTTGTGTTTCGTTTACCAGAACCACCGGCAACCCGTCGCAAACAGCGTAGGCATCACGGTACCTGTATAGTGTCAGCAGTACGTACCCGCCATTACCAAGGACTTCGTTAAAATCCTGTTGCCAGATATCTCACGCCAATTCCATCGCGGCCTTCACACAACGCAAAATCCAGTAATCAATCGCGCCATCCAATGCGTCATAAATGGGTTTGAGTTTTTCTCCGTTATCGTCGACGTTTAACAACAGATTTTGGATGGTGGTGATCTGTGCGTCGGTGAGGGTGACGACATCCTGTAATAACACGTCGCCTTGTTCAATCAAACTGGCCAAATGGCCATGGATGGTCGTTGTTTTTAGATTGCGCTGGCTGGCAATGGCATCGATACCTAAACCAGAACGGAATAACTCCAGCGTGTGTTGCAGGGTATCGGCCGCGCTGGCCGTTTCGGTGGGGGCTGCGCCATGATTTTTTATCACGTCGATAAACACATCGGCATAGCGTTGCAGCTTAGCCTCACCGACGCCGTTGAGGCGGGCGAATTGCGTACGCGTCGTAGGAAGTTGTTCGCACATCTCCATCAATGTCGCGTCGTGAAAGATCACATACGGCGGCAGACTCAGGTCTTTGGCGAGTTGTTTACGGCAGTCGCGCAAGGCCTCCCACAATGTGTTGCCGACGGGTTTTACGGACCTCAGCGGTTTTTGCCCTTTACGTGTCGCCGCCGGTTTGGGTTCGTGACGCAACCACAATCTTTGCTCGCCGCGTAATAATGGGCGGCAGAGTTCGGTTAAACACAGGTTACCGTGACCTTGAATGTCCACCGACAACAAGCCGCGCGCAATCAATTGACGGAATACACTGCGCCATTGCGGCGCATCCAGTTCGCTGCCGATGCCATAGACGCTGAGTTGCTGATGACCATATTGACGAATACGTTCGGTGTCGTGTTTGAGTAACACATCAATTAAATAATTCACCCCAAACCGTTGTTCAGTGCGATGCACACAAGACAAAGCCTTTTGTGCCACCACGGTGGCATCCCAGGTTTTCACCGGCGTTAAACAGCTATCGCAATTACCACAGGGTTGTTCTAAGTGATCACCAAAATATTTGAGCAGGGCTTGGCGACGACACGTGGTGAGTTCGGCAAAACCCAGCATGGACTCCAGTTTGTGCCGTTCAACGCGCTTATGGGCTTCATCTGCCTCCGAGGCCTCCATCATTTGTTTTAACATGATGACATCTTGCAGGCCGTACATCATCCACGCATCCGCGACACGTCCATCACGTCCCGCGCGTCCTGTTTCCTGATAATACGCCTCGATGCTTTTGGGTAGATTCAAATGCGCGACAAATCGCACATCGGGTTTGTCGATGCCCATGCCAAACGCAATCGTGGCCACGATGATCACACCCTCCTCTGTCAAAAACCGATCTTGATTTTGCTGGCGGACCTCGGCGGATAACCCGGCGTGATACGGTAAGGCGGTGAGTCCTTTACTGTCTAACCAATCGGCGGTCTGTTCTACCTTTTTGCGCGACAGACAGTAAACAATCCCCGCTTCACCCTCATGTTCGTCGCGAATAAAACGCAGCAAGGATTCACGCGCATTGTCCTGATTCTGCGCGATGCGATAACAAATATTGGGCCGATCAAAACCGGAGATATATAACTCAGCCTTCTCCAAAGCCAATTGTTTTATGATCTCCTGCCGGGTGACTTCATCCGCGGTGGCAGTGAGGGCGATACGCGGAATCTGCGGGTAACGTTGGTGCAACACCGACAGTTGTATATATTCAGGGCGAAAATCGTGACCCCACTGTGAGACACAATGGGCCTCATCAATAGCGAACAATGCTATCGACGTCCGATCCAGCAAGTTAAGAAAGCGTGCGGTCACTAAGCGTTCCGGCGCGACATACAACAAGTCCAGCTCACCGCGTTGTAACTGTTGTTCCACCGCTTGCGCGGTCGCCGCGTTCTGGGTCGAATTCAGAAAGGCCGCACGCACGCCCAATTGCTTGAGGGTAACCACTTGATTTTGCATTAACGCGATCAGCGGTGAAATAATGATGCCAGTACCCTGACGGACAATAGCCGGAATTTGATAACACAGCGACTTGCCACCGCCGGTGGGCATCAACACCACGGCGTCTTTCCCCTCAATCAACTGCCCGATAATCGTTTGCTGGTGTTCGCGAAACGCCGGATAACCAAAAATGGTCTTAAGGGTGTGTAGTGCTTGATCGTCCATGCTGCGATTATGCCAGATTGGTTATGGGGGATGCTTTCTACTCATACTATAATCAAGCGCATGCGTGTCATACGCGCCGGTTCTACCTTGATATCACTATCGTTTTGGGCGAAGCCCATTTAACATTTGCCAGCGCCGGGAAAATGTCTATAATGTGCCCCCTTATGGCCGTGTGGTGGAATTGGTAGACACGCAGCACTCAAAATGCTGTGCCTTCGGGCGTGTCGGTTCGAGTCCGACCTCGGCTACCACCTCAAGCATCTCCCGCCGAATTATTCTTGTTGCGCAGCACTTTGTAATAATTGATCAAACCATTGGTCGAGCTATCATGGTTAGTCACCGGCTTGTCATTGTTTAATTCGGGCAGGATGCGTTTCGCCATCAGTTTGCCGAGTTCAACACCCCACTGATCAAAAGAATTGATCCCCCAGATGATGCCTTGCACAAATACCTTATGCTCATACAACGCCACCAGGCTACCCAAGGTCTGTGGATCCAAGGTACGAAACAGTATGGTGTTAGTGGGTTTGTTGCCGGGAAAAACTTTGTAAGGTAGCAGTGCCATCAATTCAGCCTCCGGCATACCCTCCGCTTGCATTTCGGCGCGCGCTTCTTGTTCAGTCTTGCCACACATCAACGCCTCGGTTTGTGCAAAGACATTGGCCAACAGTACCAGATGCTGCGTTTTAATCTCACGTCGAATCGATATCGGGGCAATAATATCCGCCGGAATTAATTTGGTACCCTGGTGCAACAGTTGATAAAACGCGTGTTGCCCGGTGATCCCCAATTGGCCAAAAACGATCGGGCCGGTGCTGTACTCCACCACCTTGCCGTGACGATCAACGCGCTTGCCGTTACTCTCCATATCCATTTGCCGTAAATAGGCAGGCAAATGCTCTAAATGCTGATCGTAAGGCAACACGGCATAACTCTCGGCGTTGAAAAAATTGTTATACCAGATGCCCAGCAAGGCCAGCGTGACTGGTAAGTTCTCGGCCAACGGCGCGGTGCGAAAGTGCTCATCCATGTCATGCGCACCCTGTAACATTTGCTCAAATTTATCCATGCCAATCGCAATCGCAATCGACAGGCCGACACAGGACCACATGGAAAAACGCCCCCCTACCCAATCCCACATAGTAAAAATATTCGCCGCTTCAATGCCAAACTCACGGGCAGCGGACACATTATTGGTCACAGCGACAAAATGTTTTGCCACGGAATCGGGTTGTTGCGAACGCTGTAAGAACCAGTCACGGGCCGCTTCCGCATTGACTAGGGTATCTTGGGTGGTAAAACTCTTGGAAGCGATTATAAATAAGGTGGTGTTGTGATTGACACGTGCCAGGGTGTCATTAATGTGGTTCTCGTCCACGTTTGAGACAAAATGCACGCGCAAATCATGGATCGCATAGGAGCGCAACGCCTCGGTGACCATCAGCGGTCCCAAATCGGAGCCCCCCACACCGATGTTCACCACATCGCTGATGGTCTGGCCGCTATACCCCAGCCATTTGCGGCAACGCACGGCCTCGCTGAACTGACGCATTTTGTCCCACATGGCCGTCACATCCGGCATCACGTCCTGGCCATCCACTTGTACCGGCTGCCCGGAACGATTCCGCAAGGCCACATGCAAAACAGCGCGTTGTTCAGTATGGTTGATCTTGTCGCCGCGAAACATCCGCGTAATCCAGCCGGACACATCTTGTTCTTTGGCCAGCGCACGGAGCAGGCCTAAGGTATCCTCGTTGATACGATTCTTGGAAAAATCGAGCAAAATATCTTTAAATCGCAGGGAAAACCGCTTAAAACGCTGCGGATCCTGTGCGAACAGATCACGCATATGCAGGTTGCGGACAGCTTGGAAATGCGTTTGCAACGCCTGCCAGGCAGGTGATTTAGTCAATAGCGACATCGTCTATTCCTTGTCAAATACCCAGTCTAACACCATAGTCTGGACGGGTTAACCCACTACCTCGTTGGACACAGTCAGGATGATACCGAGTATAATAGACGCTCATTTTCAATTTCACCCACAAACACATGATCGCACAACTCAAAAAATTCCCCACCCGTACCACCAGCCCCTCCGCTGTCGAGACAAAAGACAAGCTGCTCCGCCAGCAAGTCAGGTTACTTGGTAGCCTGTTAGGTAAAATTCTACAACAGCATGCCGGTCAACGCGTCTATATCGCGGTGGAGACCCTGCGCAAAGGCCATATCGCCCTGCGCAAACAGGATGACCAGACCAAACATGAACGTTTGCTGCATTTGATTGACAGCCTTGACAGTGAAAGCATGACACGGGTGATCCGCGCCTTCAGTACTTATTTCAGTTTGGTGAACATCGCTGAAGAGGATCACAGTCACCGCCAACGGCGTACCGATACCGACCGCTATGGACCGCACTGGCCGGGCTCCTTTGAAGTCACCTTGCGTGAACTAAAAAAACAAGGCGTCAGCAACGATCAATTACAAACCTTGCTCGATCATTTAATGTACATCCCGGTGTTCACTGCACACCCCACCGAATCCAAACGCTTGACCATCATGCAAGCACTGCGGCGCATCTTTGTGATTAATCAACAAATGAATGGTCGCATGAACCGTGCCGAGCGCGAAGAACTCACCGAACAACTCGAGCGGCACATCCAGATATTGTACAAAACCAATGAAGTACGCACGCGTCGCATGCAAGTTATCGACGAAGTCAAAAACGGTCTGCAACATTTTCAGGAAAGTCTGTTTACCGCCGTGCCGCGCGTCTATCGCAACATGGAACGCGCCTTGACCAGTATTTACGGTAATAACCCGGAACAGGAAAGCGCAATCACCGTGCCCAGTTTTATCCGGTTTGGTTCCTGGATCGGCGGTGATCGTGACGGGAATCCGTTTGTGAAACCACACACCACCGTCCTGGCCTTGCGCCTGCAAGCCCTGGAAGTGCTGCGGGAATACGAAAAGCGTATAACTGCGCTAAGTCATTTACTCACCCACTCGATAAAGCTGTGCCGACCCAGCAAACCCTTCTCGCAGAGCCTCGCCCGCGATGAACAGGAGGTCGCCGATACCTTTGCCGAACATCCCGAGCGTTTCAAGAATGAACCGTACCGGCGGAAATTATATTTCATGCGGCAACGGCTGCGGCGTCTGATCCATGTCCTGATGCAACGCATGGCGGGCAATGCCAATGTCGATACCGGTTATGGTTATCGCAATGAAAATGGTTTATTACAAGACCTCTATGTCATTCGTGATTCACTGAAATACCACGGCGATAGCATCATCGCCAATGGTGAACTCAAGGACATGATCCGCCTGGTTGAAACCTTTGGCTTTTTTCTGGCAAAACTGGATATCCGCCAGGAATCCACGATCCACAGTAATACCGTGGCCGAAGTCATCAAACAACTGCGCAACAAGGACTACCACAGTCTGAATGAGGCGGAAAAACTCGCGTTGTTATCCGAACTGGTGGCCACATCTAGGCCCGCATTAAACAAGTCACTGCTGTCCGAGCAAGCACGTGAGACCGTTGAGGTCCTGCAGATCATCCATGACATGCATCATGAGGTCAGCCCGAATGCGTTTGGCAATTACGTG
>JAYSTO010000199.1:0-5034 GCA_043719675.1 Gammaproteobacteria bacterium | reverse complement strand
AAATACCAAAACAAACACTCATTACCACCGCTGGCCCAAGATATTTCATCGCTTATTTTCCTATTTTTTCTTTCATTTTTTCGATGCCTTTCTTATAGGCATTGTGATCGCGTAAGGCTTGTGCAG
The DNA here is from genome assembly GCA_043719675.1 of Gammaproteobacteria bacterium. Classification (GTDB taxonomy): domain Bacteria; phylum Pseudomonadota; class Gammaproteobacteria; order UBA6429; family Thiohalophilaceae; genus JACQBC01. Next base: position 4,908 of record JAYSTO010000199.1, on the reverse strand, counting down.
CCTCATAGTTTTTCAAGGCTTCCTGCCAATTTTGTTCATCTTCGTAGATTTTGGCAATATTGAAATAAGAACTTGCCTGAACCGTTTTCCTGGTGTCACCGCTGGCCAGTGCAATGGCCTTACGGTTGGCAAACAGTCCCTCTGCCTTCTTGCCCATTTTCTGATATAACAATCCCAGATTGCTGTAGGCTTGGCTGTGTTCTGGATTATTGTTGATCGCATCCAGATATAACATCTCGGAGTCGGCATAGTTCTTTTTGTGATACTCCGCCTCGCCCTGTTTGTTCAGTGAATTGGCAAGCTCCTTCTGGTCACTGGAAACATCCGGAATGGACTCAAAATTACCCGAGGCAATGATTGAGCCCATGAATGTCCCGACCTGCTCGCGGTTGGAGAAATCGGCGAATTTGTTGATATCGTAAAATTCACCATTATCGCCAATACCAAACACCACCCAGGTGTTACCGATTTTTGAGCGTGGCGGGTAAAATGTGCGGACCAGGGTTGAACCAACATACACAAACGCCTTGGCTTTGCTGATCGTGGAAATCGATGTTGTCCCTTTACGGTCACCTTCAGTGAAATTATGCACGGCGTACAGATATTTCCGGCCCGGGGTTTTTTCTTCAATGGTAATCGTCTCCGGCCCAAAACCATCGACATCGTCCACGTCTAGGTTGGCACGATGCCCCTGACGCTTGAGATAATAGACATGGCCATCTTGTGAATATAAATGAGAATCCATGTCTGACGGATTCGCGCCCCAGTCCAATACAATACGCAGTCCATCCAGGTTTGTCATGATTGGACTGATCGCATAGGTCAAACCATCACACGGGCATTTCACCACCAGATTCGAGTAACCGGCTTTCTTTACGATAAGCGTCATGTTGGCATCATCCACACCGCCAAACGCCTTATTGAAACTGGCTTTACCGCTGGCATTCGTGGCGGTTTTAACCGAGGTCTCGCCGATTTTCTGCAAAATGACCTCGGCACCGTCAATCGCCTTGTCTTTCACCACAGCGCTGAGAATCTGCACTTCCTGCGCCTGTACGCTGATACTTAATCCTGTTAATAACAACAACCCCGCTATACAACCCGAGATGGTATTTTTCATTGTTCACTTCTCCTTGAGATGTTTGAGCCTGTTTTCTAATTATCAAAAAAATATCACGAAAGAACAAAGCACTGTGAAACCAGCCTATTTGTACCATAAATCCGGCAGTGACTCCAGCAACCAAGTGGCATTATTTTATTGAACAGAATTTTCTAACCGTCAATGGTTTCTGTATTCAAGGCGTCCACGCTTAACGATCACTAAATATTGCCCTGTTTTGCCAACACACGGGCCAAATGTGTTCATAAATAATGGCATCGCAGGGTGATGATTGCACCGTGTTCCCGCGTAGGCTAAGTCATGGACTCTATCTTGATTTGCTGCCGCAGACGATCAAACATGACATCGAGATACCGCTTCAGCTGCGCGGATCGTTTATCCGCGTTGGTGGATAAAACCTCTAACCGCCCAGGGCAATGATTGCCGATGCTATTTATTATGTCTTGTGCTAAAGCTTGCGTGTCCGTCTGTCCTTCGTGTATCACTGACGCGAATTCGGTAGCGTGCAGTAGGGAGCGATATTTCTCAGGTAATCCAGCCAAAACACCGCGCCATAACTCAGCCATCTCGGCATGCATTCGTCGCTGCATTTCCTTCGTCATCACCATAACTGCCATGGCATTGGCTTTCTTGAGCAACGGTTGCAGACGCAACAGAAAATCAGTCTCGCATATCAATTGCTGGAGGTATAAGGAAATTTTACTGTCGACGGCACGAGTATTCACGCGTGTTGGCCCTGTGTTTCCCAGTGTCACGGCGGTTCGTGACAGCGTAGTTTGATTAGCAGCGAAAACCGTGGGTGCTGCCCATACCCGCTGCACGCCAATAACAAACGCCACGGCCCACACTACCCTCCCTCTGCATCGGTGCATTGATTCTCCCTACTGTTGCGAGCTGTACGCCGCTTGAATCACCAGGCTGCTAATAAATATTTTTACTATTACTAACGAGACGCATGAAAAGGATACCCTCCAACCAAGACCGTCAGCCGCAGGGATGCGGCTGTCGAGCCTACACGGACGTGTTTACGGCGTGTCTTGGTTGGAGGATATCCTTTTCATGTGACTTAGTAATAAATACTTCAGTTTTTATTGCGTCCGTATCCTGTCGACATACCCGAAATGAATACGATAGCGTCCAGCCGGTTTCATTGTTTCATACAATAGTGATAGCTCTGTCATGTTCTGTGCCTTCTATTTCTTTGTCCAAGTCTAAATCCGGATCGGTACAAGCTCAACCCTCGCAGGCAAATCTTCCGGTTTCTTGATTTGCCAGACAAGACCCATTTTCTTGAGCAATAGCAGCATCCACCATCCCGGATCCGTTTGGTTTTTTTCGATACCCAATTGTGCGGACTCTGGAAAGGCATGGTGATTGTTGTGCCAGCATTCCCCCATCGTAATCAGGCCACAGAATCTGATGTTGTAACCTTGGACTGAGGCCCCTTCCACGTGCCAGTGACGCTGGCCGGTATTGTGCGCGACATAACCGATCAACCAGTGGCCCATGACCGACACCATCACGCGCAGGCACACACCCCAGATCACCCAGTCGATACCACCAATACATAGGAGTACAAATGCAATAGGTAGTTGTTGCCACATCCAGGTCATTTCTATAAAACAATAAAACCTGTCATTGCGAACTGTTGCTTCGGGTATAAACTCAGGTGGATGATCCAGCTTTATTTCACAATGCATTTGCCAAAAGCCATCCTTTAAAAACGCGGCTTTGTGGCCAAAATAGGGATGTGATCGCCGTTGTCGCTGCGCCCAGTCACGCAGGTCATGGGTATACATCATGCCCATGGGTCCGGCCAACCCCACCAGCACACCAAGATACACAAACAAATATTCCAGCCATTTGGGGCATTCATAACTTTTGTGGATAAAGCGCCGATGCATGCCCAGTGAATGTCCCAGACAAAGTGTGACAGCGGTTGTTGATAAAAAAACCATGACATTCGCATACGATACCGTGTAAGCACCACCGATGACGCCGATCACGGTCATACCCGTGACCCAAAGTGATTTTGTGGCCGACCACTTCACCTGGCCCTCATAGGCATTGCAGCCGGGGAGATCAACCATGCGGGGATTGTGATAACTGTGTTGCGTTGTTTTAGTTTGCATCACGCGCAATCACTTCCGTAATCAGAAACTCGGCGGTCTTGCTCACTCCAAACCGTTCCACCGGTGAAAAATACCAGTGGGGATCAAGCAAGCGTTCAAAATCAATGCGCAAGGTGACGCGTGTATGTTGCTCATCAATTTTGTCTAAGGTGATCTCGGTACCTTGCAAACGTAGATAGTTCGAGATGTAACTGGTGTCTTCCAGAAAAGTGGTCTTAATGCGGTTTTCTTCGACTTCCGCAATCTTCAACAACATACGCCCTTCATGCATATTAGTGACGAACCAACGATAGTACTGAAAATGTATTTCATGGACATCACCTGGTGACAAGGTACCGGCCTTGATGTGATACGGCATCGGGAAGATATGCAGGAACCAGGGGCGTGCCTTTTGCAGTTCCATCGGCTGAATCAGGTTATGTTTGATCTCGGCAATACTTGCCTCCACCACCCGGCTGACACTCACGTGCTCCTGGCGATTGAAACTCATCTGTGGCGTAACGCCTTCAAAGGCGGATATCACAATCAATAACGGCAGGAGATGCATACTCAGTGTACTCTTCCCCCGCTTCCTCGCCCGTTCCTGTCCCAGATCAACAAGGAACAAGATTAAGATAATGAACAGATAGATCGGCATCGCCATCACTACACAAACAAAACCTTCGAACAAGACGATGGAACTGCCCAGCATAATGATGAAGGCATCAATGAGCCGATTCAGGTAACGTTTTTTCAGGCTGGGGTTTTCAGCGGGATTCCGCACCCAGATCAATCCCAGGGAAATAAGAAAAGGAATGCCAATGTATAACAAGGCGCTCTTATCAAAGTTGTATTTCATTAAAATACGTATCGCGATGGAACCCGCTGCAATCATAATAAACAGGAACAGCAACCTGAACTTGTAACGGAAATATGTGTTTTTCATACGGTATACACCCTAGCATCTAAGCATTCAATAGAATTCTGTCCAAAAACATACAGCACCACCTGCCCCCATGGTTTTGTTTCTGGCGTGTTTAACTCAACTACACCTGCTGCGACCGCCTTTGCATGTGCATCGTGAACCGATGGCGTAATAAACGCGACGTCCATGCCCAACGGTTTTGATAATGAACTCGCGTCAATGTAACCATCCGGAATCTGCATAGGCCCGCCGCTTTTGCTCATCCGGATTGAGCGACGTGTTGGGCGCCTGACACCATAAAATACCATACTTTATATATTCTTTCAGATGACTTGCAAGTGATTGGCCGGATTTGAATTTTATATCGCTAATCACCCATCTGCCTCCATCCGGGCTAATTACTAATGTATCAATCCAGGTGTGCGCTCTATGCTTATGCGATTTTTGAAACCGCGTGTCAATTGAGAACAAACGCGATGCCACTATCGCATTCGCCCCTGCACGACGAGCCTGACCCACGATTATCTCGGTCGCACCTTCGTAATTACCAACGATAATGTTTCCTTCAACAATATGAGGCTTATCTCCGGGGATATTATTTTCGACACATTGCTTTTCCATGGCAATCGCATTATTTAACAACTTCAGCAGCGCTGAGGAAAAAAACTTACCCAAGTGTTTCATTTCATTCTGCGTGGGCAGTCCTGATCCGATTCCTGGTTCCGAAAATACCCACGTGTAAAATTCATGCG
>JAYSTO010000198.1:0-5042 GCA_043719675.1 Gammaproteobacteria bacterium | reverse complement strand
GCGGTTTCGGTGACGGGCGAACCGTGACTGATCGAAGGCGGTTACAGAGGAGTAAATACAATGCACTATCTATTCGTCTTGAACGATTCACCTTACGGTACGGAACGCGCTTACAACGGCTTGCGACTAGCGCGCGAGTTACTCAAGGACAAGGCATTGGCAAATGAGGTTCGCGTGTTCCTGGTGGGTGATGCAGCGGCGTGTGCCAAGCGCGGTCAAAAGGTTCCCCAGGGTTATTATCACGTTGAATCCTTCCTCAAGATGATTACGCACAGCGGTGGCGTGATCGGGGTGTGTGGTACCTGCATGGACGCGCGCGGTATCACCGACAGCGAAGTGGTGGAAGGCGCAAAACGCAGCACGCTGGCGGAATGGTCCGAGTGGACGATGTGGGCCGACAAGGTATTGGTATTCTGACCAGGAGGGGTTATGGGTAAAACGGTATTGATATTGGGCGGTGGCATCGGTGGTGTCGTCGCGGCGCGGCGTTTACGCCGCGCGTTGTCGCGTGAACATCGCGTGATCTTGGTGGAACGTGAACCGGTGCATCTGTTTCAACCTTCCTTGCTGTGGCTGATGCTCGGTTGGCGGCGACGCGCGGCGATCACGCGACCCATCGCACGCTTGGCGCGCTATGGCATTGAAGTAATTCAAGGGAACATCGAGCGTATCGATCCGGTGCAACGCGCCGTGTTGGTCAACGGCAACGAACTCAAGGCGGATTATCTGGTGATTGCGCTCGGCGCGGAACTCGCGCCGGAAATAATCCCCGGTCTGGCGCAGACCGGTCACAATCTTTATCAGCTCACAGGTGCGGAGTCACTGCGCGATACCCTGGTTGAATTTCGGCAGGGGCACATTGTCGTGTTGATTAGCAGCATGCCGTTCAAATGCCCGGCTGCACCCTACGAAGCGGTGATGTTGCTTGAATACACCTGCCGTCAACGCGGTGTGCGTGATGCGGTCAAACTGGAACTCTACACACCGGAACCTGGACCCATGCCAGTGGCGGGTGCTGAAGTTTCGATGCAAGTGCGGCAAATGGTGGAGTCGAAAGGTATTGGTATGTTTACCGAGCACAGCGTCAAACGTGTCGATCCAGCAACGCGCACGATTGAGTTTAGCAACGGCGCAACGACACAGTTTGATTTACTAGCTTATGTTCCGCCGCATCGTGCACCACAGGTAGTGCGTGAGGCAAATCTCACTGGCCCAAGTGGTTGGATGGTGGTGGATCGGGCGACGCTGGCGACAAATTTCCCCGGCGTGTATGCGATTGGCGATGTCACCAGTATCGCCTTGGCGATCGGCAAACCGTTACCCAAGGCGGGCGTGTTTGCCCATGGCGAGGCCGAGGTGGTCGCGCATAACATCGCGGCGCAGATCAATGGCGGACAGGTGGATGGTTGCTTTCAAGGACACGGTGCCTGTTTTGTCGAAACCGGAAGTGGCCGGGCCGGTTACGGTAGCGGCAACTTCTACGCAGAACCCGCGCCGCAGGTGCACTTGCGGCGAGCTTCACGCTGGTTGCACCTGAGTAAAGTAATGTATGAAAAGTTTTGGTTTTTCCGTTGGTTTTAGTTGAGGGGGCCGCCTGATGACATCAACACTGAGCGCTGATAATCCGCGTTGTGCGTTGCTGAGCGAGCCAGATGAGATCGTGACATTCAAGTGCAACAATGACATTAACAGCCGACAGCTATGACGCCTGGTATCGTACCGATCGCGGCGGTTGGATCGGTGAGACGGAATATCGGCTTATATATAGGTATCTGCAACCTCACGGCGCGGCCACATTACTTGACGTTGGTTGCGGCACGGGTTATTTCACCCGGCGCTTCGCGCAAGAGGGTCTGACGGTTAGCGGAATCGATTCGGAGGCGACGATGATCGATTACGCACGTGCGCATCGCGTGGCGAATGAAAATTATCAGCAGGCCGATGCGCGGGCATTACCTTTCGCCGACAAGTCTTTCGATTACAGCGTGGCGATCACCTCATTATGTTTTATTGCGGAACAACAACAGGTGATTGCAGAAATGATTCGTGTCACACGTACACGGATCGTTCTTGGTCTGTTGAATCATCACAGTCTGTTGTATTGGCAAAAAGGCCGACGCGGTGGCAGTGGCGCGTATCGCGGCGCGTTTTGGCATAGTCCGCATGAAGCACGCCAATTGTTACAACAAACCGGAGTATGTCAGCCAGAGCTGAGTTCCGCGATCTTCTTGCCCGGGGGAGGTCGAGTATCACGCGGGATCGAATCCGTGTTGCCCAACGTCGTTTTGTGCGGGGGATTTCTGCTGGCGGCGGCTACCGTTGCGCAAGTTGATAAACAGCTTCAGCAATAAAAAATATTTCCTGCACAGGAAGGATATGGTTAAGCGGAGCCTGGAAAACGGTGGGTTAGCGGTGCCGGGCAAGAGTCAATGGATTGCAGCAAAAATGATCCGGATCAATGGTATTGCTGATTAATTGATCCATACTTTTGTTGTAATAGGTGAGAACGATACCCAAATAAGGTTTGGCGAGCGGCTTATGTCTGGGGTATCTATCAGTAATTCAGCGGTATGTTTACACGCCTAATTCAAGCAAGGGTAAGTGGTAGAGGTTTAGCCAAGACGTTGGTGTCGATTTTTTCAATCACTAACGTTAACTATATCAAGGAGTAAGGTATGACAACTGAAACACAAGCGGCACGGGATCGACTGGTAGAAGATTTTAAACGGGTTATCGCTGATGCGGAAGATCTGCTCAAGGCCACCGCCAGTCAGACCGGAGATAAAATTGCGTCGGTGCGTACACGTGCTGAAGACAGCCTGCGTGATGCACGCCGCAGACTAAGCGAAATCGAAGGCGAGATTGTGGGACGGACCAAGGCCGCAGCGCGGGCAACCGATGACTTTGTCCATGATCGGCCGTGGCAGACGGTGGCTATCGCCGCTGGCGTGAGCTTTCTGCTTGGCATGCTGATCAGCGGGCGGCGCTAGACAAGATGGGGCATGACGATTCCGCTGCATCGCCGTCACCTGCCGGACGTGGCACTGGTTTGCTGGGGTCGTTACAACAGTTGCTGGCGACATTTACCGAGATTCTGCACACCCGGCTGGATATCCTCGCCACCGAAATGGAAGAGGAGGTCGTTCGGTTTAAAGAATTGCTGCTGTATGGTCTGCTGGCGCTGTTTTTTCTCGGGCTGGGCGTGGTTTTCGCCAGTCTATATGTTGTCATGATCTACTGGGAAACCCATCGGCTCACCGTGCTGGCGGGTTTCGCCGTGTTGTATTTGATCATCGGTGTTGTTGCCGCGCGGGTTGTGCAACGCAAATTAAATAGCCGGTCGCGGTTGTTGTCCGCGACCATGGCCGAGTTACGCAAGGATCGTGATCGGTTAACGGGTGGATCATGAGTGTACGCTTGGAATATCTGCGGCGACGGCGCGAGCTCCTGGTATTACAGGCAGCGGCGCAGCGCAGCGAGGTGTCCTATGTTGCAATCCAGCTGAAAAAACGTCTGCGGCTAGTGGACATCGGGCTGGCGATTGTGGCGACCTTACGTCACCACCCTGTGTTGGCGATGGCGAGTACCTCACTGCTGTTACCTGCGCCCCGCAACAAACTTTTGTTATGGACCAGTCGCTTGTTCACCGCCTGGGAGCTGTTCAGCGTGGCACGGACGCGCTGGCGGCAGCGGCAAGACGGATAGACCGCAGGGCGCTGTTGCCACGAAAAATTTAGCGGGAGTGTATTTTTGGACAAGCCTTGCGCTGGGCAGGGCAGATTTATTCGGCAGCTGGCTAGAGTTTAGCCATCAATTCACGTTGCTGCATTGGATAGGGGGTGTCTGGTGGCAGCGAATTAACCGTAAGGTTAACGAGTAGACGGGATCTTAAGTGAGATACCGGGGTGGTATAGCTTTATTTAAAGTTTCCGATGAAAAAGCCGAAAACACAGGTACTCCATATTACAAATAGGGTTGCCGGTGTTTTTACTATGTTGAATCGCATCAATTTGCAGCAGCGCCTAAAATTCCTACTACTTTTCAGTTGTGCCATGCTCATGGTCATCGGTGCACTTGGGCTATACGGTATGCATGTCACGCATGAAGCGATTCGCGTCCCTATTGAGGTGCAAAAAGCCTCAATGGCAAATGCAGCCACACAGCCTGATGTGGATCGTGCATTGAAGGAAGCGCGGGCGGCATATGATGCGCGTTTCTATTGGAGCGCGGGCGTAATGGCAGTGGCCGTCGTTTTGCTGTGGCTGATTGGTCATCTTACAACACGTAGTATTTCGCAGGTGGCCGAGCTTGTGCGCGAGGCCCTTAAACGCATGGCGGGCGGCGACTTTACGGTACGTATTAATTACCGTGGCGGTATATTGAAACGAATCATCACGGATATCAACAGCACAACAGAACGCTTGCAATCGGTATTTTCTGAGGTCAACCATGCCAGCACGCAATTGGCATCCTCTGCAACACAACTTTCCAGCATCACCGAGACAACCGAACGAGATATCAAGCAGCAACAAAGTGAGACCGATCAAATGGCTTCCGCAATGCATGAAATGTCTTCAGCATCGCAAGCCATTGCCAGCAATGCCGCGCACGCCGCCGAAGCGGCCAATGACGCGGACCAGCAGGCCATTGATGGTACACAAGTTGTTACTCAAGCCATTCGCGTCATTCAAGGGATGGCGGATGAAATGGAACATTCCACTGCCGCAATTCACAAGCTGCAGCAGGAGAGCGCGAATATCGGCGCAGTGTTAAAAACGATTAAAGGAATAGCTGACCAAACCAATCTGCTTGCACTGAATGCCGCAATTGAGGCGGCCAGGGCGGGAGAACAGGGACGTGGATTTGCGGTCGTGGCAGATGAGGTGCGCACGCTCGCCGGGCGAACTCAGCAAGCAACGGTAGAGATCCAGGGCATGATCGAATCTCTGCAAGCCGGTTCAAGAGCAGTTGTTTCGACGATTGAGAAAAGCAGTGAACAGGTGCTGGCGGGAGTGGCTCAGGCGGCGCATGCGAGTGAAGCC
>JAYSTO010000197.1:0-13706 GCA_043719675.1 Gammaproteobacteria bacterium | reverse complement strand
GTCCATGAAAGTTGAAAACAGTCTGCAAGCCGATGGCAGTGAAATGTTAGTGTCGCTTGATTTTAAAAATATGGAAGACTTTGAGCCGCATCGGGTCGTTGATAAGATTGAACCGTTAAAAAAACTGCTTGAAACACGTAATAAGTTACGTGATCTGCTCACTAAGGCCGACCGTTCGGAAAAACTCGAAGAAATTCTTGAAGAAGTCTTAAGTAATACCCAGGCCATCGCGTCCTTATCCAAGGAATTAGGAATCGGAACGGAAAGTGGCAAAGATAAAGGGGATAAGTAATGGCTAAGAAAGAAGAGCTACAAGCCACGGAAGAAAAAACAGAGGAAGTCAGCTTCCTCACGCAGGCGATTAATGCAACCAAACTGACCCCTCGCGACGAAACCGAGGAATTGTTAAAAACGCTGACCAGTGAGGCGATGAAAGGAACGGTGAAGTGGGATAAAAACCTCACTGTCACCATCAATGCGGCGATTGCTGCCATTGATAAAGCCATGTCAAAACAACTCGCTGCTGTCATGAAACATGAGAAATTTCAGAAGCTGGAAGGATCATGGCGCGGGCTGAATCATTTAGTCATGAATTCGGAAACCAGTGCAAAGCTGAAGATTCGTATGCTGAATATCGGTAAAAAAGAACTGGCGCGTGATCTTGAGAAAGCCGTTGAGTTCGATCAAAGCCAGCTCTTCAAGAAAATCTATGAAAGCGAGTTTGGCATTGCCGGTGGTGAACCGTATGGCGCTTTAATTGGTGATTATGAGTTTTCATCACACCCGGATGATATCAATCTGTTATCCAACATTTCAAACATTGCCGCCGCGGGCTTCTGCCCTTTTATATCCGCTGCTTCACCTGGGATGTTTGGTTTTGAGAGCTTCACTGAACTTTCGAAGCCGCGTGATTTAGAAAAAATCTTCGGCTCTGCTGAATATATCAAGTGGCGCAGCTTCCGCGACAGTCAGGATTCACGGTTTGTCACATTGACCATGCCGCGTGTCCTGGCCCGCTTACCTTATGGTAAATCGACCAAACCCATTGAAGCATTTGAATATGAAGAAGGCAATATCGACAGTGCCGGTCGTCCTCTGAAGAATGAGCACGAAGATTATTGCTGGATGAATGCAGCATACGCGATGGGTGCAGTGCTTACCAAAGCATTCGCAGAAACCTCGTGGTGCACAACGATTCGTGGCGCAGAAGGTGGCGGAAAAGTAGTTGGTTTGCCCAGCCATGTGTTCCTCAGTGATGATGGTGATATGGATCAGAAATGCCCCACCGAAATTGGCATTACCGACCGACGTGAAGCTGAGCTCAGCAAACTTGGCTTTTTGCCACTATGCCATTATAAGAACACGGACTCCGCAGTGTTCTTTGGTGCCCAGTCAACGCAAAAACCCGTTAAGTACGACGACCCCAATGCAACGGCGAATTCCGAAATCTCCGCACGTCTTCCCTACCTGATGGCGACATCGCGTATTGCCCACTACCTGAAGATCATGGCTCGGGACAAAATCGGTGCCTTCATGGAGGCAGAAGATGCGGAATTATGGCTGAATCGTTGGATTTCTTCCTATGTTAATGGCAGTGCAAGCAGCCCGGAAATGAAAGCGAAATTCCCGCTTGCCGAAGCCCGCATTGAAGTGAAGGAAGTACCGGGTCAACCTGGCGTATATAGCGCCGTTGCCTGGTTACGCCCCTGGCTGCAAATGGAGGAGTTGACTGCCTCGCTGCGCATGGTTGCATCTATTCCAAAGGCGGATTAAGCGCTCGTGTTACCAAACAGCATACACTCAGGAATGAGTGTATGCTTCGTCTTTTAAACCGCACTTTGGCATAAATATGTATCTCATTCTGAGATGATAAATTGGAATCGGTGGGTAAATAATTGATTATGCCTGTACCTCACGCTAAAACCACCCACAATCAATTAAATGTAACCCCTCTTTCGTCCACATTTTTGGAGTTACTCGGCCAAGAATCGTATGTTACCAATCTCAATCAATTTCTTGCGGAAAATGATGATGGCAAGGCGCTGCAATATTGGCTGAATGAATTCGTTCCGAAAAAAAGACTGACCTCCACCACCGCTATTACCAGTGTCCTTTCACAAGCCATCGCCGATATTGATGAATTAATAAATGACCAAGTAAACCAAATAATTCATCACCCAAGATTTCAGAAGCTTGAAGCATCCTGGCGCGGCCTGTGGTATCTCACCGAACAGGCGGAAGGTACCGTTGATATAAAAATCAAAATACTTGATATTAGCTGGCCTGAGGTTGTCAAGGATATCGGACGATCATCGGATTTTGACCAAAGCCAGCTATTCCATAAAATATACAGCGAGGAATACGGCAGTCCGGGTGGCGAACCCTATGGGGTTATCATCGGTGATTATGAAATAAGTCATCGTATTTCAGAAACACACCCTCATGACGACATCGCCACCTTAGAAGGTCTTGCGCAGATTGCCGCTGCGGCCTTCTCACCTTTTATTGCCTCAGCATCCAGTGATTTATTTGGCATGGACGATTTTTCTGGGCTGGGGGTGCCGATTAAACTACAAAATATTTTCGTGCAAACAGAATATATCCGCTGGCGCGCACTGAGAGAAAAAGTGGATTCACGCTTCGTTGGTCTTACGCTGCCAAAGATATTGGTACGACGACCCTATCAGACAAAGCCTGGAAGCTATAAGGGTTTGTATTTTTATGAACAAACCACCAAAACCAATAACAGTAATTATTTGTGGGGTAACGCTTGTTACGCCTTTGCTGCTGTCTTGATCCGTGAATTTTCCAGCATCGGCTGGTTTGGTCACATTCGCGGGGTACCGCGCAACTATTTATCGGGCGGCCTTGTCACCACACTTATCGCTGATGCTTTCCAAACAGATGCGGACCAAATTGCCGTCAAACCCGTGACAGATGTGATTATTACTGATTCGCTTGAGAAAGAACTAAGCGATCTTGGTTTTATATCCCTATGCCAGTGTTACTGTTCAACCTATGCTGCATTTTACAACAACCAATCCGTGCAATTACCAAAAGAACACAGTACAGGTGAAATCAAGGTTAACCTAAAGCTCTCCTCCATGTTGCAACATGTATTGTGTGCGTCAAGAATTGCACACTATATTAAAATCATTATCAGGGATAAGGTGGGCTCCTTCCTCTCTGCCGATGACTGTGAGGAATATTTGCGTAGCTGGTTGCATAAATACACTACAGGCCGCGAAGATATGGACTGGGAAGAGCAGGCAAAATACCCGTTGCGTGAAGCAAAAGTACAGGTGAAAGAACATCCGGTAAAACCGGGTGAATATTTGTGTATCATCCAGTTAAAACCCCATTATCAGCTTGATCATATGGTATCCGAACTTGAACTCATTACAGAATTGGCATCGGCAGGTTAAACAAGATGAGTCGCGTTGACAGCAAGAAAAAATTACGTCCGTCCATTCTAGATAGATTGCTGGACAACGAACCACACATCCAAACGGAAATAGATCCGGGGCGGCATCAGTTTCAAAAACAATTACGGGATAGCGTGCGCAGGGATTTGGAAAGCCTGCTCAATACACGCTACTACCTTCTATCACCTCCGGACGAACTTCCCCAGCTTGAGAAATCCTTGCTGAACTATGGCCTCCCGGATCTTGCCACGGTTAATATTATCGATAGTCAAAAACGCAAAGACTTCACGCAAAACTTAGAACAGGCCCTGCGTAATTATGAACCCAGATTTAAAACCGTGAAAGTTTCATACATCGATAATACGGATAGAATTGATCGAACCTTGAGATTCAGAATTGAAGTAGTCATGTACGCTGATCCATTACCCGAGGTGGTTGTATTCGACTCATTATTGGAATCAGTCACCAGAACAGTGACAATAAAAGAAATATCACATGGTTAAAATGCATTTTAGCCGAAGAATGAACCTTTCGTAGCGAGCGTTAAAATTACAGACAATGGCTGATGAACTTCTAAATTATTATGAAAAAGAATTGGCGTTTATACGCCAGTTAGGTGCTGAATTTGCCCGTGAACACCCAAAAATAGCAGGTCGACTGGGAATCAATGAAGATATTATTGAAGACCCGCATGTGTCTCGATTAATCGAGGGATTCGCCTATTTAAATGCGCGCATTCAGCATAAACTTGACGATGATTTTCCTGAAATTAGTGATTCGTTACTGAATGTACTATTTCCGCACTATCAACGCCCGATTCCCTCGATGTCCATAGTGCAATTCGAACCTGATAAAGAAATATTAGAATCACAATACGTCATTCCCGCTAAAACATTATTGGAAACAGAACAATTTCAAGGTGAGACTTGCCGTGTCTCCACTGTATATGAAACCGAACTACTCCCCTTGGAAATAAAATCGGCCGCTCTATTCGGCCTGCCAATAAACACACCTGGCTCGGCAAGAGTCCGCGGCGCAGAGAGCGTGTTGAAACTGTCGCTTACTACCTTTTCAGATCAAATAAAAATTGCTGAACTCAAACCAGGCAAGCTTCGGCTTTACTTAAAAGGTCAACCGCAATATATCAACCCTCTGTATCAGATGTTGTTAAATGATTGCCTGAACGTTGTAATAACCACTTCTGAAACGGACACAGCACCTGTTTTTATGGGTAACAACGTCATTAAATCCGTTGGCTTTCATACCGATGATGGCATACTGCCCTACCCCCCTGCCTCGTTCTTAGGCTACCGACTACTCACGGAACTGTTTACCTTTCCAGAAAAATTTATGTTTGTCGATATTACGGGGCTTGCGGAACATATTCCCGCCCGAGCCACCACCCAGTTACATCTCTATATTTATCTGCGCACTTCGGATGTTGAACTCGAGCATAATATCAATCAACAAACATTTTTAATGGGCTGCAGCCCGGTGGTCAATCTTTTCCCCCACAAGGCCGACCCAATCAAACTCGAACATACCCACCATGAGTATCAAATTATTCCTGATGCCCGACGTCCGGCAGGATACGAGATATACTCCGTCGACAAAGTAGCTGCATCAACGCCGACCGGTGATGAAGAAGAATATTACCCATTATACGGTTTGAATCATGAGAACCGTGACACGGTAACACATACCTATTGGTACGCATCACGCCGCAATGCCAAACTCGGAACCTTTGAACGAGATGATGGAACCGATATTTTTTTAGCATTGACTGACCTTGATTTTAATCCGAGCCATCCTGACAATCGGACCTTGGCAATTGACTCCACCTGCAGCAACCGGGACTTACCGGCGAAATTACCTTTCACAGTAGATCAGCCAAAGCTGCATGCCGTGCATGGTTCACCACCAACCACCAAAATACGTTTTCTACTTAAGCCCACACCCGTAATTCGTCCGCCCCTGCGCAACCACGCCCGTTGGCGATTGATTTCACACCTTAATTTAAATTATCTGTCCTTAACAGGACGCGATGATGCAACAAAGGCGTTGAAAGAGATTCTGCGCTTATATGATTTCAAGGAATCCTCAGTTACCCGTGCTTTAATCGACTCAATATCATCAATACGAGTACAGGCAATTAGCTCGCCACTGAATATTGATGGTCGAACCACCATGTGCCGGGGCATGGAGATAGAAATTGAAATTAATGATCTCAATCTTGCTGGCAGCAGCGTTTTCCTGTTTGCCACCGTCCTCGAACATTTTTTTGCCCTCTATTGTTCCATAAACACGTTTACCCGCGTTCTGGTAAAAGTCAAAAGTAAAGAAGGTTTCTTAAAAAAATGTCCTCCCCGCGCCGGCGAAAAAATACTTCTGTAATACAGAAGTTAATCGATAACCCTGATGAGTTCAGCTTCTTGCAAGCTGTTCGCTTGCTGGAACGTTTTGCCATGTTAAGTAATCCTGAAGCCACCAAATACGCAAAGAATCCTGTCGCACGGTTTTACCCCCCATCGACTGAAACAGTGCGCTTCCATACAAGACAGTCACTGTCATTCCCGTCATCAGAAATTAATGCGGTCAGCATCGATGACAAAAATTCGGAGTCCCATCAATGGCACATGATTGTCAATTTTATGGGGCTGACAGGCAGCAGCGGCATATTACCTTACCACTATTCTGAAATGTTATTGCGCCAATTAAAAATCAAAGACAGCACAATGGCCGATTTTTATGATCTGTTTAATCACAGAACAATATCGCTCTTTTGTCAGTCTTCATTTAAATATAGATTACCGCTTGAATACGAAAGAAAGCGACTAAGCCTGATCCCCGGTAATGATACCGATAGTCATACCCAACTGCTTTTGTCGCTGATTGGCCTGGGCACGAAAAATCTCACCAAACGATTGTATAGTAACGACGAATCGTTACTATTTTACGCAGGTCTATTTACGCAAAAAGTAAGATGCGCAACCGGTCTGCGACAGATTATACATCACCACTTCTCGATCCCCGTCGAGATCCGGGAGTTCATTGGCCAATGGCAGGAACTGATTAATGATGTACGAACCAGGTTGCCTGGTTTTGAAAACCCGCATGGCCAGAATAATTGTTTAGGCAAATCGGTGATGCTTGGACGCAAAGGCTGGTTTGCCCAAGGGAAATTCCGGATTATCCTGGGACCGTTGAATCAGCAGCAATTACGCACTTTTGCACCGGGCACTTCGGCCCTTAAGGCCCTGGATGAGATCGTCCGGTTCTATATTAATTTTGAATATGACTACGATTTTGTCATGCGTATACGGAAAATAGATATCCCAGCTCGAATCAAACTCGGTGGCAAACCCCGTCCCACCATCGGCTGGAATACATGGTTACTGAGCAAGGTCGGCAGTAAAGAGTCAGGAGCAGCAACAGTCGATATCCCGGTTTCAAAAAGACGCCTGAT
This sequence comes from Gammaproteobacteria bacterium, assembly GCA_043719675.1. Lineage (GTDB taxonomy): Bacteria > Pseudomonadota > Gammaproteobacteria > UBA6429 > Thiohalophilaceae > JACQBC01. The sequence continues at coordinate 6,815 of JAYSTO010000197.1, read as the reverse complement.
ATAGTAATAATTTCAATGGGTTATGATAATTTTAATTGGTTGCGTATTTTAGAGTTGTTTTTGATAATATGACGCCTTTTCCTATCATGGGAGACATTCTTTGATGTTGAAGACCTTGGTTTTTTATCTTGTGACCTTGATCATGCTCGGCTGTGCCGCCAGCCCCACTGCCAAAGATGAGCAGCAGCGTGTTATTTCTCATGTCCAGGTCGAGGTTCGTGGTAAGCAAGCTGAAGACCGGCCGACAATGGAATCCGTCTGCAAAGGTTTTGCATTGTCTGAAAAGCAGGTACGTGATTTTTTTGCACATGCCGCCTCAATAAGCGAGATAGAGCCAAATAGCCGTTACAATATACTACCCTGTTACTCCAGTGGTACTGCCAAGATAAATCATGAAAAATACAATTGGACAATTCGCTCAGGAGGCGTTGGTGAATTTTATAATGATAAAGACAAAATCCTAAAAATATGCGGGAAAAATTGCTGCACTAAAGTAACGAACATTTGCTAAAAATATGTTTCGGTCTTGTTTGGTATTTCAGGCATAGGCCTCGGGTGTTAATACATAACAATTAATTTTGATCACTTTTTTATTTATACTGAAGCGATCGCTGGCAAGGAGGAAACAATGATAACGATAGATTTAAAATCCCTAGTAGGAAAACTTAACGAACCAACTCGCAACGCACTTGAAGGTGCAGCAGGTCTGTGCCTGTCGCGGACACACTACAATGTGGAAATTGAACATTGGCTACTCAAATTGCTGGAAATCCCCGATTCTGATCTCTTGGCCGTACTTGGCAAGTATCAGATCAATATCGGAAGACTGACCCAGGACCTGAATAAGGAACTCGAAGGATTCAAATCGGGCAACACACGTGCACCCGCCCTCTCCTCTACAGTTGTCGAAGTTGCGAAACATGCCTGGATGCTGGCATCGATTGAATACGGGCACACCGAAGCCACCTCTGCACACCTGCTCGCCGCTATTCTCTTGGACGACAACATTCGCCGCTCCACGGATGTCTGTAACGGCGAACTTAAAAAAATACTGCCGGAATCCATTCGTGAAGTGCTACGTCATGTCGTCGGCACAACCAGTGAATCTAAAAACACTGACGTTGGTGACACCTCCTCTTCGGGTGATTCCCCAGCGCGTGGCACACCCAGCAAAACTCCTGCCCTGGATAAATTCACGATTAATCTGACCGAAGATGCCAGGAAAGGAAAAATCGATCCGGTACTCGGCCGTGACGAGGAAATCCGGCAGATTATCGATATCCTGACGCGCCGCCGCCAAAATAATCCTATCCTCACGGGTGAAGCAGGTGTGGGTAAAACTGCCGTTGTTGAAGGATTTGCCTTACGAATTGCATCGGGCGATGTACCTGGCCCGTTAAGAGATGTCGCGGTGCGAAGCCTTGATCTGGGCCTGCTACAGGCAGGTGCCAGCGTCAAAGGCGAATTTGAGAATCGCTTAAAGTCGGTCATTGCTGAAGTAAAATCATCACCACAACCTATTATTATGTTCATTGATGAAGCGCACACCTTGATCGGTGCCGGTGGTAAGGAAGGTCAAGGTGACGCCGCCAATCTATTAAAGCCAGCCCTCGCACGCGGTGAATTACGCACCATTGCGGCAACGACCTGGGCCGAGTATAAAAAATATTTTGAGCGAGACCCAGCCCTTACCCGTCGTTTCCAAGTCGTAAAAATAGAGGAACCCAGCGAAGCAAGTGCGATTAACATGATGCGTGCTATTTCGCCTATGCTGCAAAATCACCATGGCGTACGAATCCTTGACGACGCCATCGTTCAATCCGTTCGTTTATCGAGCCGCTACATCAGTTCCCGCCAATTACCCGACAAGTCGGTGAGTTTACTGGATACCGCGTGTGCACGCGTCGCATTAAGCCAAAGCGCTACGCCGGTGGCCATTGAAGATACCCGCCGCAATATCACGCAATGCAAAACCAATATTACGCAACTGGATAAGGAACATGCGACCTTAGGTAATAACGAAGAACGCATTGTACAACTCAAAGAGGATCAAAAACTGTTTGAAGCGCGTCTTGCCTTGCAAGAAGCACAATGGGAAAAGGAAAAAGAAAAAGTAACACAAATACACCGGCTACAAAAACAAATCGAAGATGACTATCATGCCCGCGCCATGTCAGAAGCAGAGCGTAAACAAAAAAGCACGGCAAGTCCTTTATCTGATAAAGAACGAGAAACCCTCAAACCCAAAGTCCATCAGTTTATGGAGGAGTTGACCCAGATACAAGGCAAAGACCCGATGATGCATCTGAATGTCGATGGTCAGTCGATCGCTGAAGTCGTTGCAAACTGGACCGGCATTCCCGTTGGCAAAATGGTTTCAGATGAAATCCAATCTATTCTCAAACTTAAAGATGCATTGGCAAAACGCGTCATCGGGCAATCGCATGCCTTGAGTGCAATCGCCGAAAGTATTCGTACCTCACGCGCCGGACTTACTGACCCACGCAAGCCAGTGGGTGTTTTCTTTATGGTTGGTCCCAGTGGTGTTGGTAAAACCGAAACTGCCCTTGCCCTTGCCGATGTACTCTATGGTGGTGAACATACGATCACTACCATAAACATGTCGGAATTCAAGGAAGAACATAAAGTGTCGATGTTATTAGGCTCCCCGCCCGGCTATGTGGGTTATGGCGAAGGCGGCGTACTCACAGAAGCTGTCCGGCGAAAACCCCACAGCGTATTGCTCCTGGATGAAATGGAAAAAGCACACCCCGGCGTGCAGGATATTTTTTATAACTTGTTTGATAAGGGAACGATACGTGATGGTGAAGGACGGGATATCGATTTCCGCAACACCGTGATCATCATGACATCAAATGCGGCTGAAGAACATATTCGGGCAATGTGTGCGGCCAGTGAGGAACCGCCTGCACCCGATGTGCTGCTTGATAACTTTCGGCCACACCTGCTGAAGTATTTTAAACCGGCATTCTTGGGACGTACCACCATCATCCCCTACTACCCGCTGAATGATGACGATATGATGAAAATTTGCGAACTCAACATGAAGCGTATCGAGAAACGGGTCATAGAGAACTATAAGGCTACCTTTTCGTATAGCGGTGATGTTCTTTTACATATTGTCGCACGTTGTCAGGAAGTGGATACCGGCGCCCGCAATATAGAAAATATTCTCACGCGGTCACTGCTACCTGAGTTGGCGACAGAATGTCTGTCAAAAATGAGCAGCGAAGAATCGATAAACAATATCCACATTGGTGTCACCGACGAAGGACAATTTACCTATAACATTACATAATCAGCTGTTATGGATACGATTTATTAATTTACGGGGACACGAAGCTTATTTATCGTGTTGCAGTTGAACAATGAAAAAGCGATGACTATGCGTTTAAATTATTTCTATTCGATTGCCGGTTTTATATTGGCGCTTAATTTCGGTGGCGGCCAAGCCCATGCGGTAAAGCCTGCGCCGATTGCTGTACCTCAGGACAAAAATGATCTGTTAGATAAACACTTTCAGCAATTTTCATCCCAATTTTATTCGCATTTTATTCAACACGAGAAAACACCTCCCTACAACGCAATGGATCAATTAAACTCACGCGTAAAGGGGCTCTTAAAAGCAGGTGAAAAAATACATGCCGTTGCCAACATCGTCCGAAATTATCCATTGCTTGTAAAAAACGCCACTAATCCCACGATAGTTAATTTCATTTCCATCTTATTGGATCAAAATGAATGGCAAACCGCTGACAAGTTGTATAAGGTAGTGAAAGAGGATGCTGATAAAACGCTTGTTGCGAATGTGTCTTATCTTTTTGCGAAATATCATTTTGCCCGCAATAAATGGCGGATGACGCTTGATATTCTTGACGGTGTCGCCAGCGACTTACCGCAAGAATTGAATCATCATGCCATTATTATGCAAGGTATTGCTTTTCAACGTCTAAAAGATCATCGTTCCGCCCTTGTTTATTATGAAAAGATACCTGCTACGTCAAAATACTACACCGTCGCCCGCCTGAACATGGCAATTGCTAATATTCGTCAGGATTGGTGGACAGATGCACATATTCTTCTGGAAAAACTCATTAAAAACACAAAAGTCTCGACTCAGGAGGAAACCGTTGATCGTCTATATACAATATTAGGTTATTCTTTTCTGCGCGAGCAATATTATAGAAACTCGCGTGACGCCTTTCGCAGCGTTGGATTAAATAGCCCTTACAGTAACCGTGCCCTGCTGGGAATTGCCCTCACAGCCGCCAACCAAGAAGACTTTATCGGCGCATTAAACGCAGTAAGAATTCTTAAAGAGAAGAATGTTGCTGAATTACCGGTAGAAGAAGCCCATTTACTGACACCCTTTTTTTATGAAAAACTTAAACAACATACAACCGCAGCCACTGGATATAATGAAGCCATTAAGTTTTATGAACAACGTATCCACGAGACTAATCGCCTTATCAATCTGGATACCTCCGCCTACAAAACCATCGTAACTTTTGATGAAAAACAACGACTCATGATTGACAAACAGATTGTCGACATCAGCGGCATTGCACCGGAATCGTTCACAGGCAATTATAAACTCCTTGTTGCTTATCGCCCGCTTGTCGAGAAGATTGCGGCCGATCAACTCACGCGTGAATATATCAATACCGAAACCAGCTACCTCTCTGTCATGCAAACCTTTGTTCGTACCGTCTTAAATGAACGGGTCACACACTTAACCAGTTATATGAACCAGTCACGTTATGGCATAGCTCGCTTATATGACAACAAAGAATCAACGAATTAACCCTATGCGCTTCTTCCTGACCATCACATTTATTACACTTGTCACGGCCTGCAGTTCTCCGCAAAAGAAAACAACGCTGCGTGACATTGATGTATACGGCAAAAACAAGGAGAGCACCGCTGTATTTGTCAAACCAAAGAGTGTCGAAGAAATTCGACAGGCCTATTCAGAGTATCTCAAGTTTTCCTCAAAAGGCGACTTATCGAGACTCGATGCCCTGCACCGACTGGCACAACTGGAGTTCGAACTATCGGAAAAACTGGCCAAAAGTAAAGGCGAAAACAATAATGCAGCCTCTACGATTGAGCATGATATCCAAGGATCAACTCTGAATAGAACCATTGACCTGCTGCTTACTTCTATGCGCGACTATCCGAATTCAAAAGATAATGATAAAGCCTTATATCAACTGGCCATGGCCTATGAGCAACAAGGTGAACATGAAAAGTCAAACAATACATTAACCCAACTAACTAATAAATATCCGAAATCCAAGTACTACGTCGAGAGTCAGTTCAGGCTCGGCGAAGACGCCTTCAGTAACAAAAAATATAACAAGGCAGAAGACATCTATACCGAAGTCATTGTATCAAAAAAAGACAATGTTTTTTATGAAAAAGCACTCTATAAACGCGGATGGGCCAGATTTAAACAGGAATATTACAGTGAGGCGGTAGATGATTTTTTTGAAATCGTGAATGCTAATGATTTTTCTGATTCTGCAAAATTAAGCACTACGGCAAAAGATCAATTTAATGAGTATATCCGCGCCATCGCCCTGTGTTTTTCCTATATGGGTGGTACCGAGCCATTACGCGAGTATTTTACAAAAAATCAAGATTCGAAATATGCATACCCAACATATGTCCAAGTGAGCGATATTTATTTAAAACAACAACGATTCACCGATGCGGTTGAAACACTTAACCAATATAATAAGCATTTTCCGAAATCTATTCACGTTCCGGAGGCCCATTTAAAAATAATCGATGCGTGGAAACAAAGTGGCTTTTTAGCCAAGGCCTATCAGGCCATTGACGTTTTATATGATACTTATCATCCAAAAAGCCGCTACTGGACAGAAAAAAACATCAATCTATCCGTCTACAATAACGTAAAGTCCGACCTAAAGGACCATATGTTACTTGTCGCCGCAGACTCTCATAAAGCATACCAGACCTCACAAAAAGCCGAGGCATTTAATATTGCAAAAAAATGGTACGAACGTTATCTGGACAACTACCCCTCCTCCGCACGAAAAGATAATATTCACTACCTATACGCTGATCTGCTAAACCTGCATAAGGATTCTGAACTGGCACTACACCACTATGAACTTGCGGCATATGACTCAGACATTATCCTGAACAAAGATGCCGCGTATGAAAGCATTGTCTTATTGGCTCGAATGAACAAGGACAATCAAAGCGGCAAGACCAACACCGCACACCTCACTAAACTGTTTAAATATTCACTGCTATACAGCCAGTTATATCCTAACGACAGCCGAACCGCAAAAATTACTGTCCATGCTGCGGAACAGGCGTTTAGTGCCGGCATCTATGAAGACGCCATTAAACTCGCCGAACTTTTAAGCAACACCAAAACTATTGATGCAACTGCGATTAATAACATCAATATCATCAAGGCGCATTCCTACTACCGTCTGCAAAAATATCCTGAGGCGGAAGCGATTTATACAACACTGCTGAACGGCGGCAAAATTGCAGAGAAGGACAGTAAACAATTATCTGACAACCTCGCCCTTTCTATTTATGCTCAGGGTACGAATGCCTCAACCCAACATAAGACAGATGATGCGATTAACCATTACGCACGCATAGCTGACGTTGTTCCTTCCTCAGATATCGCTGCAACTGGTTTATATGACGCGATCACGCTTGCCGTCAACAAAACATTATGGAGCGATTCCATCGTTTTTATCAAAAAATTCCAGACACTCTATCCTAACCATAAATTCAGCCACGAT
>JAYSTO010000196.1:0-5050 GCA_043719675.1 Gammaproteobacteria bacterium | reverse complement strand
GCAAAAAACTCAAGATGTACGGTTTACATCAATAAAGTCAGAGACGAGGGACGGGTAACGAGGCGAGTATAAAGTATCGTTGCTCGTCCGTTGTTGCTTGTCGCTATGAATAAAATCACCCGCGCACTGATTAGTGTCTCAGATAAAACCGGTGTCGTTGAATTCGCGCGCGCCTTACACGACAAATTCAACATTGAAATCTTATCTACCGGCGGCACGGCGAAATTGCTGGCGCAAAACAACATTCCCGTTACCGAAGTCGCCGATTACACCGGTTTTCCTGAGATGATGGATGGCCGGGTAAAAACCTTGCATCCGAAAATTCACGGTGGCCTGCTCGGTCGCCGTGGTACCGATGACCAAATCATGCAACAGCACAACATCCCGCCGATTGATCTGGTGGTGGTAAACCTCTATCCGTTTGAACAGACAGTGGCAAATCCCGCGTGTGATCTGGCCACCGCGATTGAGAACATTGATATCGGCGGACCCACCATGTTGCGTTCCGCCGCCAAGAATCACCGTGATGTCACCGTGGTGGTGGATACCAGCGATTACGCACGCGTCCTCAACGAAATGCAGCAACAGGCTGGCACCGTCAGCGCCCACACCCGTTTTGATCTGGCTGTAAAAGTGTTTGAACACACCGCGCGTTATGATGGTGCGATTGCTAATTATCTGGGCACCATAACGCCCGACCACAGCAAATCGTGTTTTCCGCGCACCTTTAACCTGCAGGTACGCAAGCAACAGGAAATGCGTTACGGTGAGAATCCGCATCAACTCGCCGCATTCTATGTCGAAAACAATAGCAACGAGGTCAGCGTTGCCACGGCAAAACAATTACAGGGAAAAGAACTTTCGTATAACAACATCGCTGACACCGACGCTGCATTGGAATGTATTAAACAATTTAACGATGGTGCCGCGTGTGTGATCGTCAAACACGCTAATCCCTGCGGCGTCGCCTTGGGCAAAAACCTGCTCGACGCCTATGAGCGTGCCTATAAAACCGATCCGGAGTCTGCCTTTGGCGGCATCATTGCCTTTAATCAGGAACTTGATGGTAAGACAATCCAGACAATTTTGGATCGTCAATTCGTTGAGGTGATCATAGCCCCCAGGGTCAATGCGGATGCGGTTACCGTTGCCACGGCAAAAAAAAATGTGCGGCTACTGGAGTGCAGCACTTGGTCAACAACGCCATCTGCACGGCTTGATTTCAAACGTGTCAACGGTGGTCTGCTGGTACAAGAAAGCGATCTGGCCTTGTATTCCGAATTAAAAGTAGTCAGTCAGCGTGCGCCGACCACGGAGGAAATGGCAACCTTATTGTTTAGCTGGAGGGTGTGCAAGTTTGTTAAATCCAATGCGATTGTCTACGGTAAAGACAACATGACGATTGGCGTGGGTGCCGGGCAAATGAGTCGCATCAACTCCGCACGCATCGCCGCGATCAAGGCCGAACAGGCAGGATTAATCGTCAAGGGATCAGTGATGGCCTCCGATGCCTTCTTTCCATTTCGTGACGGTATCGATCAAGCCGCCAGCGTTGGCATCAGCGCCGTGATCCAACCCGGTGGCTCCATGCGTGATGAAGAAGTCATAACCGCCGCCAACGAACACGGCATGGCGATGGTCTTCACTGGGATGCGCCACTTCCGTCACTGAACAACCGCGACAAAAGTACAAACTCAATAAGCGTATAACCAACCGCTCAGAGATTAACCCCAGAATAATCTTCGATAGATGCACGAATATAGACAGTCACACCTTTTTCCGTGTAAGCGGCACTGTGTTCAACGTCTTTCGTCGCCATATGAAAGTCACCCGCTTTGAGGGTGACATTGTCAAAGGTAAACTCACCCGCCAACACCACACATTCTTCGTTGCCGTGATGTCCATGTGCTGGCATGTGCATGCCCGGTGCGACACGCATTAAAAACGATTTATGCCCGGTTAACTTATCAAACAACAGCATTTTATAATCAACACCCGGCAATAGATTACGCCAGTCATCGCTTGCACGCACCGTGACAAAGGCACTCTCCTGCGCACTTACACGCGCCAAAACCCTGGCCTTTAATCCTGTGGGCGGCGCCATCGGCGCCACCGCCTCAAGCAACTCACTTAATACGGCCTGGTTGATCACGGTATCATCATCGGGCTGGATCATAGTTTTCCCTCCACTTGCAGCGCCCGTAAATCCAGGTGCTCACTTAATTTTAGCAACGCCGTGCGTATAACGGTTTTGACCGTCCCCAATGGCATGCCGGTATGATCGGCAATTTCCTGATGGGTCAACCCTTTAAAAAAGGCAAGCGATAATAGTTGTTGCTGTGTTTCTGGCAACAACACCATGACATCATGCACACGGCTCTTACGTTCCAATAAGATCAACAATTCCAATGGTGTTGCATCATCTTGTATCCGCTCTGCTTGTAAACTCAATGGATCAGCATAGGCTTGCGCCTGATCACGCCGCCGTAACCAGTCCAACGCACGCGAACGGCAGATGGTCATCACCCAGGCTAATACGCGGCCACGTGTGCTGTCATAACGTTCAGCCTGCTGCCACACTTGCAGATACACGTCGCTCACCACCTCTTCCGCGGCCTGCACCTCACCGGTAATTTTCCGCGCCAAGGCATAGACGCGCGCAGCGGTGATATCATAAAGCTCGGCCAGTGCCGCTTGATTTTTGTTGCGCAAACGCGAAATCAACCCACACAATGTCCGATCCTGCTCGACATTCTGTGATGCTATCTTTGCCCCGTCCTCTACGCTGACTCTTGCCATGGGGCTAGTATAATTAATTCCTGCACTGTACGCGAATGATAGCGTCATGGCCTGTACACCGTTGCTATGCATTTCACGTCCGGCCTTATATTTTCCAGGTATTTAGCCGTTATTACGCAGTGAACCGCCGCTTGGATGTAACGATACCGTTCCCCGGGGTTCGGCCTATTCCGGCCACCACAGCACATCCAGAAATCCACTGCCTGCGTAGTACCATTCGAAATCACTTTTTTAATCTTAACCGGAGGAAATCATGAAACTACGACGTATAACACTGGCCCTGATGACGGCTGGTATATTCTCAACCACACTGTTACCGGTGTACGCTTCCAGTCATCGCGAAGCACCTTTTATTACCGAGCTCCCCAAGGTCGATGCCACTGACTTCTATATTTTTCGCAGTTATGAATCAGGCCGCAGCGGCTATGTCACGATAGTCGCCAATTACCAGCCGCTTCAGGCACCGTATGGCGGGCCAAATTATTTCACGTTGGATCCAGATGCCTTATATGAAATTCACGTTGATAATAACGGTGATGCCAGAGAAGATATTACCTTTCAATTTCGTTTTAACAACACCCTCAGGGACACCAAACTGGATATCGGCGGCAAACAGGTCTCCATTCCGTTAATTAATAGTGGTTCGATATCTGCCGCCAATAACAGCGCACTAAATGTACTTGAGTCATACACCGTCAATGTAGTGCGCAATAACCGTCGCAATAACAATGCATTACAGTACGTCACCAATGCGGCAAATGCGGAAAGAAATTTTGCCAAGCCCGTTGATAACATCGGCACAAAATCGATTCCTGATTACGCGGCCTACGCCAACAGCCACATCTATAATGTCAGCATTCCCGGTTGCCAAGGGACATCACGAATGTTTGTCGGCCAACGTAAAGACCCCTTTGTGGTGAATCTTGGTGAGACCTTTGATCTCATCAATACCGCACCCACGGGTCCTGTCAATGGCAAAACAGATTCATTGGCGGATTCGAATGTTACCTCATTGGTTCTGGAAATCCCCACGGCGTGTTTGACCAATGGCAGCGAACCAGTGATTGGTGCCTGGACTACTGCAAGTCTGCGGCAAGGGCGTTTGCTGCGTTCACAGCCCAGTTTCGAGCGTCCTGCGAAAGAAGGCGGGCCGTGGGTACAGGTATCACGCCTGTCGGCACCCTTGGTCAATGAAGTGGTGATTGGCCTCAAGGACAAAGACAGATTCAATGCCTCCCAACCGCGGAACGATGCAGAACAATTTGCTGATTATGTCACGCACCCTACCTTGCCGAGGCTAATCGAGTTACTGTTCAACGCGCCTGCACCAACCAATTTCCCACGTAATGATTTGGTCATCGCGTTCTTGACCGGTGTACCGGGCATCAATCAACCTGCTAATGTCAAAGCAGCGGAAATGTTGCGCCTGAACACGACCACACCTGTCACGGCGGCAGGTACTCAAAATAATCTCGGTGTCATTGGTAGTGATGCGGCGGGCTTCCCCAATGGCCGACGTCCGGGTGACGACGTGGTTGATATCGCATTACGGGTCATGATGGGCAAGTTGTGCACGATCAATGTCGGTTGTGTACCGACCGACGCCGCTGCTGGAGGTCTTGATCTCACTGATGGGGCACTGGTGAACGATAGCATGTTTGATAGCACCTTCCCCTACCTCAAACAACCCCTGCCCGGCTCACCGAACACGGGTAATTAATAGGAGTCTCTATGCACACTAATACAATCACACTTGCAGCTATACTGATTCTTACCGGATCGTTGCTTTCCGCCTGCGGTGGTGGCAACAACGGTGGCGCCAATCAGGACAGTTTTGTGCAGAACGTGACGAAGATTACCGACGTCACCAGTGAAGACACCGAACCGGAGGAGGTGGAAAACATCACCGTCAACTCCCCGGAGGACACAGAACCGGAACTGATCAGTTGATCAGCAACGGCGGCTCATCTTGAGCCGCCGTTTTTTTCGAGCAGCCCCTACGGCAGCTCAAAACTCAGCGAGGCCCAGAATGATTCCCAATCATGCGACGATAAAACCGAAGCAGGTGTCATGTGTACAGCGGTTATCAGCCAAACTCCACGGTCATACAAAGGCAACACGACACGACCATCGGTGCCTGAACGGGCTTTAAATTTCTTAGCCGGATCTTTTTTATTAAACGCCACCACCAGCGTATCCGCCAACGGCTTGCCTTTATATTTAAGTTGCAGCCGCGCCGGATCAGTATTTG